>NZ_CP116899.1:2057500-2357500 GCF_030997045.1 Microbulbifer sp. TB1203 | reverse complement strand
TAGCGAAGTGCGCGAGGAACTGGAACGGCGCGACTCGCTGAAAATGGAGGCGGATTTCGTGGTGCGCAGACTGGTCAGTAAAAAGTAACTATAGAAAGTAACTATGGCTACCCCGAGAGATTACGGTTTTATGCAGCGGGCCATCGAACTGGCGCGCATTGCCGGCGAGCGCGGCGAAGTGCCGGTGGGCGCAGTGGCGGTGCTGAACGGGCAGATCGTCGGCGAGGGCAGCAATCGCCCCATCGGCAACTGCGACCCCAGCGCCCACGCGGAAATTATCGCCCTGCGCCAGGCGGCGGAACACCTGCAGAACTACCGCCTGCCGGAGGCCACCCTGTACGTCACCATAGAGCCCTGCACCATGTGCTTTGGTGCCATGGTGCACGCGCGGGTTGGGCGGCTGGTATACGGCGCCGCGGAACCTCGCGCCGGTGCGGTGGAGAGTCGCTTGCGATTGAGCGAAGAGGATTTTTTCAATCACCGAATAGCCGTGGAGGGCGGTGTGATGGCGGAGGAGACCGGCAATCTGGTGAAGGAGTTTTTCCGGGGCAGGCGCTAGTGTGGTGTCTCCTATTAACTGGTCCTATCAGAGCCCCCCAAAATGCTCACAGTTAGGCGCAGCTCGCAGGGAATGGTCATTCCATTTTCAAGAGCTGCAACGCAGCTGTGGGTATTTTGGGGGGCTCCCTCCGGGCGGGCCGCTAAGCGGCCATCTGCGGCGTTGCATTTGCTTGACGTAGCCGGCTACGCTTGCGCAAATGCGCCTTGCACCTGGCCGCTTAGCGGCCCGCTGATATGACCATTTAATAGGAGACACCACACTAGATGCTGGTCGCCTTCCTGCTCAACAGCTTCCTTGTGGCGGTGACGGTACTGATTCACCACGAGGCGTTAAACAGTCTCTTTCTGTTGGGGCAGAAGTTTTCCGTCCGGCGCAATACGGCGGTATTGATCGGCGTATTCGGCGCGCTGCTCGCGCATATTGTCGAGATATGGCTGTTTGCCCTGGGCTATTTCTTTATGGTGCACTCGGATTACTTCGAAACCCTCGAGGGCAATTTCGACGGCGGCCTGATCGACTGCGCCTACTTCTCTTTCGTTACTTATACCTCCCTCGGTATCGGCGATATTGTACCCATGGGGCATCTGCGCTTTACCGCCGGGCTGGAGGCGCTGGCCGGGCTGATGATGATCACCTGGACTGCGTCGTTTATGTTCCTGAAGATGCAGGAATACTGGGAGCACTGACCGCGTTAATTTGCGACAGGCCGAGATTGCGACTGTATGCCCGAAGCTGTCCCGGGGCGCGTCAGAGTCCTGCCGGCCGCGATCGAGGGACGCTCTACCAGTTGATACAGAATCCAGGCCATGGTAATGGCGAGCAGGCTTGTTGCGAGTATATAGAAGCTCAGCGGCAAAGCTGCGAAAACCTGTCCCCAGCTTTGCTTGATCGACCAGTCCACCAGTCTCATGGCTATCGGGTGAAACAAGTAGATCGAGTAGCTGATGGCGCCAAGCAGTAACAGGAAAACTGGTGGCCTTATCGGTAGCAGCAGTACCCCAAAGAAAGCCGCCAAGGCAATTAGATGTGAAAGACCGAACCGGAAGGGGCTTTCTACGACATTGATTTCCATAACACCCAGCAGCAGCACACAAAGCGGCAGTGAAAAAACCCCCAGAACACCGAGAAGTGCATGGCGATAGCCCGATTTTTTTGTATAGCAATAGCGGATCAAGGCGCGGCAGAACATAACTGCCAAGCAATAGGGGATATAGGTTATTGTGGGCGGCAGGTCGGTGATTTGAGGAGCCAGTTTGCCTGCTAGCTGCCATGCGACAAAAAAGAACAGGCTGCCCCAGCAAAGCAACAACAGTGGTAGGCACCTGTGGAGAATGTTTAGCGCAAATGCCAGTGCGCACAGGAAATAAAAGATCAGTTCGACTGTCAGTGTCCAATAGAGCCCCTGGATATTCTGGAAACCGAACAGTCCCTGCATCATAGTAGTGTTGGCGGCGATGACGGAACCCGAAAACCGGTATTCCGCGAGAGCCACGGACGCGGCTACCGCCATGATCAGGGATAACCAGTAGACCGGATACAGTCGAAAGAATCGGCGTACGGCAAATTTTTTGATCGTGGCGTCCGTGCCAGAAAGGCTGTAGGGAATAACGAATCCTGAAGTCAGGAAAAAACAGATAACCCCAATTCTGCCGAAATCCACTGCGGAGGCCATGTCCGCCAGGATTGTACCGTGCTGTGCAATACCGGGATTGCGTACGAAAGATTCACTGCTGTGCTGCCATACCACCAGCAAAGCCGCAATGCCGCGTAGTGCGTCCAGGTTTAGGAAGCGGTTATTCATATTCTTTGTTGCTGTCGGGAGTTTGCGACTGGAGCTGGGAAGTTGAAATGGCGGCATTGTACAGGAGGAATGAGGCCGCTTGCGAGGCAGGCTGGAAAAGTGCTCTCGCGTCGGGCGGGCTCAATTTTGATTTGGTACCGGAGGCCGGACTCGAACCGGCACGCTATCGCTAGCGGGGGATTTTGAATCCCCTGTGTCTACCAATTTCACCACTCCGGCAGGTGAGGTGTTGCGGTGGGCTGCAATTATAGCCATCACCCTTAGACGGTCAACCGGATTTCGGGTACCCTTCGCCGCCGTTGCCAACTGCCTACACTGAGCCCATGCGCCGCCAGGATTTCCACTTCGAGCTGCCCGACGAGCTGATCGCCCGCACTCCCGCAAAGGAGCGCCGCGGCAGCCGCCTGCTGTGCCTGGACGGTCCGAGCGGTGCCCTGGAGCACCGTCGCTTTGCCGAGCTGCCGGGGTTGTTGCTGCCGGGCGATCTGCTGGTGTTCAACGATACCCGGGTGATCCCCGCGCGGCTGTTCGGGCGCAAGGCCAGCGGCGGCAGGCTGGAGATACTGATCGAGCGGGTGCTGGACGGGGGGAGGGCGTTGGCCCATATCCGCGCCAGCAAGTCCCCGAAGCCTGGCGGCGAGATACTGCTGGAGGATGGCACCTCGTTGCAAATGACAGCCCGGCACGAGGCGTTATTCGAGCTGGAATTCCCCGCGGAGGGAGTATTGCCGGTGCTGGAGCGCCTGGGGCATATGCCGCTGCCGCCCTATATCGACCGGCCCGACGACGATGCCGACCGGGAGCGCTATCAAACGGTTTACAGCCGCACTGCCGGCGCCGTGGCGGCCCCCACGGCGGGGCTGCATTTCGATGACGAGATGCTGGATCACCTGCGCGAAATGGGGGTGGAAACCGCTTTCGTGACCCTGCATGTGGGGGCGGGCACTTTCCAGCCGGTGCGGGTGGACAATATCTTTGAGCACCGGATGCACAGCGAGGTGCTGGATGTGTCCCAACGGGTCTGCGAGGTGGTGGCGGATTGCCGCGCCCGCGGTGGCAGGGTGACGGCGGTGGGCACCACCAGCGTGCGCGCGCTGGAAAGCGCTGCGGCCAGTGGCGAACTGAAGCCCACGGTGGGCGAGACGGACATTTTTATCTACCCGGGCTACCGGTTCCAGGTGGTGGACCGGCTGATCACCAACTTCCACTTGCCGGAATCCACGCTGCTGATGCTGGTGAGCGCCTTCGCAGGTTACGAGCAGACGATGAATGCCTATCGCGAGGCGGTAAAAGAGAAATACCGTTTCTTCAGTTACGGGGATGCGATGTTGATCAACCGCAATCCCGAAGTGGGTGCCCTCTCCCCCAGCCCCTCTCCCGCAAGCGGGAGAGGGGGGTAATCTTCCCTGAGGTCAGAATAAACTGAGGATGTACCCTTGAGTCGCCAGTGCTTTATGCAATTCGAACTGGACACCACCGACGGCCTGGCCCGCCGCGGGCGCCTGCACTTTCCCCGCGGCGTGGTGGAGACCCCGGCGTTTATGCCGGTGGGCACCTACGGCACCGTCAAGGGCATGCTGCCGCGGGATATCGAGGCCATCGGCGCGCAGATTATTCTCGGCAACACCTTCCACCTGATGCTGCGCCCGGGGACCCAGGTAGTGAAGGAGCACGGCGACCTGCACGATTTTATGCAGTGGCACGGCCCCATCCTCACGGATTCCGGCGGTTTCCAGGTGTTCAGCCTGGGGCAAATGCGCAAGATCACCGAGGAGGGGGTTTCCTTCAAATCCCCGGTGGACGGCAGCCCGGTGTATCTGGACCCGGAGGAATCCATGCGTGTGCAGCGGGAACTGGGTGCGGATATCGTGATGATCTTCGACGAGTGCACCCCCTATCCGGCCGCCCCCGACGAGGCGCGCAAGTCCATGGAGTTGTCGCTGCGCTGGGCGGAGCGCTCCAAAAAAGCCCACGGCGACAGCCCCTCCGCGTTGTTCGGCATAGTACAGGGGGGCATGTACCCGGAACTGCGGGATGTCTCCCTGAGAGGGCTCACCGAAATCGGCTTTGACGGCTACGCCATCGGCGGGCTGTCTGTGGGCGAGCCGAAAGAGGAAATGATTAAAATCCTCGACCACCTGCCCCGCAGGATGCCCGCGGACAGGCCCCGCTATTTGATGGGAGTCGGCAAGCCGGAGGACATCGTCGAGGCGGTGCGCCGTGGGGTGGATATGTTCGACTGCGTGATGCCCACCCGCAATGCGCGCAACGGCCACCTGTTCACCGCGGAGGGCGTGGTCAAGATCCGCAATGCCCGCTACCGCCACGACACCGGCCCGCTGGAGCCCGGCTGCGATTGCTACACCTGCGAGAATTTCTCCCGCAGCTACCTGCACCACCTGGATCGCTGCGGAGAGATACTGGGGGCGCAGCTCAACACCATCCACAATCTGCGTCACTACCAGCGGTTGATGCAGGGGTTGCGCGATGCGATTGCCGCGGGCGAGTTGGAGGCTTTCGTAGCGGACTTTTACCGCCGACTGGGCCGCGAAGTGCCGCCGCTGGCCGTGTAGGGGCCAGCTCTGCTTTCGCCCTGACGGGCCTGCGGCCCGTTTGCCGAGCTGGGGCCCGCGCGACCCGATTTGTACCACAACACGATGCCCGTATAATCGGCCCCCATTCGAGAGAGACGGCGCCGCCTTGCAATCCGCGGAGGCTGCCCGCATATCTCCCGACATTGTCGCGAACGTCCGGCCTTCCGGGGCCTGAATACAACAACGAGAGCAGCATGAATCGCTACCCCTTCTGGAAGTACCTCCTGATTCTCACGGTTGCGGTGCTCGGCTTCCTGTACGCCGCGCCCAACCTCTACGCACCGGACCCCGCCGTGCAGATCTCCGGCCAGTCCAGCACCACCAGTATCGGGCCGGCAGTGCTGGAGAAGGCGGAAAAGGCCCTCGACGAGGCCGGTATCGAGTATTTCGGCGGCGCGGTCAGCGATAAGAACTCCGTGCTGCTGCGTCTCGAGTCCATCGAGGAGCAGCTACCCGCCAAACGCGCTATTCAAGAAGCCCTGGGGCACAGTGACTATGTGGTGGCCCTGAACCTGGCCTCCACTACCCCCGAATGGCTGAGCAACCTGGGCGCCAGCCCGATGAAACTGGGCCTGGACCTGGCCGGCGGCGTGCACTTCCTGATGGAGGTGGACACCAACTCCATCGTGAAAACCAATATGGAAGGCTACGAGGCTGATGTAAAAGCCAAGCTGCGCGCGGCGGACGCCCGCTACCGCAGCGTGGATCTGGTGGACGACCGCGAGATCGTCGCCCGCTTCCGCAGTGAGGAACTGCGCGACCTGGGTATGTCCACCCTGCGCAAGGAATTCCCGCAACTGCAGCTCACCGAGGCCGGCAGAGGCGAGAACCTGGAGATTCGCGCAACCCTCACCGATCAGGAGCTCAAGCAGCTGGAGGACTACGCGGTAACCCAGAACCTCACCACCCTGCGCAATCGGGTCAATGAACTGGGCGTGGCCGAACCCATCGTGCAGCGCCAGGGGCGCAACCGCATAGTGGTGGAATTGCCCGGGGTCCAGGACACCGCCGAGGCCAAGCGCATTATCGGCAAGACCGCCAACCTGGAGTACCGTATGGAGGCGCGTCCGGACGCGCTGGTGACCAACAAGGAATATTTCGAATACCGCAACGAGCAGGACCGCCAGATGTATGGCGGTGCCTGGCTGGAGCGCAAGGTGATCATCACCGGTGAGCGGGTGACCGACGCCCGTGTGGGCTACGACGAGAGCGGCTTCCCGCAGGTGAATATCACCCTGGACTCCCGGGGCGGCGAGATGATGCACCGCGCCACCTGGAAAAACGTCGGCCGCCGCATGGGCACCCTGTTTGTCGAGAGCCGCTTTACCCCGGAGATAAAAATCGACGCGGAAGGCAACGAAATTGTGGTGCAGAAGCGCACCGAGGAGAAGAAGATCATCAACCTGGCCACGGTGCAGAGTGCCCTGGGCCGGCAGTTCCGCACCACCGGCCTGGACAGTCCGGCGGACGCCCAGGAACTGGCGCTGCTGTTGCGCGCCGGCGCTCTGGCCGCGCCCATGTATTTTGTGGAAGAGCGGGTGATCGGCCCGTCGCTGGGCGCGGACAATATCGAGGTGGGTGTCACATCGGTGCAGATAGGCCTGCTTGCGGTGGTGATCTGCATGCTGCTGTTCTACCGCGCCTTCGGCCTGGCGGCCAATATTGCGCTGGCGATGAATATGGTGCTGCTGGTGGCGGTGATGTCGATTCTCGGCGCCACCCTGACCCTGCCGGGTATCGCCGGCATGGTGCTCACTATCGGTATGGCGGTGGATGCGAACGTACTGATCTTCTCGCGAATACGGGAGGAACTGCGCAACGGCATGCCGCCGCAATCGGCGATCACGGCCGGTTTTGACAATGCGTATAGCGCGATCGTGGATGCCAATATCACCACCCTGATCGTCGCGGTGATCCTGTATGCGATCGGTTCCGGCCCGGTACAGGGCTTCGCGGTGACCCTGTCCATCGGCATCCTGACCTCCATGTTCAGCGCCATTATGGGTACGCGGGCATTGATCAACTTGTTCTACGGCGGCCGCCGTGTACAGAAGCTTTGGATATAGGAGCGCCGACCGTGAGTGAGACCAAAAGCAAAGCCGCCGAGACCAAGGTCGAGGACGGCAAGATCACCGAGTACATGGGCAAGCGTGTGTTCGATTTTATGCGCTGGCGGAGGCTGGCCGCGGCCCTTTCTATCGCCCTGGTGGTGGCGTCTATCGCCGCGCTGGCGATGAATGGCCTGAAACTGGGGCTGGATTTCACTGGCGGCACCCAGATTGAAGTGGGATACGAAGCCGCCCCGCAACTGGAAGACGTGCGCGGCCAGTTGGAGGAGGCCGGCTTTGCCGGTGCCTCGGTGGTGCGCTTCGGTTCTGACAATGAACTGCTGATCAAGCTGCCACCGGAAGCTACCGAGGAACAGACTCACCGCAACGCGCGCGATGAGGAGGCCGTCCAGTCAGTGGGTGACGAGATTGTGGCTGTGTTGCGCCAGGGCAGCGACGGCGAAGTGGAACTGCGTCGGGTGGAATCGGTCGGTCCGCAGGTGGGCGAGGAACTGCGCGATGACGGCGGCTTGGGCATGCTGTTCGCGCTGGTTGTGGTGATGGCCTATGTGGCGCTGCGCTTCCAGTACAAATTCGCCGTGAGTGCAGTGGTGGCACTGGTCCACGACGTGATCATCGTGCTGGGCTTTTTCGCCTTCTTCAGGTTGGATTTCGACCTCACGGTGCTGGCGGCGGTGCTCGCGGTGATCGGCTACTCGATCAACGATACCATCGTGGTGTTCGACCGCATTCGCGAGAACTTCCGCAGGGTGCGGAAGGCGAGCACGGTGGAAATCATCAATATTTCCGTCAGCCAGACGCTCGGCCGCACCTTCATGACTTCCTTCACCACCTTGCTGGTGCTGTGGGCCCTGCAATTCTTCGGCGGCGAGCTGATTCACAACTTCTCGCTGGCGCTGATCGTCGGTGTGGTGGTGGGTACCTACTCGTCCGTTTACGTGGCCATCAATATGCTGATGGCGATGCGTATCACCAAGGAAGACCTGATGCCGCCGGTGAAGGAGGGGGCGGAGCTGGAGGAAATGCCCTGAGGCTAGCGGATGGCGGTTAGTGGTCGGTGTTTTTCACTGGCCACTGACCACTGTTAACTGCGGGGTTTCTTACCCAGGGTAATGTGCTTGGGGCCGGAGGTGCTGGTCTGGCCGCTCACACCTTTCGGCACCTGCTGGATTTCACCGCCAGCGGCGAGGAAGGCCTTCACTTGTTCCTCGATATTCTCGCGGCTCTCAAGGGTGGTGGGTTGCTTGCGTTTGGAAGCGCTGGAAGCTTTCTTGGCCACAATAAATGTCCCGATTTTCTACGTGAATCGGCCATTCTACAATAGTTTGCACAAAAAATCACCCAAGTGCCTAAGCGCTGCTCAGCTGGCTCAGGACCGCATGGTAATCCCTGGCCAGCCGGGTCGGAGTGGTTGCGTCCAGCAGCCCGTAACGGCGCATCTTCTTTACCAGAGTGGGCCGCACGTGGATCAGGTAAAGGGTGGTGTGCCGTCCGGCCAGGTGCCTGGCGATAGCCTCCAGGTTTTCCATGGCGGTGGCATCCAACACCGCAACATCCCGCATATCCAGCACCACCGTGTGCACATCGCGATCCACCGCGGTGACGATTTTCAGGGCCTTGTAGGCGGCGCCGAAAAACAGTGGGCCGTCCAGGTCGTAAAGCACCACCCCTTTTGCCTGCTGATGTTCCGCTTCCTCGTGGGGTTTGATCAGTGTGGTTTGCGTCAGCTCGGTCACCCGGCGGATAAACAGCACAGAGGCCAGAGCCAGGCCCGCGGCCACCGCCACCTGCATATCGATCGCCACGGTGAGTGCGAAGCAGGTGAGCAGCACTGCGGCGTCCGCCCGCGGCGCCCGGCGCAGGATATGCAGTGCGTGGCCCGCCTCGCTCATATTCCAGGCCACGACCAACAGTACCGCGGCCATCGCCGCCATCGGGATCAGCGACAGCCAGGGTGCCAGCAGCAGCATGGCCAGCAGCACAAACAGCCCGTGCACCACTGCGGAGAGCGGGGTGCTGCCACCGGAGCGCACGTTGGTGGCGGTGCGCGCGATAGCCGCCGTGACCGGGATGCCACCGAAGAAGGCCACCGCTATATTGCCCATGCCCTGACCGACCAGTTCGCCATCCGGGTCGTGCTGCTGGCCGCTCATGCCGTCTGCCACCACCGCACACAGCAGGGATTCCAATGCGCCCAGCAGGGCGATGGAAAACGCCGGTCCGATCAGTGCGCGCAGCAGTTCCCAGCTGAAACCGATGGGTGTGCCGTCCGGCCCCGGCAATTGCCAGGGCAGCAAAAAGTGCGGTGCCACCGGCGGTATTCCGCTGCCCTCGACACCGCCCAGGGAAAAGCGGAAGCGCGAGGCGATGGTGTCCACGTCCGGCAGATCGGCGCTGCCGTTGAATACCGACGCGGCGAGAGTGCCCACCAGCAGCGCCACCAGGTAGGCGGGAATGCGGCCGGGTGCTTTTTTCCACAGTATCAGCATACCCAGGGTGAGAGCGCCGATAGCGAACTCCTGCCAGCGAAAGCTGGGCAGCGCCGCCGCGAGTGCGCCCAGTTGCTGCAGAAAATGTGTGGCCCCCGGTTCCGGTTGCAGGCCGAGGAAGTCTTTCATCTGCAAAAAGGCGATCACCGTGCCGATACCGGAGGTGAATCCGACGATCACCGGATAGGGGATAATCTGGATCAGCCGTCCCAGCTTGAGCAGGCCGAACCCAATTGTGATCAACCCTGCCAGCAGGCCCGCCAGCAGCAGGCCGCCGAGGCCGAACTGCTGCACCACCGGCAGCAGCACCACCACAAATGCGGCGGTGGGGCCGGAGATATTCACCCGCGAGCCGCCCAGCAGTGCCACCACGATACCGCCGACGATGGCGGTATAGAGCCCGTGCTGCGGCGGCACACCGCTGGCGATGGCGAGGCCCATGGACAGTGGCAGCGCCACTATGCCCACGGTGATCCCGGCGATCAGGTTGCGCGGCAGGGTGCCGAAAAGACTGCCGTCGGCGAAGGATTGACGTAGGGCGGAGGCGAACAAGTGGAGAACTCCCGGTTTTCAGTGGCACAACCGGAAAGACCCGACAAAAAGCCGGGTCTTTCTGAAGAGCGGGATTATAGCGCCCCGCCGGGGGCGCGGTAAGTAGCGGGAATAATTCCAGCGGGCGCCTACCCATCCACGGGAAACCGCTTACAGACGATTGTCTCAGGCCCTGTTGGAGAGCCTCCACAGCCAGATGCACAGTATTGCGAGGATTATCAGCGCCAGCACGCTCGGCCAGACGGGCATGGGTGCGCCGCCAACCAATACTTCCGGGGTGGCGAATACCCGCCACAGCTGGCCCAGGGCCATCAGCCCGAACAGCACGCTGGCCACGCGCAGGCCACCTCTCGGAGTGTTCATCTTCTGCCTCCTCCGCATCGGGAAAACCGCATTTTCACCGAATGGTAGTGTCCAGGATGGCGACTCCGCTATTCCGGTGCCATTTTCCCGTAGGAGCGGCCGCTGGCCGATCAGGGGCAGGCGCCCGCTCCCAGTAATTTCCGCCGCTGCTGTACAGGGTGTTCCGGCCCCAGATGGACTCGGTGCTGCTTTCATCGCCATCGCCGTGCCGGAGCAGGCGGCCAGCGATGCGGCGCAGGAGGCGTCGTCGTCCCGCTAATTAACACATAGGTAAACCACCGCCTCTGGCGGTGAGACTTGACAGGGCTCTGCCGTTCAGTCGTGCAGGGTAGAGAATATGGCCTCCCATGAACCGGCAAGTTCTATTAGGAGGCCATATGAGAGATTGGCAGAGCCAAGCTCACGTCAAGCATTATTGCAGGTATCACGTAGTATTTGTCCCGAAGTACCGAAAAAAGGCGATATTTGGGACTTTACGCAGAGAGATCGGAGCCATATTCCGTGATCTTTGCCGCCAAGCGGGAGTTGAGCTAGTTGAGGGTTATGCAATGAGGGACCACATCCACATGTTGTTAATGATCCTTCCGAAGTTCAGCGTGGCTCATACGGTAGGGCTTCTGAAGGGCAAGTCGGCGATTCGAATATTTCGTGAGTACTTGCAGGTGAAGAGAAATTTTACCGGTAGGCATTTCTGGGCCAGAGGCTACTGTGTTAGCACGGTTGGCTTAGATGAGCAGATGATTCGAGAGTACATCAAGAATCAAGAAAGTGAAGAGCGCCGTCAGGAGCAGATGAGACTGATGGGGCTGTAACATAGCCCCCTCTGGGGGCTTTCATCATACCACCCGCTCTGCGGGTGGTTGCTGATTGAGACTACCCCCCCCTGGATATTGGGGCACTCGTCCAGACGGAGAGGATCGGCGCCGTGCTTTGGTGGCACCATTTACCTCATAAATAGTAATCAATATCATTTGCATTTGATTTATCTTTGCATACAATCCTGCCCGCCTTCTTCCAATAATCACACGATGTGAGGTATGCCCATGAACCCCAGGCTAAGCGCCTTCGCCTCCCTGTCTCTGGCAGTAAGTCTCGCCCTGCCGTCGGTTGCCCAGGAAGCTGAAAGTCGCTCGGATGAGTCCGGCGATATCGAAGAAGTGTTTATCGTCGGCGTGCGCGAGAATCGCACCAGCAAGGGCGCAACGGGCCTGAACCTCGACCTCAAGAGCACGCCTCAATCCATCAGCGTGGTCGACAGGGAACTGATGGATGCCTTCGGCGCCAGCAGCATCAACGACGCGCTGGATCTGGCCACCGGTATCAGCGTGGAGAGATGGGAGACCAACAGAACCAATTACCTGTCCCGTGGGTTTGAAATCCAGAACACCCAGGTGGATGGCGTCGGCCTTCCCAACGGCTGGGGCCTGGTGCGCGGCGCGACGGATTCCTTCGGTTACGAGAAAGTGGAGATTATCCGGGGCGCCAACGGCCTGCTGACCGGTGTCGGCAACTCGTCCGGCACCATCAACTACGTGCGGAAGCGGCCTGCCAACCACGCCCGTGGGCAGCTGGGGGTTACCGCAGGCTCCTACGACCGGGTCCGGGTGGAGGCGGATTATTCTGCGCCGCTCAGCGGCAGCGGCGACTGGGCTGGCCGCCTGGTGGCGGCGGCGGAGGATTCCGGTTCCCACCTGCGCGGGGTGGAGAACGACCGTACTTTTATCTACGGCGTGGTCGACGGCCAGTTGACGGAAAATTCCACCCTGGCCGCGGGCTATTCCCACCAGGCGGCAAACACCGTCGGCGGTATGTGGGGCGGCCTGGTATTCGCCAACAGCGACGGCACCCAGGCGGAGTGGGGCACGGATGCGTCCACCAGCCAGGACTGGACCTACTGGGATACGGTCAACCAGACGGCCTTTGTGGAATACAGCTATAGGCTGCCGTCGGATTGGGAGCTGAAGCTCTCCTACAACTACCGCGGCTTCGAGGACGAAAGTCAGCTGTTTTTTGCCTATTCCACCACGGGCCTGGACCCGAAGACCGGCACCGGCCTGCTGGGCAATCCGGGCAAGTGGCCGACGGAGGACGAAGCCCATCTGTTTGACGCCGGCCTCTCCGGGGAGTACGAGCTGTTTGGTGCCATCCATGAAGCTGTCCTCGGCGCCAGCCACTCGGCCAGCGAGCGGGACCAGTACTGGCACCCGGTGGATACCGCGGACCCCGCCTTTGGCGCGCTGCCGGGTTTTCCCTACGGGGGAGATGTGGTTGCCGAACCCGCCTGGGGGGACAAGACCCTGTGGGACCAGAGCGAGCAGACGCTCTCCCGGGTCTACGGCGCTACCAGGCTCAAATTTGGCAGCCTGAGTATTATTCCCGGCTTCAACGCCGTCAGTTACGAGCGTTCGGTGACCAGCCTCCGCGGCGATATCGACGAAAGCGAGGTCAGCCCCTACCTGGGCCTGACCTATTCAGTCACCGGCAATATCTCCGTTTACGCCAGCTATTCGGATATCTACCAGCCGCAGGATCAATACGATATCGACGGCGTCTACCTGGACCCCACCAAGGGCGTGAATTACGAGCTGGGGGCCAAGGCCGACTGGCTGGATGGCCGCCTGCTGGCGACGCTGGCGGTATTCAAGGCGGAACAGCGCGGGCTCGCCACCTATGCGGGCCTGAATCCCGATACTCTCCAATATTATTACGAGGGTGCGAACATCGATTCAGAGGGTTTCGAGATAGAAGTTTCCGGAGCGCTGAACGAGTACATGAACCTGGTGCTCGGCTTCACCTCCCTCGAACTCGAAGACGAGGCCGGTGACGATAGCTACACCTGGGTGCCGCGGAAGACCGTCAACTTCTCCCTGAATGCGACCCTGCCCCAGCTGCCGGACGTTTCACTGGGGCTGGGCGGCAACTGGCAGGCGGAGACCTCCAAGGTGGATTCCTATACCGAGGTGGAAATAGAGCAGGGCGCCTACCTGCTGCTCAACGCTTTTGCGCGCTGGGATATCGACGCCAATTCCCGTCTGCAGCTCAACGTGAACAACCTTACGGACGAGAAGTACATCACCAGCCTGTACGAAATCGGCTATTACGGTGCGCCGCGCAATATGGCGGTGAGCTACCAGTACACTTTCTAAGAGCCTGTTTAGAATCTCGCGAAGAACTCTCCAGGGCGGGCGGGGTGCCTCTTTCCGGGACCGTATGAGGCATGGATGCCGATTACGAGCGTACAGGGACGTATTAAAGGGGGGCGCCCAGCCCGTGTCCCGGAAAGAGGCACCCCCGCCCGACCCCGCGCTGGGCGTGCAGCACCATAGAACGTAAACAGGCTCTAAGGGGGGCTTGGTGAAATGAAGGCGCAATCCATCCGCAACTGGTACCTGGTCCACAAGTGGACCAGCCTGATCTCCACCCTGTTTCTGTTGATGCTGTGTGTCACCGGCCTGCCGCTGATCTTCTACCACGAGATAGATCACGCCCTGGGCAATTCGGTGGAGCCGCCGGAGATGCCCGGGGTTGCCGCGACGGCCAGCGTCGACGATATCGCGGCGGCGGCCGCCGCGCGCAGACCGCAGGACGCGGTGCAGTACCTGTACCGGGAGCCTGAGGAGCCGGAGGCCTGGTACGTGGGGATGGCAAAAACGGTGGACGCCGCGGAGGCCACGGCCTTCTTCATGTACGACGCCCGCACCGGGGAATTCCTTCACGAATATCCCCTCCAGCAGGGATTCATGTATGTGTTCTACCGCCTGCACCTGGATATGTTCGCCGGGCTCGGCGGCACCTTGTTTCTCGGCTTTATGGGATTGCTGCTGGCGGCATCGCTGGTGTCCGGCGCAGTGGTCTACGGCCCGTTTATGTCGAAGCTGAAGTTCGGCACCGTGCGCCGCAACCGCTCGCCGCGGCTGAAATGGCTGGATCTGCACAACCTGCTCGGCATCGCCACCCTGGTGTGGGTGATGGTGGTCGGCGTCACCGGCGTGATCAACACCCTCGCGCTGCCGATATTCGGCCAGTGGCAGAACAGCGAGCTGGCGGCGATGACCGAGGACTACCGGAACGACGCCGTGTCCGAAGGTATGGACCACTCGGTGGTGCGTGCACTGGAAACAGCGCGGGCGGCGGCGCCGGAGATGGAGCCAAGCTTTATCGCCTTCCCGGGCAACCCTTTCGCCAGCCCGCATCACTTCGGCGTCTTTATGCAGGGGAATACGCCGTTTACTTCCAAGCTGATGACGCCGGTGCTGGTGGAAGCGGCCAGCGGCGAACTGACGGCGGTGGCGGAGATGCCCTGGTACGTGACCGCGTTGCTGCTGTCCCGCCCGCTGCACTTTGGCGATTACGGCGGCCTGCCGTTAAAAATTCTCTGGGCCCTGCTGGACCTTATCGCCATCTTGGTACTGGGCAGCGGCGTCTATCTGTGGGTGAAGAAGCGCAACGTTTCCATCGAGGAAAAACTCGCGGGGCTGCGCCCGGCTGAAAAAAAGTTCCCGCCGTTGGCGGCGCGGCAATCACAGGAGGCGCTGTGAGCAGGAAATTGACCCGCTCCCGGATATGGGGCGCGCCCATAGTGTTGGGGGTGCTCAGTGCCGCCAGCCTGTTGGCGGCGCTGCTGTCCGACGGCGCCGGAGATTGGCTGGCCTGGGCGACGCTGGCGGTGCCGGTAGTTGTCAGCGGTTGGTATTCTTTTCGGGAGAGTTAACGAAACAGCTCCAGAATCTCCTCCCCGCTCAACCGCGACAGCGCGCTGCCTTCGCCACTGAGCAGGGCGTCGGCGAGGGACTGCTTGCGCTGCTGCAGTTCCTGGATGCGCTCCTCGATGGTGCCCTCGGCGATCAGCTTGTAGACGAAAACCGCTTTCTGCTGGCCGATGCGGTGGGCGCGGTCGGTGGCCTGGTTTTCCGCCGCCGGGTTCCACCAGGGGTCGTAGTGGATCACCGTGTCCGCCGCGGTGAGGTTGAGGCCGAAGCCGCCGGCCTTGAGGCTGATCAGGAAGAGCGGCACCTCGCCGGACTGGAACAGATTGATCGCCTCGTCCCGCTTGCGGGTGCGCCCGGTGAGTTTGCTGTGGGCGATGCCGCGCTTGTTCAGTTCGCGCTCGACAATCGAAAGCATGCTGGTGAACTGGGAAAACAGCAGTATTTTGCGTCCCTCGGCGAGCATCTCCTCGAGCATTTCCAGCAGTGCCTCCAGCTTGGCGGAATGCTTGACCTTGGCCGCGCTGGGAATTTTCACCAGCGCCGGATCGCAGCAGATCTGGCGCAGCTTGAGCAGGGCGTCCAGCACCTGGATATGGCTCTTGGCCAGGCCCTTGTTCTGCAGCAGCTTGCGCACGGCTTTTTCCATGCTGGCGCGCACCGTCTGGTAGAGTTTCTGCTGGCTGCTACCGAGAGTTACCGTCTGTACGATTTCCGTCTTCGGCGGCAGTTCGCCGGCCACCTGCCCCTTGGTGCGCCGCAGCATAAAAGGCGCGGTGCGGTTGCGCAGCTGGCGCTGGCGTGCCTCCTCGCCGTGCTTTTCGATGGGGTTGCGGTAGAGACGGTTGAAGGATTTGTCATTGCCCAGCAGTCCCGGCATCAGGAAATCGAATTGGGCCCAGAATTCCCCCAGATGGTTTTCCAGCGGCGTGCCGGTGAGACACAGGCGCTGCGCGGCGCTGTACTGACGCAGCGCCTGGGAGACCTTGGCGCGGGGGTTCTTGATCGCCTGGGCCTCGTCCAGCACCAGCAGGCTGAAGGGGTGGGGGGCCAGAATCTCGGCGTCCCGCTGTGCCAGGGCGTAGCTGGTGATCACCAGGTCGTAGTCGGCGAGTTTGCGCAGTATTGGCTTCCTGTCGGTGCCGTGGCTGATTGCGACCCTGAGACCGGGAGTGAATTTCTCCGCCTCGTGCAGCCAGTTGCCCAGGAGGCTGGTGGGGGCGACGATCAGTGCCGTCGCGGGCAGTTCGCCGCGCTCTTTCAAGTGGAGAATAAATGTCAGGGTCTGCAGGGTTTTGCCCAGACCCATGTCGTCCGCGAGTATGCCGCCGAAGCGGAAGCGGTGCAGAAAGGCCAACCAATTGAGGCCCTCTTTTTGATAATCGCGCAGCTCGGCCCGCAATCCCTGTGGCGGCGCCACCGCTTCGATGCCCTGCAGGTTTTTTAGCTGCTGCGCCAGGGCGCGGCGCTCCTCGCCGCCACTCCACTGGAATTCGCGTTCGCCCAGCGCGTCCTCGAGTTGGCTGAGAGGTGCCAGGTTGTGGTGGTGCAGCCTGAGGCGGCCGTCGGCGTCGAGATCCGGCTCCTCGTGCAGCTCAATCAGGGTATCGAGCACCGGGCGCAGCCAGTCGCTGGGGATATTCAGCCACTTGTCCGGTTCCAGTTCCACCATCAGCCCGCCCTCGGGCAGTTGGTCCCCATATTCGAGGGCGCGCACCAGCAGCGGCAGCAGGGCGAGTTGTTCACCGCCGAAATTGACCCGGATGCCGAGGCTGTCTTCTCCCAGCTCGCCCGACAGGCTGTCGGCGCGGGTGATATTGAGCTGGAAACTCGGGTCCGTTTCCACCCGCCAGCCCTGTGCGCGCAGGGCTTCCGCGTCCCGCTCGAGGAATTCCTGCCAGCGCAGCGGCGAGGGGAGCATCTCGTCGTCGGGCAGCAGGAAGCCGATATCGCCCGGGTCCCCGGCGGACAGGCGGTAGCCGGTGAAGCCGCGCCTTTCCAGTTCGTCCTCGGCGTCGCTCTCGAAATCCCCGTTGCGCGCCAGCAGCCGCTGGCCATCCGCCGTCTCCACCATCTGGGTGGACCGCGAAGGGAAGGCCGGCACGCGGTGCTCCCCATAGAGGAAATACAGACTGGCGTAGAGGAAGCCCTGGGGCTCCCGGCGTGCCAGCCGCAAAAGCGGCACCGGCTTGCCGGCGACGTTGGCGGGTTGCTCCACTGGAAGCGGCAGGCTGTTGGCGGGCAGCTCCTCCGCCAGCAATTGGGCCGTTTCCAGTCGCGAGTGCTCCGGTACCGGGGGCATTTCCTGCAGCAGCAGTATCTGCTCGCCGGTGAGGGGGGTGTTGATCGGGCCGCAGAGGCCAGTTGCCAGGTCCAGGTAGTGGGGCGGTTCGGTGACGGCGACCAGCCACTCACCGGTGCAGTCTTCGATCGCAGCTTGCAGCCGCGTCTCCCCATCGGCGTCCTCCCAGGTGAAGGTCAGGCGGCGCTCGCCGCCGGCGGTGACAGGGATATTGCCGGAGGCGAGGAAGGCGCGGCCCGTGGCCAGTATTTCTGCCAGCGCGAGGGCGCCGAGGCGGCCGTCGGGGGCGAACTCCCAATTCGCGTTGCCGCAATTCGCGAGCAGTTCCGCGATGGTGCTGTCCCGGGCGGAAAGGTGATCGTTGCTGTTGTAGGACCAGGGGTTGCCGGGAATGGCTATTATCTTGCCCCAGCCGCCGTTCTTTCTGCGCCTTACCCGGCGCATAGCCACTTCGAGTTCGCCGTCGCTGTCGCTGTCGCGGTCGAACAGGTAGATCACCCGCTGGTCGCGGCGCTCCGGCAGCGGGGTGGAAGTTCGACTGAGGGCGTGCAGGCGCCGCTGCCAGCCGGACAGGGCGAAATTGCCGTTAGAAGCGTTGCCGCTTTCCAATTGCTGCATGACGGTCAGCAGCGCGGCGGCTACATGTTTGCAGTTGTGCCCTACCGGGCAGTCGCAGTAGCCGCTGATACGCGCCTGCCGCTGTCCCGGGGTCAGGTGGATTTCCTGTTCGTAGACGTCGCCGCCGGCCACCTCGCTGTAGACGACGCCGGCTTCCCCGTCGACCCTGATGTCCGTTACCCGCTGGTCCTTAGCGTACTGCTGGCCGCGCTGAAAAGCGCCGGCGCCACAGGCGGCGAGTATGGCACCGCGGGTGACGGTCGGTAACGGCATGGGAATGGCTCCGTGCGGGGAAAAGGCGAAATCCTATGCCAGTGTCGGGGAGGTGTCGAGGGGCTGGCACCTGCCGCGATACCCGGTCGGCAAAACCGCCTTCAGAGCGGCAACTGGCCCAATGCCCAGCGCAACAGGAAGAACACCAGCAGCCCGCCGCCGATGGTCGCCAGCAGGTGCCGGCTGAGGGCGGCGATGGCGATGGTTGCCAGCCCGGCCAGCAGGTAGGCATTGTCCGGGCCCAGGGACCAGTGCTCGCCGTCCGGCAGCAGCATGCCCGGCACCACGATGGCGGTGAGCACCGCGGTCGGCACGTAGTGCAGGCCCTGGCGCACCAGCGGCGGGAAGCGCAGGTCGGGAAAGGCGAACAGGCTGTAGCGGATCGAAAAGGTGATCGCCAGCATGCCGAGAATCAATAGCCAGTTGTCCATCAGGCCAGCTCCTCCACCATCTGTTCCTTGCGCCGCTCCAGCAACACGCCGACGGCTATCCCGCTGAATGCCGCCGCCATCAGGCCGAGCTTGTACGGCAGGCCATGACAGGCCAGGGCCACCGCGGCCGCCACCAGGGCTGCCGCCACCTGGGGGCTGTTGCGCAGCGTGGGCACGACGATGCCGATAAAGGTCGCCAGCATGGCGAAGTCCAGCCCCCACGCGCTTAGATTTGGCACGCTCTTTCCGAACAGTACGCCGATCAGGGTACTCAGTTGCCAGTTCAGGTACATGGCCAGCGCCGCGCCGAAGAAATACCAGTGCTTGTTCGGCGAGACATCGGCGTCGGTATAGCGATGCAGTACCACCGCGTAGGCCTCGTCGGTCAGCCAGAAGGCCAGCGGCATCCGCCAGCGCTTGGGCAGATGGCGCACGAAGGGCTGCAGGCTGGCGCTGTAGAGGGCGTGGCGCAGGTTGACGACGAAGGTGGTGAGCAACAGCACGATCAAGCCGGTGCCGGCGTTGAGCAGGCTGATGGCGATAAACTGGGCCGAGCCGGCGAACACCAGCAGCGACATGCCGAGGGTCTGCCAGGCGCTCAGCCCGGCGGCGCCGGCCAGGCTGCCGAAGATGATGCCGAAGGGCATGGCGCCGAGCAGCATCGGCAGCATGTCGCGGGCGCCCTGGGTGAATTCCTGCAAGCGGGTCATGGACGTTCTCCTCCTGACCCGGAAGCCTACCGCTACGCCATCGCCGGGTCTTGAACGATCTTGCGCAATGGCTTGTAAGAGCCTGTTTGGAATCTTGCACAGGGCTCTCCGGCCGGGCGGGGTGCCTCTTTCCGGGACCGTATGAGGCATGGATGCCGATTACGAGCGTACAGGGAAGTATTTACAGCGTGTCCTGGAAAGAGGCACCCCGCCCGGTCCCGCACTTAGGGTGGGAAAACGAGGAATTCAAACAGGCTCTAAGAGATATCTACCGGCTGCGAGTGCCGCAGGCCCTGCGGTATTCGCCGGGGCCGACGCCATAGGCCTGCTTGAACTGGCGGGTCAGGTGGCTCTGGTCGGCGAAGTCAAGCTGCAGGGCCACGTCGAGCGGCGCGCAGCCGTCCTTCAGCAGGGCGCGTGCATGCTCCAGGCGTCGCTGCCTGAGCCAGGCATGGGGCGGCAGGCCGGTGGCGCGGCGAAAAACCCGGGCGAAGTGGAACGGCGACAGGTTGACCGCCGCCGCCAGTTGCTCCAGCGATGGCGGCTCGGCCATACGGCTGCTCAACAGTTCCTTCGCCAGCGCCACCGCCTGCGGCTCGCGCCCCGGCGACGGCGCCTCGGGAATATGGGCATGGCGCTGGAACAGCAGGAGGATCGCCTCGCGCCAGGCGGTCTGTTGCTGCAAGGCGCTGGCGCCGCCGTCGAGCAGGCGGTGCAGCTGGGCAAAGCGCCGGTGTAACTGCGGGTCATGCAGCACGCTGGCCGAGAATGTGGGCAGCCCCCTCCGGCCCAGCTGCAGCTCCTCCAATACTCCGACAACCTGGGCATTGTCCGGGTAGAAACCGCGGTAACTCCATCCCTGCTCATGCGCCTTGGAGCCGGTGTGCACTTCGTCGGGATTGATCAGCACCATGCTGCCCACCGGCGCCAGGTGTTCGCCTCCCTTGTGACGGAAGCGCTGGGCACCCCGCTCGATCACCGTGAACACAAAGCCTTCATGCACATGGGGGGCGAAGCGCTGCTCAAGATATTGCGCGTGCAGCAACTCCACTCCGCCGAGCTCGCGGGATTGCCAGAAACGGGTCTGTTCGCTGCTGCCCTTGGCCATCGTTTACGCGCTGAATTCTTTCGGTTGTTGCTTGCGGCCAGTGACCGTCGAACAAGTCACTCGCCGCTCGATTCCTGCAGGGGCCATCCGCCCAGTTCCCGCCATCGATTCACGATACCGCAGAACAGTTCCGCGGTTTTCTCCGCGTCGTACTCGGCGGAGTGGGCGCTGCTGTTGTCGAACTCGATACCGGCCACCTGGCAAGCCTTGGCCAACACCGTCTGCCCGTAGGCGAGGCCGGCGAGGGTGGCGGTGTCGAAGCAGGAAAAGGGGTGGAAGGGGTTGCGCTTGATACCGCAGCGCTCCACGGCGGCGTTGATAAAGCCCAAATCAAAATGGGCATTGTGGGCCACCACCACGGCGCGGGTGCAGCTGTGTTTCTTTACCGCCGCGCGCACCTTGCGGAAGAGTTCCGGCAGGGCGATTTCCTCGGGGAGGGCGTCGCGATCCGGAGATTCCAGGTCCACGCCGATAAAGTCCAGTGCCGACTGCTCGATATTGGCGCCCTCGAAAGGGTCCAGGTGGAAGCTGTGGGTTTCCACTGGTTTGAGTACGCCGCTGTCGTCCATATCCAGGATCACCGCGGAGATTTCCAGCAGGGCATCGGTGCGCGCGTTGAAGCCCCCGCTCTCCAGGTCCACCACTACGGGCAGGAAGCCGCGAAATCGCTGTGCCAGAAGGCTCTTGGGTCCGGTGGGTTCTTCCGCGGGGGTCACTTGGGGTCCTTAAAAATCAAAAATCTGACTTGGTTTTGAAGCTTATTTGTAGGATGGGCAAAGGAGCGAAGCGACGTGCCCATCAGCGACGGTGTATTGATGGGCACTTCGCTTTGCCCATCCTACGATCTTTCCCTGCAGGAGGCCCCGATCATGCCAACCGCCAGCTCAATACCTCCCCGGCGGCCAGAGGAATCAATTGCTCCTCGCCCATGGCCAGGCTCTCCGGCAGGACCCAGGGCCGCTTCTCCAGGGTGATGGTATCCGTGTTGCGCGGCAGGCCGTAGAAATCCGGGCCGAACTCGCTGGCGAAGCCCTCCAGTTTGTCCAGCTTGCCGACGCGGTCGAAAACCTCGGCGTAGAGCTCGATGGCGCTGAAGGCGGTATAGCAGCCGGCGCAGCCGCAGGCAGTCTCCTTCTTGTGCTGGGCGTGGGGCGCGGAGTCGGTGCCCAGGAAGAATTTCGGGTTGCCGCTGGTGGCCGCTTCGATCAGCGCGGACTGGTGGTAGCTGCGCTTGAGGATCGGCAGGCAGTAGTAGTGGGGCCGGATGCCGCCTACCAACATGTGGTTGCGGTTGTACAGCAGGTGGTGCGCGGTGATGGTGGCGCCCACGCCGTCGCGGGCCTCGCCGACAAATTCCGCAGCCTGGGCGGTGGTGATATGTTCCAGCACGATTTTCAGCTGTGGAAAGTCGTCCACCACCCGGGACAGGATCTTTTCGATAAACACCCGCTCGCGGTCGAAGATGTCGATATCCGCGGTGGTGACTTCCCCGTGCAGCAGCAGTTTCATGCCGCAGGCCTGCATGGCCTCCAGCGCCGGGTAGATGTTGGCGATATCGGTGACGCCGGAATCGGAGTTGGTGGTGGCGCCGGCGGGATAGAGCTTGGCGGCGACCACGCCGGCCTGGTGGGCCTGGCGGACGATTTCCGCACTGGTCCGGTCGGTCAGGTAGATCACCATCAGCGGCTCGAAGGGGTTGCCCTCGGGAATCTGCTTGCGGATGCGCAATTGGTAAGAGACGGCGTCTCCCGCATCCACTACCGGCGGCACCAGGTTGGGCATCACGATGGCGCGGCGAAACTGCCTGGCTGCGTCGCCCACGGTGCGCGGGAGGGCGGCGCCGTCGCGCAGATGGATATGCCAGTCGTCCGGAGTGCGTAAAGTGACGCGGAGGGTGGGTTGCTCCATCATAGGCTGTGGTCAAATGGCCGGTGGTTAGTGGATGCGATCAGCGCCGCGAATGCTACCCGAAGCGCGGGCAAATTGCGATGAATTGTCTGGTTAAGAAATGTACAATGGCGAGTCGGTAGCCTGCTGGCGCTAGTCGTCCGCGAGTTGAGGCGCTACAATCGCGCCCCGAAAAAGGCGGGCCAATCGCCTGTCCTGGGTACACTTCCAACAATAACCCCTCCCAGACCGACACTCACCGGGGCGTGGTAGCGCTCTGTGTGGCGGCTTATTTCCCAGCAGAGGACAGCAATGAGCAAGATCGACAAAGTGGTACTAGCGTACTCCGGCGGACTGGACACTTCCGTGATTGTGCGCTGGCTGCAGGAAACCTACGGCTGCGAGGTGGTGACCTTCACCGCCGATATCGGTCAGGGCGAGGAAGTGGAACCGGCGCGCGCGAAGGCGCAGGCTCTGGGGGTGAAGGATATCTATATCGACGACCTGCGCGAGGAGTATGTGCGCGATTTCGTCTTCCCTATGTTCCGCGCCAACACCATCTATGAGGGCGAGTATCTGCTGGGCACTTCCATCGCCCGCCCGCTGATCGCCAAGCGCCTGATCGAGATTGCCAACGAGACCGGTGCCGACGCCATTTCCCATGGGGCCACCGGCAAGGGCAACGACCAGGTGCGCTTTGAGCTCGGCGCCTATGCGCTCAAGCCGGGTATCAAGGTGATCGCCCCCTGGCGGGAGTGGGATCTCACTTCCCGCGAAAAGCTGATGCAGTACTGCGAACAGCACAAGATCCCGGTGGACTTCTCCTCCGGCAAGAAGAAATCCCCCTATTCCATGGATGCCAACCTGCTGCATATCTCCTATGAGGGCGGCATCCTGGAGGACCCATGGGCGGAAGCCGAGGAGGATATGTGGCGCTGGAGCATGAGTCCGGAAGCGGCACCGGATGAGCCTGTGTATATCACCCTGACGTTTGAGAACGGCGATCCGGTGGCCATCGACGGCGAGCGCCTGAGCCCGGCGACCCTGCTGGAGAAGCTGAACAAGCTGGGCGGCGCCAATGGCATTGGCCGCCTGGATATCGTCGAGAACCGCTACGTGGGCATGAAGTCCCGGGGCTGCTATGAAACTCCCGGCGGCACCATCCTGCTCAAAGCGCACCGCGCCATCGAGTCCATCACCCTGGACCGGGAGGTGGCACATATGAAAGACGAGCTGATGCCGCGCTACGCCAATCTGATCTACAACGGCTACTGGTGGTCCCCGGAGCGCCGCATGCTGCAGGCGGCCATCGATGAGTCCCAGCAGGTTGTCAACGGCGAGGTGCGCCTGAAACTGTATAAAGGCAGCGTCAGCGCCGTGGGCCGCCGTTCCGCGGAGAGCCTGTTCGACGAGCGCATCGCCACCTTTGAGGAGGATGCCGGCGCCTATGACCAGAAGGACGCCGAGGGCTTCATTAAATTGAATGCCCTGAGACTGCGGATTGCCGCCGGTAAGGGACGCAAATTGATATAGATCAGTTCCCGCCGGCAACGGGTGCGTTTAAATCCCTGCCGGTGAGTTACATCTGTGTACCCGGCCGGGCAGTTCGCTGCGTCGGATTGTTCCAGGCAATCCGGTCGCCGGCAGACGGGCTCCTACACTGTAGGCTCTTTCGGTAGGAGCTGCGGCGGTCACGGATGACGGAGCGCCGCCCAGTGGGGTGCCGCCCAACGGAATGCCGCCCGGCCGAAGGCGCCGTGAATACCTGAAGCGACCTGGGCAAAATTTGTCCGTGGCCGCAATCGATGCCCGCTCTGACAGCGACCGTTCCCGCGAGAGCACGAATTTTAAAAAGTAACGGAAGTAAGACGATGACGACAACCGTGGTAAAGGCCGGCGATACGCCGGACTATGACTACACAGTGGTACGCCAGTTCACCATCATGGCGGTGGTCTGGGGTATCGTTGGTATGGCTGTAGGCGACCTGATTGCGGCCCAGTTGGCCTGGCCCCATCTGAACGATCTCTGGCAACCCTTCACCCACTTCGGCCGCCTGCGCCCGCTGCACACCAATGGGGTGATTTTCGCCTTCGGCGGCAGTGTGCTGTTCGCGACTTCCTATTACGTGGTGCAACGCACCTGCCAGACCCGCCTGTGGGGCGGCTGGCTGATTCCGTTTACCTTCTGGGGCTGGCAGGTGGTGATTGTCGCCGCGGCCATCACCCTGCCCATGGGCTACACCTCCACCAAGGAATACGCCGAGCTGGAGTGGCCGATCGATATCCTGATTGCGCTGATCTGGATCGCCTACGCACTGGTGTTCTTCGGCACCATCGCCAAGCGCCGGACCTCGCACATCTATGTGGCCAACTGGTTCTTCGGTGCCTACATCATCACCATCGCCGCGCTGCATATCGTCAACAACCTGGAGATTCCGGTCGCGCCGTTCAAGTCCTACTCCATCTTCTCCGGTACCAAGGACGCGATGATCCAGTGGTGGTACGGCCACAACGCGGTGGGCTTCTTCCTCACCGCCGCCTTCCTCGGCATCATGTACTACTTCGTGCCCAAGCAGGCGGGGAGGCCGATCTACTCCTACCAACTGTCCATCGTGCACTTCTGGGCGCTGATCTCCATCTACGTCTGGGCCGGGGGCCATCACCTGCACTACTCGGCGCTGCCGGACTGGACCCAGAGCCTGGCGATGGTGATGTCGATCATCCTGCTCGCGCCCTCCTGGGGCGGCATGATCAACGGCATCATGACCCTGTCCGGCGCCTGGCACAAACTGCGCACTGACCCGACCCTGCGCTTCCTGGTGGTGTCCCTGTCCTTCTACGGCATGTCCACCTTCGAGGGACCGATGATGTCCATCAAGACAGTCAACGCGCTGTCCCACAACACCGACTGGACCGTGGGCCACGTGCACTCCGGTGCCCTGGGCTGGGTGGCGATGATTTCCATCGGCGCCATCTATCACCTGGTACCGGTGCTCTTCCACCGCAGGCAGATGTACAGCGTGAAGCTGATCAATGCCCACTTCTGGCTGGCCACCGTGGGCACGGTGCTATACATCGCCGCCATGTGGGTCAATGGCATCACCCAGGGCCTGATGTGGCGTGCCTTTAATGCCGACGGCACTCTGACCTACAGCTTTGTGGAGAGCGTGATTGCCAGTCACCCGGGTTATGTTGTGCGCTGGTTGGGCGGGGCCCTCTTCCTGTCGGGGATGTTTGTGATGGCCTACAACGTGTTCCGCACCGTCACCGAAGAAGAAGATGTGGCCCGCAATGACAACACAGCGCCAGTGCCGCACGCAGTTTAGGAGGTCGAATCGTGAAAAATCATGACATAGTAGAGAAGAACGTCGGCATCCTGATCATATTCACCATCATCGCCATCAGCTTCGGCGCTCTGGTGGAAATCGTGCCGCAGTTTTTTATCGAGGCGAACGTGGAACCCGTCGCCGGCCTCAAGCCGCTGGGGCCGGTCGAACTGGAAGGCCGGGATATCTATATCCGCGAGGGCTGCCACGTGTGCCACACGCAGATGGTGCGCCCCCTGCGCGCGGAAGTGGAACGCTACGGCCACTACTCCATGTCCCAGGAGTCCGTCTACGATCACCCCTTCCTGTGGGGTTCCAAGCGCACCGGCCCGGACCTGGCCCGCGTGGGCGGCCGCTACTCCGACGAGTGGCACCGCGCGCACCTGTACAACCCGCGCAACGTGGTGCCGGAATCCAATATGCCTTCCTTCCCCTGGCTGTTTGACAATGTGGTCCACGGCGATCGCACTGCCATCAAGATGCGCGCGCTCCGCACAGTGGGTGTGCCCTATACCGATGAGGATATCGCCAAGGCCGGCGAGCCCTTCGTGGGCGGCCGGGTAAAAGAGATCGACGCGCTGGTCGCCTACCTGCAGCAGTTGGGTGTTCTGGTTCAGCAGAAACGCTAACGGAGCGGGATATTCGTGGATATCAACACATTGCGAGTAATCGGCGTCGTCCTGGGGGCGCTGGCATTTTTGGGAATCTGTTGGTGGGCGTTTTCCCCCAAGCGCAAAAAGCGCTTTGAAGAGGACGCCAAACTGCCGTTTGCCGATGAAGAGCTGTCCGAGCGGTCAGCGAGAAAGGCTGGCGAGAAAAAAGAAAGCGGAACACCGGCAAAACAGAATACGAGGCAAGACGATAAATGAGTACCTTCTGGAGTATATGGGTCATTGTGCTCACGCTCGCCAACCTGGCATTGGTCACCTGGATATTATTCGCTAACCGCAGGGTTGCAGTGAGCGACCAGGAAGATCCGGAGAACCGCACCACTGGACACGTGTACGACGGCATTGAAGAATACGACAACCCCCTGCCCAGGTGGTGGTTTCTGCTGTTTATTGCCACACTGGTTTTCACCGGCATCTACCTGGCGATCTACCCCGGCCTGGGCAACTTCAAAGGCTTCAGCGGCTGGACCTCCGTGGGTCAACTGGAGAACGAGGAGGCCAAGGCCCGCGAGAAATTCGACGAGACCTTCGGCCTGTATGTAGAAATGCCCATCGAGGAGATTGCCGACAACCGCGAAGCGCTAAAAATGGGTGCGCGCATCTTCGCCAACAACTGTGCCGTATGCCACGGCGCCGATGGTGGCGGCAACTACGGCTTCCCGAACCTGACCGACAGCGATTGGCTCTACGGCGGCTCTCCGGAAGACATCCTCAAGACGATTCACGAAGGTCGCAAAGGTACCATGCCGCCCCAGGGACCGGTGATCGGCGAAGCGGGCGTGAGGAATGCCGCGGAATACGTACTGGCTCTGAACGGACTGGAACACGATACCGCCATGGCCACTGAGGGCCAGAAGATCTTCGGCAGTGTGTGCTATGTCTGTCACGGTCCGGATGGCAAGGGCAACCAGGCCATGGGCGCCCCCAACCTCACCGACAATATCTGGCTCTATGGTGGCAGCCGCGAGCAGATACAGCACACCATTCGCAGCGGCCGCAGCAACCAGATGCCAGCGCAGAAGGAAAAGCTGCGCGAGGACAAGATCAAACTGGTGGCGGCTTATGTGTACAGCCTGTCCCGTCAGGAAGAGGTGGAACAGTAGTCGGTGATCGGCTGGTGGGGTGGGCATAACTCGGCAGCTCATCCCGCCGGCAGAAACTGCGGCAGACAGGGAAGAAAAAGAAAAGCCTCATATCTTTTGAAACAGCGCCCTGTTGTCATATTTGCGAAGGGTATCAGTGAGGTTTTGTGAACGATCGAATTCCCACACGCGAAGAGCAGGACGGCGATGGCGAAGTGCGCTATCGCATGCTCTACGAGTCCGAAGACAAGGTCTATATCCGCCATATCCGCGGCTTTTACACCCGTATCCGCAAATACACCGGCCTGCCGCTGCTGGCGCTATTCTTCTTTATCCCCTGGCTGAATATCGAAGGCCGCCAGGCGGTACATTTCGATCTGCCCGCGCGGCAATTCCACATTTTCTGGACCACCTTCGGCCCCCAGGACGGCTTCCTGCTCGCCTGGCTGCTGATCATCGCCGCCTTTGCGCTGTTCGCGGTCACCACCTGGCTGGGGCGGGTCTGGTGTGGTTTCACCTGTCCCCAGACCGTGTGGACGCTGATGTTTATATGGGCCGAGCGCATCTGTGAAGGCGACCGCAACAAGCGCATGAAGCTGGACGCCGGCCCCTGGAATGCGGAAAAGATTTTGCGCAAGGGCGGCACCCACGCCATCTGGATTTTTATCTCCCTGGCCACGGCGCTGGCATTCGTGGGTTATTTCTACGGTATTCGCGACCTGGTGGTGGACCTGGCTGGTTTCCAGGCTCATCCCCAGGGGGTCTTCTGGGTGGGTTTCTTTACCTTTGCCACTTATATGAATGCCGGTTTCCTTCGCGAGCAAGTGTGCAAATACATGTGCCCCTACGCGCGCTTCCAGTCGGTGATGTACGACCGCGACACCCTGACAGTGCACTACGATGCCCGCCGCGGCGAGACCCGAGGCCCGCGCAAAAAAGGTATCGACTACCGCGCCGAGGGGTTGGGGGACTGCATCGACTGCTATTGGTGCGTGCAGGTATGCCCGGTGGACATCGATATCCGCGACGGTCTGCAGTACGAGTGCATCAATTGCGGCCTTTGCGTGGACGCCTGTAACAGCGTGATGGACAAAATGGAATATCCGCGCGGGCTGATTCGCTACACCTCGGAAGACGAACTGGAGACCGGCAAAACCCAATTGCTGCGCCCGCGCCTGTTCGGCTATGCCCTGGTGCTGTTGTTGATGATCGGCCTGTTCGTGCAGCAGGTGGTTACCCGCAGCCCTATCGAGGCGGAAGTCCTGCGCGACCGCGGTGCGCGGCTGTTCCGTGAATCACAGGGGCTGATCCAGAATGTGTACACCGTCAAGATCAACAACATGGACCAGGCTCCACACGAATTTACCATTCGCGTGGAAGGTAAAGTCGGATACGACTACACATTGCGCATGCCACGGGATATCTACCTGAAGGCCGGCGAGATTTTTGCCGTGCCCATCCGCGTGAGCATAGCGAAGGAGCAGTTGAAGGACGCGAAGCACGATATTTATATCGTGGTGCAGGCAGTGGACAAGCCGGAACTGGTGGACAAGCACCAGACGGTGTTTATTGGACCGAAACGGTAATATTGAGGGCTCAGGGGAAGGCTACTGGGGCTTAATGAGAAGCCCCCGGCAGCAGGGCCGCCACCCGCCTGGCTATAGAGCGCCGGGGAAGAGGTAACCATTTTTAATAGCATTATGAACGAACACAATTCGAAACCCTGGTACCGCGAGCCCTGGCTCTGGCTGGTGCTGTCGCCGATCATCCTGGTGGTCGTGGTCTCCGCGATCACCGTTACCATCTCGGTGCGCTATGCCGACGACACCGTGAGCGACACCTACTACAAAGACAGCCGCATGTATCACTACAGCGCCCACCAGGACGAGCGCGCCCGCGAGCTGGGGCTGGCTGGGATGGTGCAGTTCCAAAGCAGCGCCGGCAAGGTGGTGCTGGAACTGAACGGCGATCTCGAATACCCGCAGCGGCTGCTGCTCACCCTGAGCCACCCGGTGGAGGCGGACCAGGACCGGCATATCCTGCTCACCCGCGAGACCGGCGGACGCTACGCCGGGTCCATAGACCAGCCTCTGCAGCACCGCTGGTACCTGCGCCTGATGCCGGAGCTGCACCCGGACCGACACCTGAAGGCGGAGTGGCGCCTCAAGGGCGAAATCGATTTCGACCTGGGAGACGCCGCGCCCCTCAGCCCCACGATGCAATGAGCAAGACCAGCTGTTTTCACTGCGGTCTGCCGGTTCCCTCCGGCAGCCGCCATTCGGTATTGATCAACGGAACTGAACGACCCATGTGCTGCCCTGGCTGCGAGGCAGTGGCCGGCGCCATTGTGGCCGGGGGCCTGGACAACTTCTATCGCTATCGCGATACCCGCAGCGAGCGCCCGGAGCCGGGAGCATCGGGTTCCAACCCCGCCAACTGGGCCGCCTACGACCTGCCGGAAGTTCAAAAACAGTTTGTGCGCGAACACGAAGGCGGCCTGAAAATTGCCGGTCTGTTGGTGGGCGGTATCAGCTGTGCCGCCTGCGTATGGCTGATCGAAAAGCACCTGGGCCGCCTGCCCGGAGTGGAAAAAGTATCGGTCAATGCGAGCAGCCAGCGCGCACAAATCTGTTTTGATTCCCAGGTTATACAGCCGGGCCAGCTGTTTGCCGAACTGGCGCGCATCGGTTACCGCCCGGCGCCGGCCACCGCCGCGGAAAGCGAGCGGCTGATCCGGGACGAACAACGCAGCGCCCTGCGCCGCCTGGGCGTGGCCGGGCTGGGCACCATGCAGGTGATGATGTTCGCCATCGCCCTCTACTTCGGCGCCAGTTCCGGCATCGATCCGCAGTTGGAGCGCTACTTGCGCTGGGTGTCGCTGCTGGTGGCCACCCCGGTAGTGCTCTACGCCGCGCGGCCTTTTTTCTCCGCCGCCCTGCGCAGCCTGCGCGGCGGCCAGTTGAGTATGGATGTGCCGGTATCCCTGGCCATCGGGCTGGCCTACGCGGCGAGCTTCTACGCCACGGTATTCAATACCGGCGACGTGTACTTCGAATCCATCTCCATGTTCACCTTCTTCCTGCTGCTGGGGCGCACCGTGGAAATGCGCGCGCGCCACCGCGCGGGGCTGGCCCGGGGCGGGTTGGCACAGCTGCTGCCGCTGACCGCGACCCGCCTCACCGGCTCCGGCGAGGAATCGGTACCGGTGGCGGCGCTGGCACCGGGAGACCGCCTGCTGTTGCGCCCGGGGGATACCATTCCCGCGGACGGCGAGGTCTGCGACGGAGAGAGCGGGGTGGACGAATCCCTGCTCAGCGGCGAGTCGGCACTGCAGCAAAAGACCGTCGGCGATCGGGTTTTTGCTGGCAGCGTCAACGGCGATTCCCCGCTCAGGATAGAAGTGCTGGCCGCTGGCGAGTCCACCCGACTGTCGGCGATCGAAAAACTGGTGGAGCGGGCGCAGTTGGAAAAGCCGCTACAGGTGGCGCTGGCGGACCGGGTCGCGGGGGTGTTCGTCGGCCTGGTGCTGCTGGCGGCGCTGGGCGCCTTCTCATTTTGGTGGCAGGTGGAGCCCGAGCGGGCCTTCTGGGTTGCGCTGTCGGTGCTGGTGGTGACCTGTCCCTGTGCGCTGTCCCTGGCCACCCCGGCGGCGCTGGCGGCGGCCACCCTGCGCCTGCAGCAGTTGGGGCTGCTGGTGGCCGGTGGCCATGTGCTGGAAACACTGCCCCGGCTCACCCGGGTGGTGTTCGACAAGACCGGCACCCTGACCCGGGGCGAGCCGCGCATCCTGCACATCGAAATCCTGCGCGAGGGTTGGACACCGCAGCGGGTGAAGGATTGTGCGGCGGCGTTGGAATCGGAGAGCAACCATCCGCTGGCGCGGGCCTTTCGCGCCTGGACCGGCAACCTCTCCGCCACCGAATTGCGCGTGCACACCGGCCGGGGGCTGGAGGGCGTGATCGAGGGGATCCGTTACCGGCTGGGGCGCGCGGACTTCGCCCTGTCACAGCCCCTGCAGGCGCCCACGGGCGAAGGGCAGTGGCTGTTGCTGTCAGATGAGGACGGGGCCGTCGCCTGGATAGCCCTGGGCGATCGCCTCCGCCCCACGGCGAAAGCGGCGGTGACTCAGTTGGCGGGGACAGGACTGGCGGTGGAACTGCTCAGCGGCGACCAGTCCGCGGAAGTGGCGCGCCTGGCGGCGCGGGCCGGCATTGATGAATATCGCTCCGGCGCCTCCCCGGAGGACAAGCTGGCGCGGCTGCGCGAGTTGCAGCAGCGCGGCGAGCGGGTGTTGATGGTTGGCGACGGCCTCAACGATGTGCCGGTGCTGTCCGGTGCCGACGTGTCCGTGTCGATGATGTCCGCTGCGGACCTGGCCCAATCCAGGGCCGATGCGATTCTGTTGCGGGGCGACCTCGCCGTGCTGCCCCGGGCTGTGGCGCTGGCACTGAAATGCCGGCGCATTCTGCGCCAGAATCTGACCTGGGCGCTGGGTTACAATGCGCTGGCACTGCCGCTGGCGGTGTGCGGCCTGGTACCGCCCTGGGCGGCGGCCATCGGTATGTCGCTGAGTTCGCTGGTGGTGGTGCTGAATGCATTGCGCCTTTCCAGGACTTCCGTATCGGTGCGCACGGCGCACCCCACAGCTGCGTCCTGTGCGCACCAATAATCCCCTGCGTAGGGTGCGCCGTGCGCACCGTTGGAGTTGACGTTGGACAGCCTGTATATCCTGATTCCCATCGCGATCGTTTTTATCGGCACTGCAGTCAAGCTGTTTTTCTGGGCGGTCAACAGCGGCCAGTACGACGACCTGGAGACCGAGAGCCGGCGCATTCTCTTCGACGACGACCTGCCCGACGACGAGCGCGGGGAGGAGTAGTGGAAAGCTGGGGGTTTCTCGCCGCGGCACTGGCGATCGGTTTTCTCGGCAGCAGCCACTGTATCGGCATGTGCGGCGGTATCGCCGGCGCGCTGGGTATGGCGGTGCCGGGGCGGAGACCGGCCTGGAGCCAGTTGATCGGCTATTCCGCCGGGCGCCTGGGCAGTTATGCGCTGATGGGTGCGCTGGCCGGTGCCCTGGGCGCCGCGATCCTGCCGGCACTGGGGCCGCTGCGCCTGGTGGCCGGATTGATGCTGGTGGCGATGGCACTGTATATCGCCGGAATCTGGCGGGGCCTGGTGTGGCTGGAGCGGGGCGGGGCCTATCTGTGGCGCTATCTGCAGCCGCTCTCCGCTAAGCTGCTGCCAGTGCGCAGTGCGGGCAGCGCGGTGGCCTTGGGATCTCTCTGGGGCTGGTTGCCCTGCGGGCTGGTATACAGCGCGCTCACTTTCGCCCTGGCTCAGGGCGGCAGCCTGCGCGCAGCGCTGGCGATGCTGGCCTTCGGCCTGGGCACGGTGCCGGCAATGCTGGCCACCGGGGCCGCCGCTGCGAAGGTGCGCAGTTTTGTGCGGCGCCCGGCGGTGCGGTTGTTGTTTGCAGGTTTGATTCTTCTGTTCGGTCTTTGGACCCTATGGGGAGCTGTTGGGCACGGGGCTCATGGTGCCTCGGCCGAAGCGGATAGCGTACACCACGAGCATCACCACTGAGTTTGCCGCGGTTGGCTAGTCGGTGCTGTGGCGGCACCAGGGCCTTCGCATTAGTTGGTTATTCCTCCCGAGTCTCGAGTCCCGTAGGGTGCGCCGCGCGCACCATTTACCCTGACGATCCAACATCCTGCACATCAATGGCGGCATCTCGCGCCAGTCCGCTGGTACTTTCATAAAAATGACGTTATCTTTCATTTCGCACGAATGACAGCGTTATCATTTTTTAATGACAGCGCTGTCTGAAGGCGAGGTCAGCTGTTCGATGCCAGTCCTCCCTGACAGGCAGCACCGCTCAGCACAGCCATTTGTACTCGGAGAAGTACGGCAGTTGTAATGCGGCGTTTTGCCCTGTTGGTATTTTGTGGCGAGTTATACGCCGTTGGCCGGTTTCGGAATCCATCCAACAAGCAACGGTGACAATAATGATGAAAATAACGATAACGACAAGGATGAAGCTGGCAGCGATACTGCTGCTCGGTCTCTTCGCCGGACACGGCTACGCCTACGATTGCGGCGGTGTCCAGGTCTATGTGGACGGTTCCCCCTACAGCACTGGCGATATAGTGCAGAACAACGATGTGGCCTACCGCTGCGACGTGGGCGGCTGGTGCAGCCAGGGTGGCCCCTACGAACCCGGTGCGGGCTGGGCCTGGACAGAGGCCTGGAGCGATCTCGGCGCCTGTGGTGGTGGCGGAGGCTCGTCGTCGAGCAGTTCATCCTCTTCTTCCAGCAGTTCCTCTTCCGGCGGCTCTTCCGGTGGTGGCAGCTGTGCCAACCTGGCGGTATGGTCCGCTTCCGCCGTGTATGTGGGCGGCGACCGGGTGCAGCACCAGGGCAGTGAGTACGAGGCCCAGTGGTGGACCCAGGGCAACGATCCGGCAACCAATTCCGGTGAGTACGAAGTCTGGAAGCGGATCGGCCCCTGCGACGACAGCGGTTCCAGCTCGTCCAGTTCTTCCAGCTCTTCCAGCAGTAGCTCTTCGTCGAGCAGTTCCGGTTCCGGGGGCTCCTCCAGTGGCGGTGAGCGACTGGGTGGCTACTTCGTGGAGTGGGGCGTGTACCAGCGCAACTACCATGTGAAGAACATCGTCACCAGCGGTTCCGCTGAGAAGCTGACCCATATCTACTACGCCTTCGGCAATGTGCAGAATGGCCAGTGCACCATCGGCGATTCCTATGCGGACTACGACCGCTTCTACAGCGCCGCCGAGAGCGTTGACGGCCAGGCGGATACCTGGGATGCCGGCGCCCTGCGCGGTTCCTTCAATCAGCTGCGCAAACTGAAGCTGATGTATCCGCATATCAAGATTCTCTGGTCCTTCGGCGGCTGGACCTGGTCCGGCGGCTTCGGCCAGGCGTCGCAGAACCCGCAGGCGTTTGCCGACTCCTGCTACAACCTGGTACACGATCCGCGCTGGGAGGGCGTCTTTGACGGTATCGACCTGGATTGGGAGTACCCCAACGCCTGTGGCCTGAGTTGCGACGAGAGTGGCTACTCCGCCTTCACCGACATGATGGCGGCGATGCGCGCGCGTTTCGGCGATGAACTGGTGACTGCGGCAATTACTGCCGACGGTACGCCGGGCGGCAAGATTGCCTCCGCCGATTACGAGGGCGCAGCGCAATACGTCGACTTCTACAACGTCATGACCTATGACTTCTTCGGTGCTTTCGACGCGGACGGTCCCACCGCGCCGCACTCGGCCCTGACCGATTTCCCGACCATTCCACAAGCGGGCTTCTACTCCGACTACGCCATTCAGGCGTTGAAGAACAAGGGAATCCCGGCGGAAAAGCTCAACCTGGGTATCGGCTTTTACGGCCGCGGTTGGACCGGGGTAACCCAGTCGGCACCCGGTGGTTCCGCCACTGGCGCCGCGCCCGGTACCTACGAGGCGGGTATCGAGGATTACAAGGTGCTGAGAAACAGCTGCCCGGCGAACGGCACAGTTGCGGGTACTGCCTACGCCCACTGCGGCAACAACTGGTGGAGCTACGACACCCCCTCCACCATCGCGGGCAAGATGCAGTACATCGCCAACCAGAATCTGGGCGGTTCCTTTTTCTGGGAGCTGTCCGGGGATACCGGCAATGGCGAGCTGATTGAAGCCATGCACAGCAATCAGTAGATTGGTACGGTTTCCCGGGAGCGCGGAGCTATTTACCTTTGCGCTGAAGGCTCCAGTTCCGCTTGCGGGCCGCGAGGCCCGCTCCCGGCGAGCCCCGGGGATCTGAAAAAGCGCCTTGCGAGCCTGCTTGCAGGCGGATTGACGTATTGTCGCTAGGCGCGATCGACTACTTCATCGTGCCCTGCCGCGGAGGCGCAGTGGGCGCAGCAGTAGAATTCATCGCCCACCTCGGTGCCGTGACCGAGAATCCGGCAGTTGCAGTGCGCGCAGGTGGGCGCCAGGGCCTGGATGGCACACTCGAAGCTGTCGAATGTGTGGCTCTGGTTGTGCAGGGTGATTTCCATGGGCTTGTCATACTGGTTGCCACAGGTCTCGCACTGTTTCATGGCGTCGCTCTCCTCTTTTGGTAAGCGCTTACCAGTAGAATAGCCGCTACCCGCTGACTCACAGGTCGATGCGCAGGGAGAGGTCGATTGCGCGCAGGTGCTTGGTCAGACTGCCGGAGGAGATATAGTCCACATCCAGTTGAGCCAACTGTCGCAACCGTTCGCTGTCCACGCTGCCGGAGATCTCGATCTTGGCTTTTCCCCTGGCCAGGGAGAGGGCGGCCTGGGTGTCCGCGTCGGTGAATTCGTCGAGCATAATCACGTCGGCGCCGCTCGCCAGTGCCTGTTTCAATTCGTCGAGATTTTCCACCTCCACTTCCACCAGGGCTTCCGGCTTGATGGTGCGCGCCTGGGCCACCGCCTTGTCGATGCCCCCGGCGGCGGCGATATGGTTCTCCTTGATCAGGAAGGCGTCGTAGAGGCCGATGCGGTGATTGTGGCAGCCACCGCAAAGCACGGCGTATTTCTGTGCGCTGCGCAGGCCGGGGATGGTCTTGCGCGTATCCAGTATCCTGATTTGCGTACCCGCCGCGCGCGCGGCGTATTGGGTGGCCGTAGTGGCGGTGCCGGAGAGTGTCTGCAGAAAGTTCAGCGCGGTGCGCTCGCCGGTGAGAATGCTGCGGGCGCTGCCCTCCAGTTCGAAGATCACCGACTCCGCCGGGACCCGGTCGCCGTCCTCGAAATGCCACTCGAGGCGCAGTTCCGGATCCAACTGGCGAAAGACCTCCTCGGCCCAGGCGCGCCCGCACAGGGTGCAGTCTTCGCGGGTGATCACCCGCGCGCGGGCCCGTTGGTCGGCGGGGATCAATTGGGCGGTGATATCGCCGGAGCCCACGTCCTCCGCCAGGGCTGCACGCACCGAGTTCAGCATATCGGCGACCAGGTTGGGGATGGCGGTGTCTTGCGGGTGCATGGTCGGACCTCGGAAATTCGGGGGCGCAATATTAACAGAAGCGGCCCCTCCCGGTTTATTCGCAATCGGCTGTGACTGGCGTCTCAAATTGCCATTGCTCCGTTGTTAAGGGGCCTGTGGTGGGCGGTAGAATAATGCCCGGTTGCGGACTTCAGCCGGGCGGTGCCACACAAACGAAAAGAACAGACGGTTACCGGGCGCCAACCGCATTCACTATCAACAGCGCAGTGCGTCCGGCGGGCGCGCGAGGTCCTAATGGATATGAAAGACTCGAACAAGGTGGTGTCCCTGGCGGAGAAAAGTGCCGGGCCGGGTTTCTCCGCGCGCAAGAATACCCTCCTGCCTTCGACGGTGGCGGCCCTGCGGGAGAAGGCGAGCAATTTGCTGCTGGAGCAATTCAAGCAGCTGTTCGGCAAGGTGGACGATTCCCTCTTCTCCATGGCCGAGCGCGCCCACGGCCAGGAAGAGCAGGACGGCCTGTTCCAGGCGCTGCGAATGCTGCGGGTGGAGCGGCGGGCGATCGCCGAGCGCTTTGCCGACAATATCGACCGGGCTTTCCAGGTCCGGGAGGAGAGCGGGGAGGACTCCTTCGCCTCCGAGAATCTCTCCCTGGTACACAACGACGACCTGGAACAGCTGGTGGCCGCGGATACCATGGTGGCCAATGCCAAGCGCGATTTCGCCGAGCCCATCACCGAGCTGTCCCTGCGACTGGATACCCTCTATCCAGTCAAGATTTATGACAAGAACAACCCCCTGGGGCCCGACGCCATCTGCGACGCTTTCGTAGAGGCCGTTCGGCCCCTGGATCTGCATATCCGCGCCCGCCTGACCCTGCTGAAGAAATTCGAACAGGTAGTGATGCTGCAGCTGAGAGACTTCTACGACCGCTGCAACCAACTGCTGATGGAACGGGGAATCCTCCCCAACCTGCGCGAACAGCGGCGCCTGGTCCGGCAGCGGTCGTCGCGCCCCGTGCCAACAGCGCCCGCGGGCGGGTCGTCGGCGCCCGCCCAGGGTACCGGCACCCAGGGTACCGGCGGCGGTGGCACGGGTATGTCCGGCGGTATGGTTTCCGGCAATTTCGCCCCGGGATTGGTGCCCGCCAATGCGGGACTCGCCCCCATGCCCTCCGGTGACCTTCTGGGCCATCTGGGAGAGTTGCAGAGCGCCGCGCCCTATCACAGCGGTGGGGAGATACAGTTGCTCAATGTGGCCGAGCTGCTGCAGCAGCGACTGGTGCAGGCCAACCAGTCCGCATCCCTCGCCAAGGTGGACAGCGACATCATCAAGCTGGTGGAAATGCTGTTTTCCTTCATCCTGGACGACCGCAACCTGGCGGAGCCGCTCAAGAACCAGTTGGGGCGCCTGCAGTTGCCGCTGCTGAAGGTGGCGATCGCCGACAAGTCTTTCTTCAGCAAGGGCGGCCACCCGGCGCGCAAACTGCTCAACGAGCTCGCCGATGCGGCCACCGGCTGGCAGGCGGGGGAGCACTACGAGACCGATCCCCTGTACCGGGAGGTCAGCAAGGTCGTCGACCGGGTACTCGAGGAGTTCGACCGCGACGTCAACATCTTCTCCCTGCTGCTGGAATCCTTTCGCCAGTTTATCCAGCGCGAGCGCAAGCGCGCGGAGATGCTCGAGCGCCGCATCGTCGATGAGGCCGACGGTCGCGCCAAGACCCAGGCCGCGCGTGCCCGCGTAGCCGCGGTGATGGACGCCCTGGTCGCCGAGCGGGAGCTGCCCCCGGTAGTGCTGGAATGGCTGCAAAAGGTGTGGAACAACATGCTGTTTCTCACCTGCGTGAAAGAGGGCACAGAAAGCGAGGCCTGGAGCCGCGACGTACGCACCGCCCGCGACCTGGTGTGGAGTGTGCAGGCCCCGATGCCGGACAGCCGCCAGCAACTGCTGGGCCTGCTGCCGGCGCTGCAGGAGCGCCTGCGGGAGGGCGTCGAGGCGGTATCCCTGAACCCCTTCGAAGCCCGGCGCCTGTTCGCCGAGCTGAAAGAAGTCTACCGGGAGCGCTTCGCCCTGGCCCAGCGGCTCAGCGAGGAGCGCGAGCGGCAGGCCCGGGAACAGGCGGAACAGGACCTGACGGAGGAGCGCGAAGTAGAGCAGCTCGCGGCGGCCGAACCGGAGCCGGAACCGCAAGTGGCTGTGCCGCAGATGGAGGAACTGGAGCAGGTAGTGGCCGAGGCGGAGGTCGCCCCGGTAGAGCCGGAGGGCGAAAGCCTGGCGGCACTCCCGGAAAACGACCCTCACTGGCAGCAGACTTTCCGCCTGGCCCAAGGCAGCTGGTTCGAACTCAAGCGCTCCGACGATGAGCAGTTCCGCTGCCGCCTGGCTGCGGTGATCAAGGACATCGACCAGTTTATTTTCGTCAACCGCAACGGCGCCAAGGTGGCGGAGTTCTCGCGCCTCGAACTGGCCCACGCCCTGCGCACCGCCCAGCTGATGTCCCTGGACGACGGTATGCTGTTCGAGCGGGCGCTGCAGTCGGTGATCGGCAATGTGCGCAAGAAGCGCAGTGAGATGAGTTAACCGGAAGCCTGCAGCACCGTAGAACGTAAACAGTCTTCTACAGTATTCTCGCCACTTTCATGGCTCTTCCCATAGAATTGTCTCCAGTCGTACTGGAGAAATCATAGTGAAATACCAATTCGAATCCGGCTGGCTGTCCGGTGCCCGCCGGGTACCGAGCCCCCACTGCAACGATCGTCCCGACGGCACCGAGGTGGATCTGCTGGTGATCCACTGTATCAGCCTGCCGCCGGGACAGTACGGCGGCCCTTACATCGACGACTTCTTTCTCGGGCAGTTGGATATCGACGCTCACCCCTACTTCTCCGAAGTTGCCGGATTGCGGGTTTCCGCCCATATCCTGATCGATCGGGGCGGCCGGGTCACCCAGTACGTGCCTTGCGGCAAGCGGGCCTGGCACGCCGGCCAGTCGGAGTTCTGCGGGCGCTCGGACTGCAACGACTTCTCCATCGGCATCGAGCTGGAGGGGCTGGACACGGATACCTACACCGACATTCAGTACCGCACACTGGCGGAGATCACCGGGGCGATTATGGACACTTACCCGGCGATCGGCCGCGACAGGATCACCGGCCACTCCGATATTGCCCCCGGACGCAAACTGGACCCGGGCCCAGGGTTCGACTGGCAGCGCTACTTAACATTGCTCGATCAGGTGGTCGGTGACTAGCCCGGATATTGCACCACGCCGCTCAGCCTTTTGTATAACGCTATGATTTTCAATAAATTTCCCGACATATCCCCGGGTGACATTTTGCTGCCCACCACCACCGCCGGCCGCGCCCTCGCGTGATCTCTGCACGATAATCACGGCCCGTGGCGCAATATCCGGGCTAGTGATCGGCTGTTCCCCGCGAATCACTGACCACTGACCGCCAACCACTGGTTTTTCCTGTGCCGCTGGCGTTATTCTTCTCGACCAATAATTGTTCGACTGGACCTGACTATGGCTCTTTTCACGGTACTGCTGGCCCTGGGGCTGGTGCAGTTCTGGGGTTCCGGCGCGCCCCTGCACCGGGACGACTGGTTCCACTGGTGGTGCGGTCGCCTCTCCGGCCGCGGCGAGCTGCAAGGCCACCCGGAGCGGATGCTCGCCGTTGCAGTGCTGCCGCCGGTGGTGGCCGCAGCGATACTGATGGTGCTGGTGGAAGCCGCGCTGGGCGGCCTGGGGGCACTGTTGCTGGGGGCACTGCTGCTGCTCTACTGCCTGGGGCGGGGCAACTTCAACGAAATGGTTAGCAGTTACCTGCGCAACTGGTATCAGGGTGACCTGGAAGCGGCGCGCAAGGCCGCCGCGCCGTTGTTGCGCGAACTGCCGGAGGCACCGGCGGATGAACCGCAGGTACTGCACGAGCAGGTTTTTCGCGGCGCGGCCTATTGCGCCTTCGAGCGCCTGTTCGCGGTGCTGTTCTGGTTCCTGTTACTGGGGATACCCGGCGCGGTGATGTACCGTCTCAGCGCACTCTACGCGGACGCGGCGCCAGAGGGTGGGAACAGGGAAACCGCCGCGCGCTGGCTGTGGCTGCTGGAGTGGTTGCCGGTGCGGGCAATGGGATTCAGCTTTGCCATCGTGGGTAATTTCGCCGGCTGCTACCGCGCCTGGCGCCAGTGTCTCACTTGTCGCGAGCGGAGTACCCCGGAGGTGCTGGAGATCTACCTGGAGGGCGCGCTGGGCGGTATCGACGCCAGTGAGTGCAGCGCCGGCGTGGAGGTGGCCGAGGGGCAGCGGGCCTGCGGTGCGCAATTGGAAGGATTGCAGGCGCTGTTGTCCCGCGCCCTGTTGTTGTGGATCACGGTACTGGCGCTATTGGTGCTGTTTGATTTCTGATCGACCTGTAGGATGAAAGAAGTGAACTGGCGCCAAGTTTGGAACTTTGTTCCAATTGGCGGCTTGACTTGGTGCCGGCTGCCCCGGATATTGCGCGGCAAGGTCAAGGCCGATAAGTGGCCTTTGTTATACGGAGTTCAAAAGAACAATAAGAATTCAAGACGGGGCAGAATTATTTATGCAAGCATTCACCCTGGAGCCGCAAATGGCAGCCAATCTGGACGGTGGTACTGGCGGCGAACTCAATGCCGCGGCCCTGATGGGCGGTTTGAGAACCTACTTTCGCAGCGGCACCACGGCGGATCTCGCCTGGCGCCGCCAGCAGCTCAGCCAGCTGCGCAAAATGCTCTCGGACAACGAGGAGCAGTTCCTGCAGGCCCTGCGCGAGGACCTGAACAAGGCGCCGCAAGAGGGCTATACCACCGAGATTTCCGCTCTATATGGCGATATCGACCACGCCCTCAAACACCTGAAGAAGTGGACCGGCAAGCGCCGCGTCTCCACTCCGGTCATCGCCCAGCCGGGCAGGAGCTACATCCAGCCTGAACCGCTGGGGGTAGTGCTGATCATCGGTGCCTGGAACTACCCGCTGCAATTGCTGCTGTCGCCGCTGGTACCGGCCATCGCCGCCGGCAACTGCGCGGTGGTAAAACCCTCTGAGCTTGCTCCCGCCACATCAAAGCTGGTGGCGGAACTGTTGCCCCGCTATCTGGACAATGACGCCTTCGCCTGTGTCGAAGGCGCGGTACCGGAAACCACCGCGCTGCTGGAGCAGCGCTGGGATCATATTCTCTACACCGGCGGCGGTGCCGTGGGCAAGATAGTGATGAGCGCGGCGGCCAGGCACCTGACGCCGGTTACCCTGGAGCTGGGGGGCAAAAGCCCCTGTATCGTTGCCGACGACGCAAATATCGATGTGGCCGCGCGCCGCATCGCCTGGGGCAAGTTCACCAACGCCGGGCAGACCTGCATAGCGCCGGATTACCTGTTGTGCACCAGGGCTACCGCCGACCGGCTGCTGCCGGCGATAGAGAAGGCTGTGCGCGAAATGTTCGGCGACGACCCGGGCCAGTCCGCCGACTACGGGCGTATCGTCAACCGCCGCCACGCCCAGCGCCTGGCCGACTACCTGGCCGACGGCGATGTGGTATTCGGCGGCCGCGTGGAGGTGGAGAGCCGCTATGTGGCGCCCACCGTGCTGCGCAACGTGGGCGTGCAGGCCCCGGTGATGCAGGAGGAGATATTCGGCCCGGTGCTGCCGGTGATCGAGCTGGAAGATTTCGGGCAGGTGGAGGCGTTCGTCAACGGGCGGGAGAAGCCGCTGGCGCTTTATGTATTCACCCGGGACGAGCACCTCGCCGACCGCATCCTCAGCCACTGCAGCTCCGGAAATGCCTGCGTCAACGACTGCATGATGTTTATGGCCGCCCACGACCTGCCGTTCGGCGGTGTGGGCCCCAGCGGCATGGGCGCCTACCACGGCGAGCACGGCTTCAAGACCTTCAGCCATTTCAAGGCGGTGATGAAGCGCAGCTATCTATTCGACCTGGACCTGCGCTACGCGCCGTTTACCGGCAAAAAATTCAAACTGCTGCGCCTGTTGCGGTAGTCTGTTCCGCGCTGTAGAGCCCTCGGTAGGATGGGCAAAGGAGCGCAGCGACGTGCCCATCAATCTGCGCCGGACGATGGGCACGTCGCTGCGCTCCTTTGCCCATCCTACAAAAAGAGGTCGATCAACTCAGAGCCTTTCCAATCAGACCTGGGAAACCAGCAGCGACGCGTTGACCCCACCAAAACCAAAACCGTTGCACAGCGCGTGCTGCGTCTGCTGGCTCCGGCTCGCGTTCGGCACCAGATCCAGATCCTGCATACATTCATCCGCACACCCGAGATTCAGCGTGGGCGGCAGCCTGTTCTCGCGTACGGCCATGATGGTAAAGATGGCCTCCACCCCGCCGGCGGCGCCCAGCAGGTGGCCGGTGGCGGATTTGGTGGAGGAAATGGGGATGTGCGCCAGCTGTTCACCGAAGACATTGCGCAGCGAGGTGATCTCCGCCCGGTCGCCCACCGGGGTCGAGGTGGCGTGGGCGTTGATATAGCGCACATCCTGTGGCGCCAGGCCGGCCATGGCCAGGGCGCTGCGTATGGCCGCGGCGGCACCGGCGCCGTCCTCCGGGCCGGCGGTGATATGGTGGGCATCGGCACTGGTGCCGTAGCCGTTGATCACCGCCAGCGGTGTGGCGCCGCGGGCCTCGGCGTGCTCCAGGGTTTCGATCACCAGCAGGCCGGCGCCTTCCCCCATCACAAAGCCGTCGCGGTCGCGGTCGAAGGGGCGGGATGCCCGGGGCGGATCGTCGTTGCGGGTGGAGAGCGCCTTCATGGCGTGGAAGCTCGCCAGCGACAGGGGATCGACACAGCCCTCGGCGCCGCCCACCAGCGCCACTTCGGCCTCACCGCTGCGGATCAGGCGCATGCCGTCGCCGATCGCCTGCAGCCCCGCGGCGCAGGCGGTCACCGGGCAGCCCATGGGACCTTTGAAACCGTAGCGGATCGACAGGTTTCCCGCCGCCAGGTTGGCGAGAAATGCCGGCACGGTGAAGGGGGAGAGGCGCTTGTGGCCGCGCTCCACCAGGGTCTGCTGGGCCTGGGTGATGGTGGGAAAACCGCCGATGCCGCTGCCCACGACTGTGGCCGTGGCGCGGCGCTCGGCTTCGGTGCGCGGCTGCCAGCCCGACTGCGCGAGGGCTTCCTGCGCCGCCGCCAGGGCAAACACTGTGAAGCGGTCCATTTTCTTGCGCTCTTTGGCGCCGGCCACGGCCTCGCCGTCCAGCCCGATCTCAGGGTCCTGCGCAAGGTCCGGTACCATTCCGGCCAGGCGGACGGGAAAATCGTCGGTGTCGAAATGTTCGATGGCCCCCACGCCGGACATGCCGGCGCACAGCCGTTGCCACACCGCGTCGACGCCGCAGCCGAGCGGGCTGACCAACCCCATACCGGTGACGACAATTGGTGAATTCATACAGCCTCCCAGTGATTCATACCTCGGAAGCAAATTACCCACAGCTAATATATGATCAAGATAATATTTCGGGGGAGGGGAGACCGTGCCTTATTCCAAAACCCATAAATCGCAAACGAAAGACCGTATCCTGCGCTCGGCCACCGAGCTGTTTTGCCGCCACGGTTTCGATAAGGTCTCCATCGGCCAGATCATGGAAGTGGCGCGCATGACCCACGGGGCCTTCTACACCCACTTCGAATCCAAGGAGGCGCTGTTCAATGCCTCTTTTCTGGAGAGTTTCAAGCGCAGCCGGGTCGCGCGGCTGGCCAAGGCTCCCTTTTCGATAAAACACCTCACCGCGCTGGTCACCGACTACCTGAACCTGCGCGCGCTCAGGGACCGGGGCGCCCCGGGCCCGGAAGCCCTTCTGTTCAATGAAATCGGCAGTGATCGCCCCCCCATCAAAAAATTGTATGAAGAGGCCTACGAGCGCATGAAAAAAATGCTGGAGACGCGCATCACCGCTCTCGGGCGCTTGAAGAAACTGCCCTATGCAGCGGATCGGGAAACCGTTGCGGAAAAGGCCCGGGGAATTATCGCGGCTATGGTCGGGGCGGTGGCCGTGGCCAGAAGTATTTCCCAGGAGCGGGAGCAGCACCTGATTCTGCAGGCCGCGCAGAAACAGATCCTGGGAATTCTGGGGGTCAATGAAACGGAGTTTGACCCGGCGGTGAGAACGGGTAGCGCCATGCGGCTTGAACACGCGTGAACCCGGCTCCGTGAATTTTATCTTTGACTGGTCTCGGCTGCTGGGTCACCATGCTTTTTGGCGGACCGGGCTGTGGTGGCGTTTTGACCTGGAGCCCGCTGTTCTGCCAACTCCGGCCAATAGCGGACCACTACCACGACGGATTTGTCGATAACATGCCAACCGATCGCAATGACCTGCCCACCAGCGCAGAAGTCTTCACCGCCGCACAGAATATCGCCGGCCGTGTACACCGCACTCCCTTGATCAGCAGTGGTCAGATCAATGGCATCACCGGCGCCAACCTCTGGTTCAAGTGCGAGCATCTGCAGAAAGTCGGCGCCTTCAAGGCCCGCGGTGCCAGTAATGCGCTGGCCCAGTTGCCGCCGGACACCCGCCGGGTCACCACCCACTCCTCCGGCAACCACGGCGCCGCCCTGGCCTGGGCGGCGGCGGAGCGCGGCCTGGCCTGCACCGTGGTTATGCCGGAGACCGCGCCGGCGGCCAAGCGCGCTGCGGTGGCCGGCTACGGCGCGGAGATAGTCACCTGCGGTCCCACCCAGGACGACCGCGAAGCGGCCCTGAAGAAGGTGGTAGCCGAGACCGGAGCCCATGTGGTGCCGCCCTTCGACGATCGGCGAATCATCGCCGGCCAGGGCACAGTGGCACTGGAAATCATGCAGCAGTGCCGCGAGCAGGGTTTTACCCCGGACATCGTCTTGGCCCCGGTGGGCGGCGGGGGGCTGCTCGCCGGGGTGGGGCTGGCGATCGCCGCGCTGGCGCCGGATGTGCTGGTGATCGGCGCCGAGCCCGCCGGTGCCGACGACGCCCAGCGCTCCCTGCGCGGCGGTGTACATATCACCACCCAGGAACCACGCACGATAGCCGACGGCCTGCGGACCACCCTCGGGCGCCGCAACTACGCGATAGCGAGGCGCACGGTGCGGGATGTCGTCACCGTTTCCGAGCGGAGTATAGTGAACGCCATGCGACTGCTGTGGACCCGCACCAAACAGCTGGTGGAGCCCTCCGCGGCGGTGCCACTGGCCGCGGTGCTGGAGCACGGCGCGCGCTTTCGCAACAAGAATGTTGCCCTGGTGCTGACCGGTGGCAATATGGATTTCGACAGAGTCGCCGAACTCTTTTCCGAATCGAGCGAGGAGGGTGAATCGCCATGAACTCACGCAAACTGCGCTGTTTGGGGGCTGCTAAACTGGTGGCTGCCACAGTTCTTTCGGTACTTGCCGCTATGTCTTCAACAGCATCTTCCGCCGCGGGGCTAGTGCTCACTTCGAAAACCCTGGCGCCGGGTAAGCGCATGCCGGATTTGCATGTCTACAACGGCTGTGGCGGGGAGAATGTTTCCCCCCAACTGAGCTGGAGCGGTGCCCCCGAGGGCACCAAGAGCTTCGCCCTGATGGTCCACGATCCGGATGCGCCCACCGGCAGTGGCTGGTGGCACTGGGTGATGTTCAATATTCCCGCCGATGTGACCGAACTGGCGGAGGGCGCCGGGGATCCGAAAACCGGTTTGATCCCCGAGGCGATCCAGGGCCGCAACGACTTCGGCAGCCTCGGTTACGGGGGCGCCTGTCCTCCCGAGGGACACGGTGACCACCACTACCAGTTCAAGGTATTCGCGCTCAAAGTCGAGCAACTGCCGCTGGACGAGATGGACACGCCGGCGAAGGTGGGCTTTTACGTCAACGCCAACAAATTGGCGGAGGCGCAGCTGGAAGTGGTCTACGGTCGGTAGTGGGCCGCTGAAGTGCTCTAAATGTCACGAGGGGCACCCCTCAACGAATAATACTCGGAGGCACCCTTCAGGGATCGCATGAGCGGAAATACACTAAGGGAAGCCATATTCAACCGGCGTATGCTGATCTGCATCGCTACCGGATTCAGTTCGGGGTTGCCGCTCTACGTACTGATACAGCTCGTTCCCGCCTGGCTGCGCTCCGAAGATGTCAGTTTGGCAGCTATCGGCCTCTTTTCTCTGGTGGGCTTCCCCTATACATGGAAATTTCTGTGGTCTCCCCTGATGGAGCGCTATCAGATGCCCTTTTTGGGCCGGCGCCGCGGTTGGCTGCTGGTCACACAGCTGCTGCTGCTGCTTACCATCGGTGTGCTGGGCCTGCTGGACCCCAAGGTTTCCATCTGGACCGTGGCCGTATTATGTGGCGGTGTGGCGTTCTTTAGTGCCAGCCAGGATATAGTGCTGGACGCTTTTCGCAGGGAAATCCTTCCGGATCGCGAACTGGGCCTGGGTAACTCCTTCCACGTCAACGCTTACCGGATCGCCGGGCTTATACCCGGGGCGCTGAGTCTGGTGCTCGCCGATATTCTCCCCTGGGATCAGGTGTTTTTAATCACTGCCGCCTTCATGGGCGTGGGCCTGGTGATGACCCTGATGGTGAGTGAACCCACTCATCCGGCGGCGAGGCCAAAGACTTTGGCGGAAGCGGTGACCCTGCCGTTTATAGAGTTTTTCAAACGCAACGGCGTCAGGCAGGCATTGTTGGTGCTCACCTTCATGTTCCTCTACAAGTTGGGGGACAACATGGCCACTGCACTCGCTACCCCCTTTTATCTGGATATGGGTTACAGCAAAACCGAAATCGGCCTGGTTGCCAAAAACGCCGGCCTTTGGCCAATGGTCATCGGCGGTATTCTGGGCGGCCTTCTGATGGTGCGTATCGGTATCAATAAGAGTCTATGGCTATTTGGGGTTGTGCAAATGGCGTCAATCCTGGGCTTTATCCTGCTCTCCGAGGCGAATGTGGGAAGGGTGGGAACGCCGGGCTTTGAACCCAACCTGTGGTTGCTGGCACTGGTGATCAGTTTTGAATACCTCGGTGTAGGGCTGGGTACCGCGGCATTTGTGGCGTTCATTGCGCGAACGACCAGCAAACACCACACAGCGACGCAGTTGGCCCTGTTCACCGCACTCACCGCGCTGCCGCGTACCTTCGCCAATGCCACTACGGGATTTATCGTGGAGAGAGTGGGTTGGACCGAGTTCTACCTGATTTGCACAGCACTGGCCGTGCCCGGGATGCTGCTGCTGATGGTGGTGGCGCCCTGGAAGGGGAACAGCAAGCCCGAATCGGTCACCGTTATGGCCAAGCCGATAGAGCGAAACCCGGATTAGGGATTCCATCGGTACTTCTTCAAATCCACCCTGCCGTTCAGCAGCGTAATCCCCTCCTTCTGCAATCGTTCGATCTGCCGCTGCGACGCCGGCTCCGGCAGGGAGATCCGCCCCTGGGCGTTGATTACCCGGTGCCAGGGAAGTTTGGTGCCGCGGGGCAGCTTGCGCAACGTCTGGCCGGCGAGCCTCGCCGCGCGGGGGTAGCCGGCCATCTCGGCGAGGTCGCCGTAAGTGATTACATACCCCCGAGGTATCTCCGCCAGTACACGGCAGATTCGAGTTGTGGCATCATTGCCCTCATTTCGTGCGTTATCTCCCGCAGAAAAATTCACTTTCGATAACTCCAGTAATTCCAGGATTTTCTTTCGTGGTTCAAGCTGTTCATAAATTAACCTCTATCTTCCTGTTTTTTCTTTCCCTTGTCTCCCTCAATGCTGCGGCCGGTGTCCTCACCCTGAGCAACGGCGACCGGGTGCACGGGGAACTGGTGCTGGTGGAGCGGGAGCATGTGGTGTGGAATTCGGAGAACTTCGGTGAGGTTCGCATCGACAAGGCCAAAATCCTGTCGCTGGATACGGATCTGGACTTGAAGATTGCCGGTCGTGATGAGCCCTGTACCCTGGCGGGTCACCGGCGCGAACAGTGGGAACTCTACTGCGACGAGGGCTCTGGCTGGGTGATGGATTTTCCCGCAATCGAACGCGCCGAACCCTATGTCAAGTTTGTCGGTAACCCCACGATTCTCCATGGCAATGTCAGTGCGGGCGGGGTCTTCGAACACGGTAACCGCGAGCGCAAAGACCTGGATGTCAATGCGAATCTGGATATCCGCCATAGCGATTTCCACCACCTGTTGAATGTGCTTTACCAGAACCAGAACAATATCGAAGTGGGTTCCCTGGAAAAGTACCAGCTCAGCTACAACTTGCGCTGGATCTTCGCGGAGAAGTGGTTCGCCGCGGCCAACAGCGCGCTGGAGCACGAGGAAGCGCGCAACCTGGACCTGGGCACCACCGTGGGTCTCGGCATGGGTTACCTGTTCTACGATACCGACAAGACCGCCTTTTCGGTGCAAGGTGGTATCAGCAGCCTGAAAGAGGATTTTATAGACAGCGAGCTGAGCGAGAACCAGGACGACCGCTACGCTGCGGCCCGGGCGGCGGTGGATTACCGCTACAAGTTCTCCGTGGGGCCGGAGATCTACTTCAACCAGGAGATGCTGCAGTCCATCGACAGCGGCGACGACTACCAGAGCAACGCCAAGCTGGGAATGCGCACGCCGCTGGTGAAGGGGGTACTGATGGAGGTCGCCTACCACTGGCTCTACGACAACACCCCCTCCCTGGAGAGCGAGAAAGAAGACACCAAGCTGACCGTGGGCGTCGGCTACCAGTGGTAGCAGTCTTCGGTTTCCCCTCTCCCTGACCCTCTCCCCGGAGGGGAGAGGGAACTAATAACGATTACGACGAGGAATCAAATGCAAGTTGCCGAAAGCATTGTGGTCATCACCGGCGCCGGACAGGGCCTGGGCCGGGCCATGGCGGAGTACCTGGCAGCCCGCGGCGCCCGCCTGGCGCTGATCGACGTGAACGGGCCGGGCCTGGCGGAGAGTGTCGCCGCCTGTGAAAAGCTGGGGGCCGAGGCGCGCAGCTACCGCATCGATGTGTCCTCGGAAGAGGAGGTGGACAGCGGCCTGGCGCAGATCGCCGCGGATTTCGGTGGGCTCGATGTGCTGGTCAACAACGCCGGCATCATGCGTGACGGCATGCTGATCAAGGTGAAGGACGGCAAACTGGCCGACCGCATGTCCCTGGCCCAGTGGCAATCGGTGATCGATGTCAACCTCACCGGCGTTTTCCTGTGCGGCCGTGCGGCGGCGGGCATCATGGCAGAGAGCAGGCGGGGCGGAGTGATCGTGAACATTTCCAGCCTGTCCCGCGCCGGCAATATGGGCCAGACCAACTACTCCGCGAGCAAGGCCGGGGTGGCCGCCATGACCGTCACCTGGGCGCGGGAACTGGCCCGCTACGGCGTGCGCGTTGCCGCTATCGCACCGGGCTTTATCAATACCGATATGGTGGCGCAGATGCGCCCCGAGATCCTCGAGTCCCTGGTTAAGCAGGTGCCCCTGCGCCGGCTGGGTGAACAGGACGAAATCGCCTCCACGGTGGCGTTTATCCTCGAAAACGATTTCGTCAGCGGCCGCGTACTGGATATCGACGGCGGCGCGCGGATTTAGTCCGGAATGCGGAATGCGGAATGCGGAATAACTAGGATGAGTGCCAACTGGAGTATTGTCGAGAGAACCAAGCGCTTTGCGTTGCGGATTATTCGGCTTTACTCCAGTTTGCCGAAATCCACCGAGGCACAGGTCATCGGAAAGCAAATGTTACGTTCGGGCACTTCGGTCGGGGCACATATCAGAGAGGGTAAACGAAGCCGCTCCGATGCGGAGATGATCAGCAAGATCGAAGTGGCACAACAGGAGCTGGAGGAAACCCTCTATTGGCTCGAACTCCTGATAGGTTCCAATTTGGTGAAGAGAGAGCGGCTGGACGATCTCATGGAGGAGGCTAATGAGCTGATCGCCATACTGGTAACCAGCTCAAAAACCATCAAGCACCGGAAAAAGGCGACAACGAAGAGCGAGAGTGAGGCTGTAAATAATTCTGTGTAACCGCCCGTACCAGTTGGTTACTGGTAATCGGTCAAGCGATCACCAAATTCAATCATAAAACGGTTCAGTGCTGGCTTCCAGTTGCGGATGGGCATCGTCCACTTTTTCGCTGCGGACTGCATGGCCAAGAAGACTACCTTCATCGCCGAGTCGTCCGTTGGGAACACCTTCCGCTGTTTCGTCGCCTTGCGGATAACGCTGTTTAGGGACTCAATGGCGTTGGTGGTGTAGATCACTTTCCGGATCTCTGGCGGATACTCAAACAGAGTGATCAGGTTTGGCCAGTGGGTTGCCCAGGACTTGCTGATCTGCGGGTACTTGTCGTCCCACTTCTCCGCAAAGCGCTCCAGCTCCGCGTGTGCTGCCGTTTCGGTAACTGAGGTGTAGACCTCCTTCAGGTCAGCCGTTACGGCCTTGTAGTCCTTCCAGGAAACGTATTTCAGCGAGTTACGGATCATGTGCACAATGCACAGTTGAACCTTGGTCTCCGGGTATTCCGCCGCGATGGCTTCCGGGAAGCCTTTCAGGCCATCCACGCAGGCGATCAGGATGTCTTGCAGTCCGCGGTTCTTCAGCTCGGTGAGTACGGATAGCCAGAACTTGGCGCCTTCCGTTTCCGCCAGCCACAGACCCAGCAGCTCCTTCTGTCCCTCCATGTTGACGCCAAGGGCGACGTACATGGCCTTGTTGATGACCCGCTTGTTCTGGCGGATTTTCAGAACGATGCAGTCCAGGTAGACAATCGGGTAGACGGCATCAAGGGGGCGGCTCTGCCACTCGGTGACCGTCTCCATGACCTGCTCGGTGACCTTGGAGACGAGTGTTGCCGAGACGTCCGCATCGTACATCTCCTTGAAAGCATCCACGATATCGCGGGTGCTCATCCCTTTCGCGTACAGCGCCAGAATCTGGTTGTCCATCTGCGTCAGGCGGGTTTGCCCTTTGCGCACAAACTGGGGCTCGAAGGTGCCAGAGCGGTCTCTGGGGGCATTGATCTCGACTTCGCCGTGCTGGCCCTTCAGGCGTTTGGAGCTGGTGCCGTTGCGGCTATTGCCGGAACCACGCCCTACTGGATCATGCTTGTCGTAGCCCAGGTGGTCGTCCAGCTCCGCGCCTAGCGCCGCCTCCACTGTCATCTTCACCAGCTTCTGGGTAAGGTCGTTCAGGTCGGCCTCGGACTTGACGCCCTTGGCCAGCTCAGTGACGTGGGCTTTGAGTTGTTGTTCCAGGTCGTGGTTTTTCATTGTTCTGCTCATAGTATCCTCTGGTGCAGAGTACGGAGGCATGAGCAGTTACACAATTTAATTTACAATCTCGCGAGAGTTAGTTTCGCCATTCCGCATTCCGCATTCCGCATTCCGCATTCAATCATTCCGCATTCAAGACACCCTCTGTACGCCGCCCTCCAGCCTTTCCGAGAACATCCACTGCCACAACTGGATATGCCGCGCGCGGAAGGCGCCGGCGCAGGATAGCAGGTAGTAGCGCCACATACGGTAGAAGCGCTGGCCGTACTGCCCGGCGAAGCGCGGCCAGTGCTCCTCGAAGTTACGGTGCCAAGCCATCAGGGTGCGGTCGTAGTCGCTGCCGAAGTTGTGCAGGTCCTCGCAAACCAGCAGGTTGTTGGCGGCGTCGCCGATCTGGCCCGCCGAGGGCAGCTCGCCGTTGGGGAATATGTACTTCTCAATCCAGGGATCGGTGGTGGAGCGGCGCTGGTTCTTGCCGATGGTGTGGAGCAGCAACAGCCCGTCCCTCTTCAGGCAGCGCCTGGCCACGCGCATGAAGGCGCGGTGGTTTTTGTGGCCCACGTGCTCGAACATGCCCACACTGGCGATGCGGTCGAACGATTGGTTGAGGCTGCGGTAATCCTGCAGGTGTACGGTGATCGGCAGGTCCTCGTAGTGCTCCCGGATATAGTCGCACTGGGCCTTGGAGACGGTGACCCCCACACATTCAACCCCATAATGCTCTGCGGCGTAGCTCACCAGGCTGCCCCAGCCGCAGCCGATATCCAGCAGGCGCATCCCCGGCTTCAGGCCGAGTTTGCGACAGATCAGGTCCAGTTTGGCGGTCTGCGCCTGCTCCAGGGTCTCCGCCTCGCGCCAGTAGCCGCAGCTGTAGGTAAGGCGGCGGTCGAGCATGGCGCTGTAGAACTCGTTGCCCAGATCGTAGTGGCGCTCGCCCACCTCAAAGGCGCGGCCACGGCTCTGCAGGTTGATCAGGTAGCTGCGAAGAATACGCCCGGCGTGGCGCCAGGGTTTGATATGGCGGGTCAGGTCGGCGCGCAGTAAGCGGTAGAAGAACTGGTCCAGGGCCGGTACGTCCCAGTCGCCCCGCATATAGGTCTCGCCCAGCCCCAGGCTGTGGCGCGCCACTATCTCGTCCAGCGCTTCGGCGCGGTGTAGTTGAAGATCCCAGGGCCTGTCGCCGTTGATGCGGATATCCGCTTCGCCGAGCACCTCGTCCAGTAGATGGCGGTTCCGGGACAACGCCGGGGTGGGTACCGCGCTCTGCTGTTCGCTCTCCATGAAAGCCTCCTTTGCTTCCGGCCGCATTAGGTTGATTGCGGCGCCCTTGAAGTATTTGCCAGCACTCCTCATTTATTACAGCATATTGAAAAATACCCAGTTTCGCTTGAAGCAACAAGTGAACTGCCCCGGAGGAACCCACCCCATGCGTCCACTGCTGTTGCTGTTCATTATCATGCCCATTCTGGAGATGTGGCTGCTGATCACCGTGGGTCGCGAAATTGGCGCGCTACCCACTATCGGCCTGGTGCTGCTCACCGCGGTGGTCGGGCTGGCGCTGCTGCGCCGCCAGGGCCTGTCCACCGTTATGCGGGCCCAGCGCAAGATGGAGGCCGGCGAACTCCCCGCCAGGGAGATGGCGGAGGGGATCTTTCTCGCTGTGGGTGGCGCATTGCTGCTCACCCCGGGCTTTATCACCGATGCCCTCGGCTTCGCCTGCTTGATCCCGGGACTACGCCAGCTGTTGCTGGGACGTATTCTGCGCCATGTAACGGTGGTGCGTGGCCCCGGCTACCCCCCGGGAGAGGGGCGTGGGCGAGAGCGCGACCAGGACGTCATTGAGGGAGACTACAAGCGCGAAGATGACAAGCGTGAATAAAAAGTAATCAGTTTTGCCGCTGGCGCTCCCCGTTCGTACAGTTTTTTTTTCCACTCCTGTTGAAATCTCTACGGCTGCCCATAGATAGGGAGCACCCCAAGTTTTTGCCCCGGCTCTGCCGGTCAGAGTGGGGCACTCGGGCCCGAAAGCCCACTGGGTTCAGGGCCTTTCTGACATTGGAAACCTCAAACGACTCAATGGAGAGCTTATCCATGAAAATTCGTCCTTTACACGACCGCGTCGTAGTGCGCCGTAAGGAAGAAGAAGAGAAGACCGCCGGTGGCATCGTGCTGCCGGGCGCCGCCAAAGAGAAGCCGAACCAGGGCGAAGTCGTCGCCGTGGGCGAAGGCAAGCTGCTCGACAACGGCGACGTGCGTGCGCTGTCCGTAAAAGTGGGCGACACCGTGGTATTCGGCCGCTACGCCGACAGCAACACCCTCAAGATGGATGGCGAAGAGCTGATCATCATGAGTGAGAGCGACATCTACGGCGTGCTGGAAGGCTAAATCCGGCTTCCACTTCACACAGAATTGAGGAAAAAGAATCATGGCAGCTAAAGACGTAAAATTCGGAGACAGCGCCCGCCAGAAGATGCTCAAGGGCGTAAATATTCTGGCCGACGCAGTTAAGACCACCCTGGGCCCCAAAGGCCGCAACGTGGTACTGGACAAGTCCTTCGGCGCTCCCACCGTCACCAAGGACGGCGTATCCGTAGCCAAGGAAATCGAACTGAAAGACAAGTTCGAAAACATGGGCGCGCAGATGGTGAAGGAAGTGGCCTCCAAGGCTTCCGACACCGCCGGTGACGGCACCACCACCGCCACCGTACTGGCCCAGGCCATCGTTACCGAAGGCCTCAAATCCGTCGCCGCCGGCTTCAACCCCATGGACCTGAAGCGCGGTATCGACAAGGCCGTGATCGCCGCCGTGGATCATATCGCCGGCCTGGCCACCCCCTGTGAAGACAGCAAGTCCATCGCCCAGGTGGGCACCATCTCCGCCAACAGCGACGAGAGCGTGGGCACCATCATCGCCGAAGCCATGGAGAAAGTGGGCAAGGAAGGCGTGATCACCGTGGAAGAGGGCAGCGGCCTGGAGAACGAACTGGACGTTGTGGAAGGTATGCAGTTCGACCGCGGTTACCTGTCCCCCTACTTCATCACCAACCAGGAGAACATGACCGCTGAGCTGGAAGCGCCTTACATCCTGCTGGTGGACAAGAAAATCTCCAACATCCGCGATCTGCTGCCGCTGCTCGAGCAGGTAGCCAAGGCGTCCAAGCCGTTGCTGATCGTCGCTGAAGACGTGGAAGGCGAAGCTCTGGCCACCCTGGTGGTAAACAGCATGCGCGGTATCGTGAAAGTGGCCGCCGTCAAGGCACCGGGCTTCGGCGACCGCCGCAAGGCCATGCTGCAGGACATCGCCATCCTCACCGGCGGCACTGTGATCTCCGAAGAAGTGGGCCTGGAACTGGAAAGCGCCACCCTGGAACACCTGGGCAGCGCCAAGCGCGTCACCCTGTCCAAGGAGAACACCGTGATCGTGGACGGCGCCGGCGATGTCAAAGACATCGAAGCCCGCGTCGGCCAGATCCGTGCCCAGATCGAAGACTCCTCTTCCGACTACGACAAAGAGAAACTGCAGGAGCGCGTGGCCAAGCTGGCCGGTGGTGTTGCAGTGATCAAGGTTGGCGCCGCCACCGAAGTGGAAATGAAAGAGAAGAAAGCCCGCGTCGAAGACGCCCTGCACGCCACCCGCGCCGCGGTTGAAGAGGGCGTGGTGCCCGGCGGCGGTACCGCACTGCTCCGCGCTGTTCAGGCGGTCAAGGTGACCGGCGACAACGAAGACCAGAACCACGGCATAGCCGCCGCCCTGCGCGCCATGGAAATGCCGCTGCGCCAGATCGTAGAGAACGCTGGTGACGAGTCTTCCGTCGTGGTGGACAAAGTGAAGCAGGGTTCCGGCAACTACGGCTACAACGCCGCCACCGGTGAGTACGGCGACATGCTGGAAATGGGTATCCTCGACCCGGCCAAGGTAACCCGCACTGCACTGCAGGCGGCCGCCTCCATCGCCGGCCTGATGATCACCACCGAAGTCATGGTCGCCGAACTGCCGGAAGACAAGCCCGCAGCACCCGACATGGGTGGAATGGGCGGCATGGGTGGAATGGGCGGCATGATGTAAGCCAGCCTTATCCGGCCAAGCCAACGAAAAGCCCCGCATTTGCGGGGCTTTTTTATTCCCCCCCCTCTCCCCTTGGGAGAGGGGCCGGGGGAGAGGGCCTAACCCAAGCAACCCCAGTCCTTTTTCTTCAAGCTGCCATTCCATACACCACCATCGGCTCAGCGATTCCGCCCGGCGGCTGCATTCGGTCTACCGGACTGAGTACACCTTTACCACCACGGTTCACCACATGGGTATAGATCTCTGTAGTGCTGATGTCCGAATGACCCAGTAACTCCTGAATTGTGCGCAGGTCATAACCTGCCTCCAGCAGATGGGTGGCAAAGCTGTGGCGGAAGGCGTGGGCGCGAGCTGGCTTTCTCACACCGGTGGCCTGCACAGCCCGGCGGATCTGTTTCGCGAGAGCCGTTGGGTGCAAATGGTGGCGACGCAAAACACCAGAGCGTGGATCGGGGCCGACCTTCGAGGCCGGGAAAAGGTACTGCCAGGCCAGGGAGCGGGCCGCACTGGGATATTTGCGCTCTAAAGCATCAGGCAAATATACATCGCCAAAGCCATCCTCAAGGTCCTGAGCATGTAGCAGCTCCACGTACTCAATTTGTTTTTCCAGCGCGGGGACCAGAGACTGAGGCAGCATAGTCGTGCGATCCTTATTTCCCTTGCCGCCGCGAACGAAAATATTATTGCTGCCGAAATCAATATCTTTGATTCTCAGTGACAGCAACTCTGCGCAACGCAACCCCGAGCCGTACATCAGTTCCACCTGCAGGCGATGGGCGCCCCGCAGGTGTGCAAGGATGGCCTGAACTTCCACTCGGCTATAAACCGTAGGCAGGCGGCGGTACTGCCGGGCAGGGGTGAATTCAAGATTGGATACATCGACTTCAAGGAAGCGCTTATAAAGGTAAACCAGCGCGTTCAGGGCGATCTTCTGAGTGTTAATTGAACAGTTGCGGTTTATTGCCAAATGATTGAGGAACCGCTCTATATCAGAGACGCCGAGCATCTTCGGGTGGCGCAATTCATTGAAATGAATGTAGCGTTTGATCCAGTGGACGTAAGTCTGTTCTGTACGGTAAGCCAGCCCTGACTCGCGAATATGCCGGCGTAGAGAGGGGATAAACTTACCGGATTCCTTCGGGATAGGGGGGCGAACGTCATCCATGAGCTGTCCTCAATTACTGTTTTTTTATACAGTATTGAGGAATATAGACCCTGTCAACCGCTGAATTCAAGAGCCATGAGCTTCTATTTCTGGAAGAAATCGCGTAAGTTATTGATTTTCCTGGTGGGTTACTTATATTCAATTGCTAAGTATATAATCAGGCGACTTGAGCCTGGGGCTTTATAATTCCGGCTGAAATCTGATCGATCCTGGATAAGTCCTTGAATTTTAAAGAAATGTAGATCCCTGATTTTGGAAAGCGCGGTAAATAGTAGCCAAGGAGATATAAAGCCCCAGGCTTTTGAATAAACTGTTAGCAATCATATGAAAAATCTACCACTTTTATTAATTCTCGTAACTTTATGTAGTTCAATTATGGCGAGTCCCTTTACCTATGATATCCAATATGCAGGTTACGATTTTGATCAATATGATTTAAAAGGAAATGCCAATTACGAAATTTTTGTAAAAGAATTCCGTGAATTTCCATGGAAAGACCAAGTTGGGAAAAGCAATGGTGGCTCCGAACCAACTATTTCAGTAAAGAATCAACAATCGAACATAGATCTACCTAATTACCACCTAAGCTAAGCCGAGTTTAAGCAATCTTTCCGGCATTGGTGGAGTCCGGAGAGAGGCGTAGATAAGCCGGGGAATGAGCGCGCAAAGATCGAATCTGCGGTTGAATCGGTACTGGAATTCCGCCAGATAGCGCTGCGCATATTTAGGCCGGATTGCGTGGTAGGTACTGCGCAAAGCGCTCTTTAAATTGCCGAGTACAGTATTCACCCAATAGAACTCGGGCTCTTCAACGGAAGCGCGGCCACCACCACAGACAATCTTATCGTGTGCGCAACCTGCTTCAGTGACGGCATTGAAACACGCGAGGCCATCCGAGATGACAGTGCTGCCTTCACTCAGATGGCGCTTACTCCAGGCGGAAATCTCGGTGCTTCGGAAACCCTTGATGATGGAGAGCTTGATCCGGGATGGCTGGCCTTCCTTGGTGGTTTCAACAGCGGCAACAAAGGGTGTCTTGCCGTCAGCGCCGCGTCCTGGCTTGCATCCGGTACGCTCGCCGCCAAGATAGGCGTCATCCAGCTCGATGAAGCCGGACAGCTTGTAGTGCTGGTCCCGCTCCAGCATTACCTGCATGAGCTTCTGCTTCATGCGCCAGGCAGCGTTGTAGGAGATACCCAGGTGACGGGCCAGCTCCATGCAGGAGATGCCCTTCTTATCCTGGGTAATGAGGAAGATACCAAGAAACCAGGTGGTAAGGGGTAGCTTGGTGGAGTCGAAGATAGTGCGCGAGGTTATCGACGTCTGGCGGCGACATCGGTTGCACTGCTTCAGCTTGCGGTGAGACAAGTCGCAATACTTGTCATGCCCGCAGTGGGGACAGCGGAATCCGTCTGGCCATCGCCACCGGCAGAGCGCATCGAAGCACTGGTCCTCGGTTCCGTGCTCCTTGAGGAATTTGGTCAAACTGATGCCCTTCTGGAACTGTACCTTGTTGCGAGCCATGGCGGATTCCCTTGCAGATCAACGAGATAACTGTATTTATATACAGGTAATCGTTACTTAGCAAGAGTGGTAATTAGGATACGTTTTAACCACAGATTCGACCTGTGCGCGCTTACTCCTCGGCTTGGCTTACCTTAGATGGTAATTAGGTAGATCTATGGGTCTCAGTCATTGGAAGTTCGGATGAATACGCCTATTTAGTTGGCATAGTTCAGCCTAAAAAGGTAAAAACCTTATTAGGCTTCGGAAAAGAAAAGGAAGTACTTTGGGTGAGCGCCTACGTCTTTGAACAAGCCGAATGGGTAGAACAGGCATTTAAATTGTATTTTGAGGGTAAAATTGGAGTACTAAATTCCAAATTATCCGATTTAACTGTATTTTTTGAGCAAGAGGCTAGACAGTAAAGTGCTAACAAACTGGTCAACTCGACCTCCACTGCGCAGCTTGTTTTGTGCTTTAGTAGCACAAAACAAGCTACTCCGTTCCGTCGAGTTACCAGGGCGTTATGCTCAAAGAGATGGTAGATGATTTCAAGCACACTCTATGATGGACTCACGGCTGATAATGGCAAGTTTGATGCGGGGAAATTTGTTGAATCATTTTTGCTATATGAGACGATCATAATATCAAATCCTGCAATTATTCCTCGAATTTCCGAATCAATTGGAGTTGAAGGGCTTTGCAATTTAATTCAAGAGGGACGAATTGCAGTGGAATGTGGCGGCCCGACAGCTCAGGCCACCTGTGACCACAAAAGTCCAGGACTTTTTGCAAATAGACCCTTGAATTGTCCGCTTCGGTTTGCCTTCGAAACTGTTTACGTCAATCCAAACACGTCTGGCAATTTAAATATTGAAGATAGATTGGCCCGCACGTACAAAGATGCTAAAGGCAATGAGCTTACAAAAAACGATCTTGAAAGGCTTCACGCTGTAACTTTGTCAAATAAACGAGTTATTGACGGTTCACAACTTAGGGAACCTCTGATCAACTCGCCATTCCCTCGGGAATTAACCGGGAGGGTCAAAAAGTCGATCGCTTTATAGTCAAATTTCCGATGTTTTCACGTAATTCTCCCAGTTTTCCTTGCCTGAAGCCCGCTATCCGCGGATTTCAGGCGCACTGCCCCTAGGCGGGCAGGTATTTTCTCCCGATTAACAGGTTGGTGAAGCCTGCCAACAGACACAGGCGTTCGGTATTCTTCTCCAGCCCACGATAGCGTACCTTATCGTAGCCAAACACGCGCTTGATATAACGGAAGGGGTGCTCCACCTTCGCCCGAATTTGAGCTTTGATCTTTTCCATTTTCCGAACGGCGTCTTGTCCGGGAAGGGTTTTCTGCTTGCTCGGTTTAATCGCTATATGCCATTCGACTTCCCGATATTTGAGCTCTTCCCGGTTCTCTGCGCCGGTGTAGCCAGAATCACCCCAAACTCTTTTTTCTTCTCCGTGGAGAACCTGCTCAGTCGCGGTAATGTCATGCGTATTTGCGGCGGTTGTGTCCACGCTATGAATGATTCCCAACACGTCATCGACGCCAATATGCATCTTCATACCAAAATGCCACTGGTTGCCTTTCTTGGTCTGGTGCATCTCTGGATCTCGAGCCTTCTCCCGGTTCTTGGTTGAGCTCGGCGCAGCGATAATAGTGGCATCCACGATACTGCCTTCTCTCAACAGCATGCCATGACTCTTGAGATGGCTATTGATCTCCTCAAATAGCTGGCGACCAAGTTGATGCTGTTCAAGTAGATGGCGGAAGTTAAGGATAGTGGTTTCATCCGGAATTCGGTCTGTCAGTGTCAATCCGCTAAAATGGCGCATGGACTCAATCTCGTAAAGTGAGTCCTCCATCGCGGGATCACTGAGGTTGTAGGACAGCTGCATACAATGGATTCTCAGCATGACCTGTAGCGGGTACGGTTGGCGACCGCGCCCGGCCTTCGGATAAAAGGGCTCGATCTTCGCTTCCAGGCGCTCCCAGGGAACCAGAGATTCCATCTGCTCTAGGAACTTCTCGCGGCGGGTCTTGCGGCGCTTGTTGCGGTATTCGGCTTCGGCAAAGCTGACTTGGTGCATGGCTTGTGCTATTTTCGTTGGCTCAATGCTATTTTACCCCATCTGGCTGGGACTTATTCAGAGGTTCCTTAATACAAGCAATGATTTTCGTGATGACTTAAATTCAAAGCCAAATCTAATAACTAGTACGTTGTTGGATTCGCTGGCCAAAGATTATACGATTCCGGTGTATGCTCTAAACATCGAGATTGGGTTAGAAGAAGTGTCGCAAGATGTATTTCAAATTAATACAAATCTCGGCGCGCTTCTTGGTAAGAATGATGTTGAAATTCATGAATTATTCAAGAAACGCTTTTTTGAAATAACTGGAACAAACTTGCAGATTCAGCGGATGCAGGCTGTCAATGCTATTGCTGGTTTAAATCCTGTCCAGGCTAGTATAACGGCAATACGGCTCGATTTTCTTTCAGGAGTTCTGACCGAAAATGACACTCGAGGCGAACTGACCAGAATTATTGAAATTGCAGACATTCCTACATTACCTGTCGGCTCGAAATTTGATATAGACTCTTTGATAAAGCTTCGTGAATCTGATGAGGCTGCCGCCTTCCGTAATTGGATTCATAAATCTTTGAACATGTCGGATCAAGAAATTAAAGATATCATATATAGCTGGAGGAAGAGATTGGGGGAAGTTATTAGAACAGACAATGCGAAGGGCTTGCGGTGGTTATCCTCTACAGGACTGGGTTCTCTTGAACCAATATCGGGAACTATATTCAGCGGTGTAGATTTCTTTCTCGATAAATTTCTACCGGGAATGGGGCCTATTGGCTTCATTACCGGTAACTACAAGAAATATGTTCGATCTCAGTTGTAAATCCGCGAAGCATAACAAGCGCAGCCACGGCGACGTGTTTTTCGCTGCGCTCAAAAAACGCGCGTGCTGCGGGCGTTCAGGCTGTAGAAAAACTCGAGCACTTCTTGAAGTGGCAAATTTTTCGTGCGGAGAGTGCTCTGAAATGCTTTTCGCCATACAAAACAGGTCCAGAATTCACGTAGGAGCGCGATTTTCTGGGCAAAATATAACCAGAACGAAAGGCCGGAGTTTTTCTACAGCCTCGTTATGGCAAATACGTAGAGACAGTATTTATGAGAAATATTTTCCTTGTTTTGTTTTTTCTATCTGGTGTTGTGTTTGCTTCAGAAGAAGGAGGCGCCTGTTCTGGCATGGAACATTCTGGCGATTTATTATGTAAAGGAGATACTTTCGTTAAGCCTTGTGATCTCGGTTCAAATTGGGGAGTCACAGGGTGCAACTATCTGAGAATTGTAGAAGCAGAAAGTGAGCTGAGCTCTATCTATGAAAAAGTACTGACTCAGATCGAGAATAATGAAAGTGCAAGCAAAGCAAAAAATGAGTTTATGTCAGCGCAAGAAAAATGGATTGAGTTCAAAGATAGTACGTGCCTATTCATGGACAAATCTTCAATAGCAAGAGGTGAATGGAACGAGCAGTACTGTATCTTGCAGATGACAAAAAGTAGAATGGAAGCACTAAAAAGTTACCTGGCTCATTTAGAATCCTTAAAGTGCGGCTCTCTTGAATGCCATAAGTCAGCTCAGTGGTAGTCCGCCATAACAAGGCCAGGCTGTACGCTCCGGCGCTGCGCGCCTCCGCGGGACGGCCTACGCTATGCGCTACGCGCATAAACAGCGCAGGCCGCCCCAGCTGGCAACGTTCAGGCTGTAGAAAAACTCTTAAAACCCAGCGTTTTTTGGTAAAATTTGACCCTCAAAGGGAGGGGATATGCCAAATTTCAGAAAATACAGCTACAGCCAGGACGCCATGGTCGTCATTAACTTCGAAGACCAACTCCAGCCTGGCACTTTCGAGTTCACTCTCCACCGTTTGATCGACGGGCGTATAGACCTCTCCCCTTCTACGACAAATACAGCAATGATCAGGGCGGCAGAGCCGCTTACGATCCAGCGATTCTGCTCAAGATCATCCTGTTTGCTTACGCCAAAGGCATCACCTCCAGCCGCGAGATCCAATGGCAATGTGAAAACAACATCATCTTCAAAGCCCTTTCCTGCGACACCGTCCCCCACTTCACCAGTATCGCGAGCTTTGTCAGCGGCTACCCCGACGCCATTGAGTCTGTCTTCGAGCAGGTACTGCTTGTCTGCGACCAGCAGGGCCTACTGGGCAATGAACTCTTTGCCATTGACGGCTGCAAGATGCCCTCAGACGCCTCCAAAGAGCATTCCGGCACTTTCAAAGAACTGGAACAGAAGCGAGACAAAATCCAGAAGAAGATCCGGCATTGCATCGAAGAGCACAAACGGCTCGACGGGCGAAAGCCCAAAGAGCGAGACCGAAAGAAGCAGCTCGCCCAGGCCACTGAAACCCTCCAAAAGCACTTCGACAAGATTGATCAGTTCCTAAAGACGGCAACCCCAAGGAAGGGGCAAGGAAAGAACCAGAAAGAAGTAAAGAGCAACATCACCGATAACGAATCCGCCAAAATGACCACCAGCAAAGGCACAATACAGGGCTACAACGGTATCGCCGCCGTCGATAAGGAACACCAGATCATTGTCGAAGCCCAGGCCTTTGGCTCCGGCCAGGAACAGCATACGTTGAAGTCGATTCTGGACGGTATCAGAAAGCGGTATCGTGATACCGGAATCCATGACGATATCCTCAAAAGTCAGGTAATCATAACCGCAGATACCGGGTTCTCCAGTGAGGAGAATAATGATTATCTCCGCAAAGAGAACATCAACGCCTACATCCCTGACAATAAGTTCCGATCCAGAGACAAAGCTTTCTCTAAGCAGAAAAAGAAGTATGGTAAGCGGAATCAGTACAATGCCAAAGGCCAGAAGAAGATCATCCCGGCCAGCGAATTTCAAATCGATGCCAAGAACAAGATCTGTATCTGTCCGGCCGGAAAGTCTCTTTGGTTCGTTGGTGAATCTCGACCTGTCAAAGGTAAAAGAAAGCTGGTCTTTGAAGGTAACCTGACCGACTGTCGCAGCTGCCAACTGAAAGACCAGTGTATGCGCAATCCAAGTGCCGCCGACACAAGGGAGGGGCACGGTCGCCAGGTCTCGATTACAGTGACCAATGGCCACACCGCGACAGATTGGATGAAGCGACGCATCGACAGCCAGGAAGGAAAGTTGATCTACGGGCACCGAATGTCCGTGGTGGAGCCGGTATTTGGCAATACAGGCACCAACAAGGGCCTAAATCGATTCACGTTACGCGGCCTGGACAAGGTCCAGGGGCAATGGCGGATGTTCTGTTTGGTGCATAACATTGAAAAGCTGATGAATTATGGAGCGATTCACTGAGCCAGAAGGCTCTTGACGAAGCCTCTCTATTGGCTGCGCAGATTGGATGACTATGTGAAAGGACTGTGTTTTAATCGGGTTCAATGATCAATCAAAATATGGCTGGAAGAGCTGATTCTCCGAAATAGTTTTTCTACAGCCTCGTTATGCATAAATGAAAATCGTCCGAGATTTCAAACAACAAGATGACGCAGTTAACTTTGCTTTCAAATTAAGAGAGCGAGGAATTCCTACTCATGTAGGAGTATTTAAAAGTAACAACAGCCATTTCTACACGGGAGGAGGGCCTAGAACATACGGAGTATGGGTACTTGATGAAAAACAGCATCATGATGCAGTTCTTCTCATAAAAGGTGGGAGGCATAAAGTAGAAAACCCTCTCTCTGAAGAACAAATGGTGCACCTAGAGAGGGAGCTATCACGTAAAAACATACGTATTGTAGTTCGAGATCTCATTCTATTTTCATTGGGGCTCGGTACACTTATCGTTCTACTGGTGGGCCTGTGGCACTCCAATGCATAACGATGCAATGCAGCCGACGTCTTACTTTGTGCACTTTTTGCACGGTCGCTACGCTCCCATTTTCGTGCAAAAAGCAAACAAAGTAAGCCGCGGCTGATTGCGGCGTTAGTGCGACAAGCAAAGCTTGTCGCATCTTGCAGGGTGAAAGTCCCTGTCGGGTAAGGCCTAGCCAGCCACCCGTATCGAGTCTTGCGCGCTGTGCGGAACCCGGAAATTAGGAATATTTGTGTGGCAGGAAGCACAAGGCGAACAAGCAGCGTGAAGCGTAGACAGAGAATTACATAGGCCATAGGGCGTGCCGTGCGCCTGAAGTGTTGGTATCGCTCCGAAAATAGCGAATCCTGGTTGACGAGGCTTGTAACGCCGTCGAAGTCCATGCAAAACAGCCGCCAAGGGCGAGGTTGTGGCGAGCCAGCGGAGTTATCAAACCGTGGCATGTGTAAAGAGATGCGACAGGAACTTGTGAGATCCAAGGAGGTTCCCGCAGGAAGTGGGTAGGGCTGCCGAGTAAAACGCGAGGCGAACGAAGGCCCCTTGGAAGTCGGATCGGTTCATAGTAGTCCGAAAGCGGGAAAGCCGCTTGCATGGCGAAGGGGCCGACAATGGAATCGTGGCGTTTAACAGAAACATAGTCCGGACAGGGTAGGGCTGGAAACCACTATGACAACCGCCTTAAACGCCATAGCATTTAAAGCACGTACCCATCCCCGGCACCGGTTTCAGAATTTATATGGAGAACTGAATCCCGGTTTGCTGACGCGGGGCTGGGCTAACCTCAACAAGCGATCTGCTCCCGGTGTGGACGGCGTAGAAGCCGAAGACTTCGGGGCGCGATTGCCGGAAAATATCCACCGCATCCATCAGAATCTCAAGGCAAACCGCTTTCGGGTAAATGATGTAAAGCGGGTATACATCCCCAAGGCAAACGGCGCAGAGCGTCCCCTCGGACTGCCCACGATAGAAGACAAGCTGGTGCAGCAAAGTGTTGCGGAGTTACTCCAGAGCATCTGGGAGCAAGACTTTTTGCGCAATAGCTACGGCTACCGCCCGCACAAAAGCGCGCATCAAGCCGTACACAGCTTACAGCTCAATCTTCAGTTCAAGGGCTACGGGTACATCGTCGAAGCGGATATTAAAGGCTTCTTCGATAACATGGACCACGGGTGGCTGCTGCGGATGCTGGAACAGCGCATCGACGACAAACGTCTACTCAACCTGATCAATCAATGGTTGAAGGCGCGCATCATCGAGCCGGACGGCCGTTATCACAAGCCGCTTAGCGGAACCCCGCAAGGGGGCGTGATCAGCCCGGTGCTGGCCAATATCTACTTGCACTACGTGCTCGACCTGTGGTTCGAGAAAAGGGTCAAGCCCGGACTCAGGGGGCGCGCCATGCTCATCCGTTACGCGGACGACTGTGCGCCACGAAGGCGCACTGGAGGATGTGAATCCTCCGTGCAGCCGTGCTGCACAAGAGATGAGGGCGGGCCCCTCGGAGCCGCCGTGCAGGCGGAGGCTTCAAACCACCTACTGCTGCTGCACTTAAAAGGTGTGGTAGTGAGCGAGTATGGAAAAGGCCGGTCAAGAACCGGTCAGGTAAGGGCCGTGAAGTCGAACGCAAGTGAACCGCTGATGACGTGTCGAAAGCGTAGGGACGACGTCAAAACCGGGGGGAAGTCGTTAACCCGGGATAAGTCTGGGAGAAACCTGTCTACTGCCCAGGCGGCGTCCGGCATAAAGGCGGCGAGAACACGGCTCAGGCTCTTGTGTGGAACGTGGGAACCTGTCACCCCGATGCTAGGGGAGCGATGCAAGTGGAAGCCCCACGAGTATCTGAGTACCAATGCGGGGTACAGGGGCGGAGCAACCTGTAGTAGTGAGGAAGGCTCTGTAATGGAGCTGGAGCGAAGGGGTTGCCCTATCCAGCCTGAGACAAGAGTGCAACCAGCAATGGGAGGACACTCTTGAATCAGGCGAAGTCATTTCCTATCACTAAACGTCAGGTGTGGGAAGCCTACAAACGAGTCAAGGCCAATAAGGGCGGGGAAGGCGTAGACGGTCAGACCCTGGAGATGTTTGAAGAGAAGCTGGAAGGCAATCTCTATAAACTCTGGAATCGACTGGCGTCTGGTAGCTACATACCCCCACCGGTCAAACGCGTGGAGATTCCCAAGGCGGACGGTGGTGTTCGTCCACTGGGAATTCCAACGGTTGCGGACCGGGTTGCCCAAATGGTAGTCAAACAAGCCCTGGAGCCGGACCTGGAACGTCATTTTCATCCGGACTCCTACGGCTATCGGCCGGGCAAGTCAGCCCGTCAGGCGATTGGACAGGCGCGCAAGCGCTGCTGGCGCAACGACTGGGTCGTTGATCTGGATATCAGGGGTTTCTTCGATAACATCGATCATGAACTCTTGATGCGAGCGGTGCGCCACCACACCCAAGACAAATGGGTGCTGCTCTACATCGAGCGATGGCTGACAGCCCCGGTGCAACTGAATGGTGGGGCATTACAGGAGAGGACCAAGGGCACCCCGCAAGGGGGTGTGGTCAGTCCTCTGCTGGCGAACCTGTTCTTGCACCATACCTTCGATGCGTGGATGCAAAGGCACTATCCGAGCATTCCCTTCGAGCGGTACGCCGATGATAGTGTTTGTCACTGCCGCACACGGAAGCAGGCCGAACATCTGAAAAATGCGCTGGAACAGCGCTTTGCAGATTGTGGACTGGAACTTCATCCGGAGAAGACCAAGATTGTCTACTGCAAAGACGACGATCGACGTCTGGACTATCCCGCCACCAGTTTCGATTTTCTGGGTTACACCTTTCGCCCGAGAAGATCGAAAAATCGGAAGGGAAAGTTCTTCATCAACTTCAGTCCGGCGATCAGCAACAAAGCGGCGAAAGCAATCCGGCAGGAAGTACGCAGCTGGAAACTGCATCTGCGCAGCGACAAGTCACTGGAAGACTTGGCAAGGATGTTCAACGCGGTGATCCGCGGCTGGATCAATTACTACAGCGCATTTTACAAGTCAGCGCTGTATACAACCCTCCGGCGGATTGACCGTAGGCTCGTAATTTGGGCAACTCGCAAGTTCAAAAGACTGCGGGGCCACAGGAGGCGAGCAACCCACTGGTTGGAGCGTATTGCGCGCAGACAGCCGGGGTTGTTTGCCCATTGGCGTTTATTACATGGACAGGCTGGGTAGGAGGAGCCGGATGAGCGGAGACGTTCACGTCCGGTTCTGTGAGCGCCTCGGGGGGAGGGTCCCCGGGGCGACTCGACTTGTTGTAGCGTTTCAGTACCGCGACGAGGCCAACGCCTTCTACCGAGCGTTGCCATCGAGATTAAAGCAATTTAACCTTGATGTCACGGCCGGTAAAACATCGCTCAAACGCTTCAGCCGCTTTCATCCGGGCCAGGAGCGGAGCTTTGAATTTCTGGGTTTCAGGTTCTATTGGGATGTTGACTTCGGTGGCGGACCTCGTCTGCGGCGGAAGACCGCCCCGAAGAAACACAAATCTCTGCTGCAAGCGCTCTACACATGGATCAAGGAGAATCGCCACAAACGGCTGAATCGCCTGATGCCCATGCTGAAGAGGAAGCTTGACGGAATCGGGAATTACTTCGCCCTGCCGGACAACAGTCTGAGCGTATCCCGTATCTACGGGCATGTTTTGCATAGCCTGTATAAGTGGTTGAATCGACGCAGTCAAAAGCGGAGTTTCAACTGGGGAGGCCTGAAGGAAATGTTGAGATATTACCGAATCCAGCCGTTAACAGTGCGTAAGCGCGCTGTCCCGGCGGATTGGTACTGAGGGGCCTGTGCTTTACACGGGCAATGATTCTATTGAAGAGCCGGATGCGGTAATTCCGCACGTCCGGATCTGTGTGGGGGCGTCCCGGTGACGGGGCGTTCTACCACGACTACGCGTAATTACGTATGAAGAACACAATAATCACTATTCTAGTTTTCTTATTAATCGCATCACTCGGGCTTTCCTACTTTGTGGCCAAAGACCTGACATTCGCTGAGCCGAAGTACGAGGCCATACATTGGTCTAAGAGTGAGCAAGTCATCTTAAATAAAGCATATGCTGAGCTTGGTAATGCGTCAAAAGTTCCTTTTGGCTACTATCCTTACAAAATAATTCAAGATGAAAATGGAACGTCAGTAAGGTTTAGAAGTTATAATTTTCTCCAGCTAAGGAAGTCTGCGTTACTTGATGAAGATATAATGGATGGTTGTGTATACATTCATTTTGATAAATCTATGAAGTTGCGGAAGGTCTCTTACTGTGGTTAAGCGTATAACAAGGCCAGGCTGTACGCTCCGGCGCTGCGCGCCTCCGCGGGACGTCCTACGCTATGCGCTACGCGCATAAACAGCGCAGGCCGCCCCAACTGGCAACGTTCAGGCTGTAGAAAAACTCTTAAAACTCAGCGTTTTTTGGTAAAATTTGACCCTCAAAGGGAGGGGATATGCCAAATTTCAGAAAATACAGCTACAGCCAGGACGCCATGGTCGTCATTAACTTCGAAGACCAACTCCAGCCTGGCACTTTCGAGTTCACTCTCCACCGTTTGATCGACGGGCATATCGACCTCTCCCCCTTCTACGACAAATACAGCAATGATCAGGGCGGCAGAGCCGCTTACGATCCAGCGATTCTGCTCAAGATCATCCTGTTTGCTTACGCCAAAGGCATCACCTCCAGCCGCGAGATCCAGTGGCAATGTGAAAACAACATCATCTTCAAAGCCCTCTCCTGCGACGCCGTCCCCCACTTCACCAGTATCGCGAGCTTTGTCAGCGGCTACCCCGACGCCATTGAGTCTGTCTTCGAGCAGGTACTGCTTGTCTGCGACCAGCAGGGCCTACTGGGCAATGAACTCTTTGCCATTGACGGCTGCAAGATGCCCTCAGACGCCTCCAAAGAGCATTCCGGCACTTTCAAAGAACTGGAACAGAAGCGAGACAAAATCCAGAAGAAGATCCGGCATTGCATCGAAGAGCACAAACGGCTCGACGGGCGAAAGCCCAAAGAGCGAGACCGAAAGAAGCAGCTCGCCCAGGCCACTGAAACCCTCCAAAAGCACTTCGACAAGATTGATCAGTTCCTAAAGACGGCAACCCCAAGGAAGGGGCAAGGAAAGAACCAGAAAGAAGTAAAGAGCAATATCACCGATAACGAATCCGCCAAAATGACCACCAGCAAAGGCACAATACAGGGCTACAACGGTATCGCCGCCGTCGATAAGGAACACCAGATCATTGTCGAAGCCCAGGCCTTTGGCTCCGGTCAGGAACAGCATACGTTGAAGTCGATTCTGGACGGTATCAGAAAGCGGTATCGTGATACCGGAATCCATGACGATATCCTCAAAAGTCAGGTAATCGTAACCGCAGATACCGGGTTCTCCAGTGAGGAGAATAATGATTATCTCCGCAAAGAGAACATCAACGCCTACATCCCTGACAATAAGTTCCGATCCAGAGACAAAGCTTTCTCTAAGCAGAAAAAGAAGTATGGTAAGCGGAATCAGTACAATGCCAAAGGCCAGAAGAAGATCATCCCGGCCAGCGAATTTCAAATCGATGCCAAGAACAAGATCTGTATCTGTCCGGCCGGAAAGTCTCTTTGGTTCGTTGGTGAATCTCGACCTGTCAAAGGTAAAAGAAAACTGATCTTTGAAGGTAACCTGACCGACTGTCGCAGCTGCCACCTGAAAGACCAGTGTATGCGCAATCCAAGTGCCGCCGACACAAGGGAGGGGCACGGTCGCCAGGTATCGATTGCAGTGACCAATGGCCACACTGCGACAGACTGGATGAAGCGACGCGTCGACAGCCAGGAAGGAAAGGTGATCTACGGGCACCGTATGTCCGTGGTGGAGCCGGTATTTGGCAATACAGGCACCAACAAGGGCCTAAATCGATTCACGTTACGCGGCCTGGACAAGGTCCAGGGGCAATGGCGGATGTTCTGCTTGGTGCATAACATTGAAAAGCTGATGAATTATGGAGCGATTCACTGAGCCAGAAGGCTCTTGACGAAGCCTCTCTATTGACTGCGCAGGTTGGATGACTATGTGAAAGGACTGTGTTTTAATCGGGCTCAATGATCAATCAAAATATGGCTGGAAGAGCTGATTCTCCGAAATAGTTTTTCTACAGCCTCGTTAGCCGTCGAAATTTTAACACCATCGATCGCAAACTATTTGCCATTATGCACACAGTTGGCTAATTTGTATCAATAAAAGAAAATATTTACACAAGGACCTTGTATGCGAATTCCATCAAAAATGTTGTTATTAACTGCTACACTTTTAATCCTGGCTGGGGAAGCAATCGCTTCCGAGGCTACTGTAATTAATCCGACAAGCAAAGCGCCTCTTTTCGATGGTCGTTGTGATAAAGCTGAATGGCAAGTTGCAACAATACTTGAATTACCAGCGCAGACTGCCATTTATCTTATGCACGATAAGGATTCTTTATTCGTTTGCGCCAAAGGCAAAGCTGGAGATTACACGGTTATTGATCTTTACATTGAACATGCTGAAACCGGTCATCTCTATAATCTACATGCTTCCGCCCAATTGTCAGAGCGGTCACTCCGTGACAAAGACTGGAGTAAATCTGAGTTTTGGAATCACAAAGATTGGAGTGGTTATTGGGTGCCATACGCAGGTGAAGAAGATGCTGATAAAGGCAAACGCACTAAATTCTTGGAAGGATCCCACAGGGAAATTCAGGTGTTGCGAAAGAAATTTGTCGGTAACACTTGGAATATGATGATTCGTCTCAGTGCTATTTATCAAGACGGAAAGTATGGCGCAGAGTTCTTTTATCCTGAAAAAGCAGTAGATACCGATAAGTCGACTTGGGAAAAATTTTCATTTTCTGAGTAAAAAGCCCTAAATACGATGAGAGAATGTTAATCGGTCGCCTAATAAAAACATGAAATCGGATAAAATAAAGTTGCGCCGATTCGCTATGCATCTTTATTTTTTCGGTGATGTTAGGCATTGAATTTCGTATGAATGTATTAAGAGCTATTTTCTACGATGTGTCTTGCGCAAAAATGGGAGGGAATTGCCTTTCTATATTGCAAGACATTCAGGGATGAAGCGGTTGTAAACCGCAAAATAAATCGATGTGGCGATAACTAAGCGGGTTTGCCCAGCGGTTTTTACCTGTTGGATATGCAATCCTGAAAAACAAAAAAACAATTCTAGGCTAAATTAAGGAGATTCTCAGATGGAAGTTGATAAAGATAAAATCGATGAGACTATTCTGGCCCTATTGTATTTGACGCTTCACAATGGCTGCCGGTCCTGGAAGTCCTTCGACTGGGATGCCTTGGGCAGGCTTTGCGAAAAAGGATTTATTCTCGACCCCGTCGGCAAGGCCAAGTCCGTAGTCCTTACTGACGAGGGCCTAAGGGAGTCCGAGCGCCTGTTTCATCAGCTCTTTGAAAAGAAACAGTAAGCGCGGCATGCTATCTGGCGCGGTCAGGGAGTTCTGTCTCTTCAGCCTCAAACAGGCCTACGCCTGCCTGTTTGGCGGCTTCCTGCTGGTGGTAATGATTCTGACCAAGTACTGGTATCCGCTGGAATCCCTGCACCGCTACGACTTTATCTTTCTCGCCGCCGTCGGCTTCCAGCTGCTCCTGCTGCTGTGCCGCCTCGAAACCCTGCGCGAGGCCCTGGTGATCGTGGTTTTCCACCTGGTGGCGACGGTGATGGAGTTGTTCAAGACCGCCGATACCATCAGTTCCTGGGTTTACCCGGAGCCCTTTGTATTCGGCATCGGTAACGTGCCGCTGTTTACCGGATTTATGTATAGTGCGGTGGGCAGTTATATCGCGCGGATCTGGCGTATCTTCGAGTTCCGCTACACAGGGTATCCGGCGTATCGCTGGGCGATATTGCTGGTCGCTCTGATCTACATAAACTTCTTTACCCATCACTTTGTCCCGGACCTGCGCTGGCTGTTACTGGGCTGGACCGGGCTGCTGTTCTGGCGCACGCAGATCCATTTCCGGGTGGACCGGGCTTACCGGAGGATGCCGCTGTTGCTGGGATGGCTGCTGGTGGCGGGGTTTATCTGGCTGGCGGAGAACATTGCGACCTTTGTGAATATCTGGATCTACCCGAGCCAGGCCGCTGCCTGGAACATGGTGCCGCTGGCCAAGCTATCCTCCTGGTATCTGCTGATGCTGCTGAGCTTCGTTTTGGTGTCGCTCGTGCACCGGGTTGAGGGATATACTGTGGGCAAACCGAAAGAGACTGGTTCAGGGGATATCCCTTCTGCGGCATGATTCGGGCGAGTTGCCCGTGAGCAGGCCTCTGCACTGGCTCTGTAATTCGACCTTTTGTTGAAATCAGCTGGGATTAATCCATGACTGTCGTAACTATCGGGCTGGTCGGTGATTTCGATCCATCGGTGCCGGCCCATCAGGCTATTCCCCCGTCTATTGAACTGGCCGCGTCCGCACTGGGCACCGGCGTCGAATATGAGTGGGTGCCCACACCGGAAATCCGCTCCGCGGGGCGCCTGGCTGGTTACAGCGGAATCTGGTGTGTCCCGGCCACGCCCTATCAGGATATGGATGGGGCACTGCTGGCGATTCGCTGGGCGCGGGAGAGCCAAGTTGCCTTTCTCGGCACCTGTGGCGGTTTCCAGCATGCGATCCTGGAGTACGCCCGCAATGTGCTGGGCTGGGAGGACGCGGATCACGCGGAGTCCAACCCGGAAGCGAAGAGGGCGGTGGTTTCGCCGCTGGCCTGCGCGCTGGTGGAAACCACCGGGATGGTACGCCTCGACCCGGACACGCTGATTTACCGGGCTTATGGCGTCAGTGAAATTTCAGAGGGCTATCGCTGCCGCTATGGGCTGAACCCCGAATTCAGGCAGGCGCTGCTCGGGGGCCCCATGCGTGGCTGCGCTTTCGATATGACCGATGAGATCCGCGCGGTCGAATTGAACAGGCATCCGTTCTTTGTCGCGACCCTGTTCCAGCCCGAGCGCCGGGCCCTGCAGGGGCAGCTTTCGCCGCTGGTTCGGGCGTTTGTTCATGCCTGTGTGAAATAAAACCCCGCAACGCAGGGGGTCTGGTTTAACACTTTGCAGTTTTTTTACAGAGGTATTCCCATCCATGCAGGGAGCCGACCAGTTTATCGATCTTTTGAAGGAGTTGATCCGAAACCCCAGTGTAGTGGGTGCGGAACATGCGTTTTTCCGGGTGTTGCAGCGCGCGCTGGAGGAGCGCGGGGCGAGGGTGACCTGGTATGAGGGGCTGCTGGTGGCGCAGGGGGACAGGCCGGATGCGGCCATGTTTTCGGCGCATATCGATCGCCACGGGCTGATTTGTACCGGGCCGAACGAGTTCCAGTATGCGGCCTTTGTCACTGGCAACCGCTCGGATCTGCTGGGCAATTCGGTGTCGGAAAAGCTGATGATGAAAATCGTCGATCGCTTCCAGTCGGTGCCGGTGATGGCCTACGAACCCTGGTCGGGTTCCTACCGCGGTACCGGGGTGATCAGGAACGCCTATGTATGCGAGTACCGCAACAACCTGATCTTTGAGGTGGACGGTTTGGAACACCTGGTGGCCGGGACGCCGGTGGCCTTTACCGACCGGTTGACCATGGCCAACGGCATTCTGAGTGCGCAACTGGACAATGTGCTCACCGCGGCGCACCTGGTGCATCTCTACGCCCTGGGTTTCCAGGGCACTGCGTTCTTCACCGCACAGGAGGAGGCGGGCAGCAGCTGGCGGTACCTGTTGGAGTGGTTTCGCCGTTTTAATGACGGCACCGATCGTTTGATCGTGGTGGACACCAGCCCCTATCCGGACCGGGAAACCGCCGATCGCCAGCAGGTGGTGCTGCGCGGGCGCGATGCCAATGCGGAGTTTCATCCGCAGACCACCGCGATGGTGGAGAGCCTGTGCCGCTCAAACGGTATCAGCTACGGATTTAAGGATATCTATATCGACGAGCAGAACCGCGAGGCCGTTGCCTTGGGCAACGAACCCCAGTCCCTGGGCAGTACGGAACTGGGGCGCATCGTTCTGGCATCCAACGGCTTTGTACAGGGCACCACGCTGCAGATCCCGACCACCGGTTATCACACCATGGAGGAGTCCTCCACCATGGCCGCCAACGAGGCTTTCAGCCGGCTGCTGACCCTGATTGCGGGGGAGGCGGGAGCGATCTGAGGTTTTGCCGGGATTGCTGTCAGCAGCAGTCCCAGTTGTACCAGACCCTGCTGAAGTCCCGTTTTGCCAGGGCGTCCGGCTGGATAAAGAAATTGCCCACGCCGCAGTCCCCCCACATGATATCCACGGTGTCCTCGTAAGAGGTGTCCATCTGGAAGAGCAGCAGCCAGGCATCCTGCGGCTGGCCGTAGCGGGGATCGTCCTGGGTGAATGTGGCATAGCCGCCGATGCGGCTGCCGGCGGCGTCGTTGCGCTCCCAGAGAGCGTCCATTACCTGGTCCGGCATGGCTGTGAGATCGATACCTGTCTGTTCAAAGCGGTAATCGGTACTGCTGGGCAAGCCGGATTTCCGTTCCGCCTTGAGGGCGTACTCGGCCGACAACGGAAAATATTCGGCTTCGCCGGTATCCGGAACTTCGGTTTCCAGCGCGCCCGGGTCTTCGAGAATTTCCTCGTGGTAGACGACCCGGAAATTGCCCGGGTTTTTTCTCAGTTCCGCCTGTTTCCCACTGCTGTCCGCAAAGCTCAGGCCCATCAGGTCGTCGTCGGTAATAAAGAACTGCAGCAGACCCCTTTCCGGGTAGCCGGGCAGGGCGGGCAGTTCGGAAAAATTGAGCTGGGCCAACAGGTACAGTTTGTGGCCGTTTTCCGCCTCGGGATAGCGCGCCGTCCTGGGCCAGTAGGCCTTGCCGCCGAATTTGCTGTTCCAGGGGGATGGCGCGAGTGCGGCAACCGGCCGTAGGTTGATATAGTCCAGCCGGTGCGCTTCCAACTGGGCATCAAAGGAGTTCAGAATCTTTTCCACCTCGCTGTCCGCCAGTTCCGGTTCGGTATGGGAAGTTGCCGCTGCCTGCAGGGAGCCGCGGGGCCGGGCTTCCCGCCGATGCTCGCGAACGAGGATAACAGCGACAATAACCAGTACAGCAAAAGTGACGATGGCCGATGCGGACATGGGACCTGCTCCCCGATGAATTGAGCCGCCACTTTAACACGGCCGCAGCATCTGGTTGGCAGGGGGATACAGGAGGAAAGTCGTGCTCCCTCGGGAGAGGGAGCTGGGAGTAGGGTCAATCGCCGTCCGGCTTGTCCGAGAGTATTTTGCCGGAATTGGGGTCCACTTCCAGATCCCGCTTTTCGTCACTCTTGTAGGCTTCCACTTCCCAATGTCCGTTGTCGAGCGAGACATCGACAATGGGGGTATAACCCTGCTGTTCCAGTTTGGTGAGGACCGTCGACAGGGCCATGGCCCCGGGCGGGGGTTTTTCGTCGGCCAGGGCCGGCTGTTGCAAGGCTGCGCCAATAATGAAAGCCAGCAACAGGTTTTTTGCCGGAATCATTGTGTGTTCCTCAGCTGTTTGGGAAACGCGGGCCGGCGGAACCGGCCCGGAGGGTTTGCGAGAATCAGGGAGTCTGGGGAGACTGAGAGGACTGGCTGAGCCGTTGCTGGATCATGGCACACCACTCGGGGGTGCCGCCCTCCGGGCCCTGGCCCTGAGTGCCGGTGCCTCCGGTGAGCCTGTCGACGGCGATAAACCATTCCTCACTACCTATTTCCGGCAAGCCGCTGGGGTAGAGCTGGGTGATGTTGCCATCGGGCATGGTCTGGACCTCCTGGTGGACCCAGGCATACCATTCCGGCGTGCAGATCTGTGTGTCAGTGGTTGTTCCATCGTCCATGGTAGTGCCGTCGTCCATACCGTCCGTGGTGGTGTCCCCATTGGGAGTGACGGGCTCTTCCATCGTTCCCCCCGGTTCCATGGGCTGGGGGGTGTCGTCTCTATCGCGGTCACAGCCGGTTAGGCCGAAGATCAGAATTAATGCCAACAGGGGCAGGTGGCGGTACATACAACCTCCGCAAATTGCCGTTTCGCTCCTAAGCATAGGTTGAATCCTGTGACTTTGCCGGACATTTTGTTTGGACTTCTTAGCGGCCCAGCACTTCGACCATGGCGCCGGCCAGCCGGCCCAGATCCTCCTCGGAGATTACGTAGGGCGGCATGGCGTACACCAGTCGGCCGAAGGGGCGCAGCCACACGCCGCGTTCGATCAGCGCTTCCTGAACCTGCCTCATATCGACCGGCTGGTCCATCTCCACCACGCCGATGGCGCCGAGAGTGCGTACATCGGCCACACCGGGAGCGCCCCGCAACGGCGCCAGCTGCTCGTCCAATTGAGTTTGGATGGCGGCCACCCGCTGCTGCCAGGGACCGCTCAGCAACAACTCGATACTGGCGTTGGCCACTGCGCAGGCGAGCGGGTTGCCCATAAAAGTGGGGCCGTGCATAAATACTCCGGCCTCGCCGCGGCAAATGCCCTCCGCTACCCGATCGGTGCACAGGGTGGCGGCCAGGGTCATGGTGCCGCCGGTGAGGGCCTTGCCGAGAGTGAGAATGTCGGGATTGATATCCGCGTGCTCGCAGGCGAACAGTTTGCCGCTGCGGCCGAAACCGGTGGCGATCTCGTCGGCGATCAACAGCAGGTCGTACTGGTCGCACAGCTGGCGCACCCGCTGCAGATATTCCGGGGAATAGAAACGCATGCCGCCGGCGCCCTGTACCACCGGTTCGAGAATCACCGCGGCCAGTTGGTTGTGATTTTTCTCGATCAGTTGCCGGAGCTCGGCGATATCCTCGTCGCTGCAGGGTTCACTGAATTTCGGCTGCGGCGCCGGGGCGAAGAAATGCGGGGTCAACTGGCTGGCAAACAGGTGGTGCATGCCGGTGACCGGGTCGCAGGTGGCCATGGCGCCGAAGGTGTCGCCGTGGTAACCGTTGCGCAGCGCGAGCAACCGGTTTTTCACGCTGCGGCCCTGGGACTGCCAGTACTGCAGCGCCATCTTGATCGCCACTTCCACCGACACCGAACCGGAGTCGGCGAGGAAAACCCGCGTGAGCAGTGGGGGGGTGATCTCCACCAGTTTTTTGCACAGGGTGATCGCGGGCTCATGGGTGAGGCCGCCGAACATCACGTGCGACATTTTTTCCATCTGCTCGCTCAGGGCGCGGTTCAGTTCCGGCACCTTGTAGCCGTGCAGAGCGGACCACCAGGAAGACATGCCGTCGATCAGGCCGCGGCCGTCCTCCAGGTAAATGCGTACGCCCTCGGCGCGTTCGATCGGGTAGACCGGAGGCGGATCGATCAGGGAGGAATAGGGGTGCCAGATATGGTTGCGGTCGAAATCTAAATCCATAACCCAGATACTTCATTCTGTCGTCATTCCGGCGAATGCCGGAATCCAGAGGCCCGGTGGTTTCTGGATTCCCGCGTGCGCGGGAATGACGATCCCAAAATTTTTAGGCCAACTCGCGCAAAACTTTCAGCGGCGGCTCGCTCACCGAGCTGCGGCAGGCCAGGGTGCCGGCGGTGCCCACCAGCAGTGCGCCTGCCAATGGGCCCAACAGCCACAGCATCGGGTGGACGACAAACGGCAGGTCGAACACTCTTTGTGACAACACCGCGAGGGTCGCTTCCGCGCCGGCGGCGGCGAGCAAACCGGCGGCGATGCCCAGCAGGCCGAATTCCAGCATCAGGCTGTGCAGCAGCAGGCGGCGGCGGCCGCCCAGTGTGCGGATAATTGCCGCCTCCTGCAAACGCTCGGCGATGCTGGCGCGCACACCGGCCACCAGTACCAGTACCCCGGCCACCAGCATCAGCACCATCACCGACTCGATGGCCAGGGAGACCTGGTCGATGGTGTCGCGGATGCGCTGGATGATCTTGTCCAGCTCGATCACGCTGACGCTGGGGAAATTGCGCACCAGGTCGTTGACCAGCAGTTTCCGTTCCGGCGGCAAATAGAAGCTGGTGATATAGGTCGCGGGAAAGTCCTCCAGGGCGCCGGGGGCGAACAGCATATAGAAATTGGGCCGCATGCTGTTCCAGTCCAGGGAGCGGAAGCTGGCCACCGGAGCCTCGATTTCCAGGCCGCCGATGGAAAAACGCAGCCGGTCGCCCAGGGCCAGGCCCAGGCGCGCGGCCAGTTCCACTTCCACGCTGACCCCTTGCTCGCTTCCCTCTTGGGAGACGTCCTCGTCAGCCTCGTCCCACCATTCGCCTTCGAGGATGCGGTTGTCCGGCGCCAGGGTGCCGGTCCAGCTCAGGTTGAGTTCCCGGCGCAGGGCGTTGTCCTGCTCCCTGCGGTCCTTGGTGGGTTCGCCGTTGATGGCGGTGAGGCGCCCGCGCACCATCGGGTAGAACTCGGTGCTGGTGACCTGGTTGTCCGCGAGCATGGCTTGCAGGCCGTCTACCTCTGTGGGGGCGATATTGATCAGGAAGTGGTTGGGCGCCTTCTCGGGCAACTGCATGCGCCACTCGTCGATCAGCGCGGTGCGCGCGAACACCAGGGCGAGCATGGCCAGCAGGCCAGTGCCGAAGGCGGCGATCAGCAGGGTGTTGAAGGCCGCGCGCCTCTGCAGGCTGCCGAGGGCGATGCGCCAGCTGCCGCCGAGGGTCGCCAGCCTGCCGCGTATCAGCAACTGGTTGGCCAGCGCGCTGCCGCCCACCAGCAGTGCCATGCCGGCGAACAGCGCCGCGGTGATCGCCAGGCTGCCGGACAGCCACCAGATCAGCAGCAGCATGCTGGTGGGGCCGAGCACCAGGCCCAGCCATTCGCGCCGATCCGGATTGCTCCAGTCCCGCCGCAGCGTCTGCATGGGGTCGGTGCGCGCGAGGCGGAACAGCGGTGGCAGGGCGAAGCCCAGGGCACAGGCAAAACCGGTGGCCAGGCCGACGATCAGCGGCGACCAGTGGCTGGGGGGCGGCTCCACCGGGAAGAAGTCCGCCATCAGCGACACTGCCTGGGACTGTACCAGGCTGCCGATCAGCAGGCCCAGGAGCGTGGCGATCAGAGTCAGCGCCGCCAACTGCCCCAGGTAGATTCCCAGCACTTTGCCGCGGCCGGCGCCCAGGCTTTTCATCACCGCCACATAGGCGGTGTGGCGCAGGCTGTAGCGGCGCGCCGCGAGGCCCACGGCGACGCTGGCAAGCAGCACCGCGAGGCTGCCGGCCAGGTACAGGAAGCGCTCCGCGCGGTCCAGCGCCGAGGCCACCCGCGGCTGGCCCTCGCGCAGGTCGATCACCCGCTGGTGCTCGGTCAGCAGTGGCTCCAGCCAGGTAAAGTACTGCTCCAGAGCCTGATCGTCGCCGGCAAACAGGTAGCGGTAGCGCACCCGGCTGCCCGGTTGCAGGATATTGGCGGCGGGCAGGTCGTCCAGGTTCATCAGCAGCCGCGCGCCCATGGAGAAGAGGTTGTCGCTGCGGTCCGGCTCGTGGTCCAGCAGGCCGCTGACGGTCAGTTGGGTGTCTCCCAGTTGCAGGCTGTCGCCGATTTCCAGCTTCAGCAGCGGCAGCAGCCGCGGTTCCAGCCAGACTTCTCCGGGGGGCGGCCCGCCCTGTACCACGCGGCTGGGGCCGCTCTCGCGGGCCCGCATTTCCAGGTGGCCCACCAGCGGGTAGCCGTCGCTTACCGCCTTGACCGCGGCGAACTGGAACTCGTCGCCGGCGGCGAGCATGGAGGCGAACTGCACCGTTTCCGCCTGCTGCAATCCGAACTCGCGCGCCTTGTCCAGCCAGGCGCCGTCCACTGGCTGGCTGCTGTTCACCAGTCGCTCGGCGGCGAGGAAGGTCTGGGACTGGATATGCATGGCGCGGGTCAGACGGTCGGTGAAGTGTGCGATGGCGGTCACGCAGCTCACCGCCAGCACCAGGGCGGTGGCGATCAGCGCCAGTTCGCCACCGCGCCAGTCTCTCGCCAGCAGCCGGAGCGCCAACAGGGAGTGCTTGAGCGCGGGCATCAGATGGATACCTCCGACAGGCTGCCACTGTCGGGTTCTCCGGCCGTTATCTCGCCGGCAGCCATGCGCAGGTGCGACCCGCAGCGCTCCGCCAGCCGCTGCTCGTGGGTGACCAATACCAGAGTGGTGTTGGATTCGGCGTTGAGTTTGAACAGCAATTCGATAACCTTCTCGCCATTGCCGGCATCCAGGCTGCCGGTGGGCTCGTCGGCGAAGAGTATGCCGTCGTCGCCGGAGAAGCTGGCGAATGCACGGGCGATGGCCACGCGCTGCTGCTCACCGCCGGAAAGTTGCCGCGGGTAGTGGTGCAGCCGGTGCTCCAGGCCCACGCGGGCGAGGAATTCCCCTGCGCGTTTGGCGGCGCTGCGTTCGCCGCGCAGTTCGCTGGGCAGCATGACGTTTTCCCGCGCGGTGAGTCCCGGCAGCAATTGAAAGGTCTGAAATACGAAGCCCACGCAGCGGGCGCGCAGGGCGGCGCGCTGTTCTTCGTCCATCGCGGTGATTTCCTCGCCGGCGAGCCAGATGCGGCCTTCGCTGGGCCTGTCGAGCCCGGCCAGCAGGCCCAGCAGGGTGGATTTGCCGGAGCCGGAGGCGCCGGTGATCGCCAGGGATTCACCGCGGGCGAGTTGCAGGGAAATATTATTTAATAGGGTCAGCGAACCCTCGCCGGTGGCTACATGATGGTGCAGGCTTTCGGCCCTGAGCATTGCGGATAGAGCCGTGAGCTTGGTGGACGCAGCCGTGAGCTTGGTGGACATAGAGCTTCCTTGGATATACGCGTAAGGCAGTGGAGAGTATGACATGAGGACAGATTTTTTCCGGGGACTGGTAAGGGCTTTTGTCCCGCTATTGTTGCTGTCGGTCCCGTTGGCGCAGGCGCGCGGTGCCGATACGCTGCTGGTGCTGGGGGACAGCATCAGTGCCGCCTACGGCCTCGATGAGGCCCAGGGATGGGTGCAGCTGTTGCGCGATCGGCTGAAGGATGGAGACAGCCCGGTCGAGGTGGTGAACGCGAGTATCAGCGGGGAGACTTCCTCCGGTGGATTGGCGCGGCTGCCGCGGCTGCTGCGGGAACACGAGCCGCGTTGGCTGATAGTGGAGCTGGGCGGCAACGACGGCCTGCGCGGTTATGCGCCCCGCGCGCTGCAGCAGAATCTCCAGAGGATGGTGCGCCTGGCGAGGGAGGCCGACGCCGAGGTATTGATCCTGGGCATGCGCATGCCGCCGAACTACGGCCGGGCCTATACCGAGGCCTTTGCCGCGGTTTATCCCCGAGTAGCCGAAGCGGAATCGGTGCCATTGATACCTTTCTTCCTGGAGCCGGTGGCCCTGCAGGAAGGGGCTATGCAGGCGGACGGCATTCACCCCACTGCGAAGGCCCAGGCGGCCCTGTTGGATCATGTCTGGCCCTGCGTGCAGGCGCTGCTGGGCGAATCGCCGGTGGAGGCGTGCAGCCCCTGATCGAAATGCGTACAATCGCCGACCCAGTGCATGCCTAGTGCGTGCCTAGTGCATGTAAGTAGGCTCAGGGGCGGCCCTGCTGCCGGGGGCTTTTTGCGGGACACGCCGTGAATACATCCCTGTAGGCTTGTCCGCGAGGTCCCTCTCGCAGACAGTCCCGCAAAAAGCCCCCGACATCAGGGGCCTTCGCGTCGGAGTTCGGTATTCTTTCCCGAGTCCCGAACCCAGGATATGAAATCGAAGCCCGGCCTCCCGGCAAACTGTATTAAGAGAATCAAGCACCCATGAGCGACCTGGAAAACCGCCGCGAGCGGCTCGAATTCAACAAGCTGCAAAAGCGCCTGCGCCGCAATGTGGGCCGCGCCATCGCCGACTTCAATATGATCGAGGAGGGCGACAGGATCATGGTGTGCCTTTCCGGCGGAAAGGATTCCTACGCGATGCTGGATATTCTGCTCAACCTGCAGAAGACGGCGCCGGTGCGGTTCGAACTGGTGGCGGTGAATATGGACCAGAAACAGCCGGGTTTTCCCGAGCATGTGCTGCCGGAGTATTTGCAGTCCCTGGGTGTGCCTTATCACATCGTGGAGAAAGACACCTACTCGGTGGTGAAAGAGGTGGTGCCGGAGGGCAAGACCACCTGCGGCCTTTGCTCGCGCCTGCGCCGTGGCACTCTGTACGGTTTTGCCGAGGAGATCGGCGCGACCAAGGTGGCGCTGGGGCACCACAAGGACGATATCGTCGAGACGCTGTTCCTGAATATGTTTTACGGGGGACGACTCAAGGCCATGCCGCCGAAGCTGCGCGCGGACGATGGGCGCAACATTGTGATTCGCCCGCTGGCCTACTGCCGCGAAGAGGATCTGGAGCGCTTCGCCGGGTACAAGGCGTTTCCGATCATTCCCTGCAATCTGTGCGGAAGCCAGGAAAATCTGCAGCGGCAGGCGATCAAGCAGATGCTGAGGGAGTGGGACAGGAAGTCTCCCGGCCGCACTGAAAACATCTTCTCAGCACTCACCCGGGTATCGCCGTCGCAGCTGGCGGATCGGGACCTGTACGATTTCGAGAGCCTGGAGCTGGACCGCTCTATGCCAGCGGCTGGCGGGAAGGGCGATTACCCGCTCGAGCGGCAGATTCACTCCTGGGTGCCGGATGAGGAGGTGGATGAACCGCGCTATATTGATGCGTTGAATCTGTAACCCCCCTCTTCCCCTTTTTTACCAGTTGGGCGTAGCTCTGCCGGAAATCCTGTTCCGTTGCCACGGGGCCGTGGTGGAAGTACTGGTGCCACAGCCGTGCCATGGCGGTCACATCGTTTTCCTCAACGTCGTCGACGCCCGCGGAGTGGTAGATCAGCCAGGCGATGGCGGTGGCGTAGCGCAGGTTGGTGGCCAGTTCGCTGTGGGGGTGGTGCAGGAAGTCCCGCTGACTGGCCAGACCGCGCACCTTGGAGGCCAGGGCCGGATGATCGATCAGGTAGTGGTCCCAGATATGGCGGTGGGTGTGGGGCTGGATCTGGTAGATACCCAGTCCGTGGCGGCGGCCTTGTTTGAGGTGGAAGCCCAGTTGTGACTCGCGGGCCGCGGTGCCCAGCAGCAGGTTTTCCATTCCCGCAGACCAAGCCCTCAGATGCTTCAGGGTGGGACGAATCACCATCAGGCGCAGCTCGTCCAGACAGATACCCATAGTGATGTCAGATTTTCCGAATGTTTCTCCAATATGTAGTTTGCCGATTGAGCTTGTGCCAGCGAATTAGTAGATTTGAGCGCAATAAACACAAAAAACAGCCGCGACGCCTGTTCTTGAAGGGTTTTTCAGCAAGGTGTCGCAATCCACAATAAGTAGGGGTCTCTATGTCCGGACAATGGCTTGTCGCGCTCACCTTTGTAGCTTACCTGGCGCTGATCCTGGTGATTGGTATCTACGCCTACTTGCGCACCAAGAACGCGAGCGACTATTTTCTCGGTGGGCGTTCGCTGCCGCCGGCGGTGGCGGCGCTCAGTGCCGGCGCCTCGGATATGAGCGGCTGGTTGCTGATGGGGCTGCCGGGGGCCGCTTATACCGCCGGTCTGTCCTCGGCGTGGATCGCGATTGGTCTCTTCTCTGGTATTGTCCTGAGCTGGACCATCATGGCCCGGCGTCTGCGAATCTATACCAGCGCCCTCGACGACTCCCTCACCGTCCCCGCCTATCTGCATCGGCGGTTTGATATGGGGCACCCCTATCTGCGCACCCTCTGTGCCTTTTTTATTTTGCTGTTTTTCCTGTTCTATGTGGCCTCCGGGCTGATCGCCGGTGGCAAGCTGTTCGAGACGGTATTCGACTGGGATTATCGGTGGGCGGTGGTGATCGGCGCGGGAGCGGTGATCTCCTACACCCTGTTCGGTGGTTTTCTCGCAGTGTCCTGGACCGATGTGTTCCAGGGGCTGCTGATGAGCCTGGCGCTGGTCATTGTGCCGGTAGTGGTTATCCAGAATGAAGGTGGCTTTGCCGCCGGTTGGGCCAATTTGCACGACAAAGTGCCGGAGTTGATGCACTGGATGCAGGACAATACCGGCCAGACGTTGGGAATTGCGGCGATTTTGAGTTCTTTGGCGTGGGGCCTGGGCTATTTCGGGCAGCCGCATATCGTGGCGCGCTTTATGGCGGTGCGCAGCCCGGACGATGTGCCTGCGGCAGCGACGGTGGCCGCGGTCTGGTCCCTGTTCGGCTTCCTCGGGGCCCTGTCCGTGGGCCTGTTCGGCCACCTGGAACTGCAACAGGCTCTGCCTGACGGCGAACGCATCTTTATGGCGTTGGTGGAGGCGCTGTTCCACCCGCTGGTGGCGGGGATACTGCTGGCGGCGATTCTGTCAGCGATTATGAGTACCGCCGACTCCCAACTGCTGGTGTCCTCGGCGGCGCTTGCGGAGGATATCTACCACGTGTGGTTTGGGCGGGAAACCAGCCCCCAGGCGATGGTGAAAGTGGGCCGCTGGGCGGTAATCGCCCTGTCGTTGATCTCGGTGTGGGTGGCCATGGATCCGGATTCCAAAGTGTTGGACGTAGTGGCCTATGCCTGGGCGGGCCTGGGCGCCGCCTTCGGCCCGGCGACTCTGATCAGCCTCTTCTGGTCGCGAATGACCGGTGCCGGAGCCATTGCCGGTGTGCTGGTGGGCGGCTTGACGGTGGTGGTCTGGAAGCAGCTTTCCGGTGGGATCTTCGATATCTACGAGCTTTTACCCGGCTTCCTTCTCTCTTCAGCTGCTATCGTGATAGTAAGCGCAGTGACAAAATGTCCCGCAGAAGTAGCATCGCGCCACCGTCGAGTGCTGGGGCTGCCCGGTTGAATTTCCGGGCCATCCAACCTCTGCGAGTGTGTGCAGGGGTTGGAGAAACTGAGTGATCGAAGTCCATCTCGGTGATATCACTCGATTACAAGTCGATGTTATCGTCAATGCCGCCAACCAGCGGCTCCTCGGTGGTGGTGGGGTAGACGGAGCTATCCACCGGGCGGCGGGTCCCGAATTGCTGGAGGTCTGCCGCAAACTCGGGGGCTGTCCAGTAGGGGAGGTGCGCGCCACGCCCGCCTTTGCCATTCCTGTCAAACGCATTTATCACACCGTGGGGCCCGTGTGGCGGGGCGGCAGCTTCGGCGAGCCGGAACTGTTGGCCAGTTGCTACCGCCAGTGTCTCGCCATGGCCCGGCGCGAGAATATGCACTCCATCGCTTTTCCCGCGATCAGCTGCGGCGTCTACGACTATCCGCCGGCGCAAGCGGTGGAGGTCGCCGTGGAGCAGGTGCAGCAGCATCTGGAGCGGGATAGCGAGCCGCAGCAAATAATTTTTTGTTGTTTCGACGAGACAATGGCAGATCTGTACCGGCAGCAACTGGAGGCTTACGTGCGAAGGTGAGCCCTGATGGCGCTTTCGGTCATTGATTCTTGAAGATTGGTCACAGATGATCAGCCTGATAATAATAATGGACAGGAGGAGACAATGCGCAGTGCTGAACAGTGGTTCTCCGAATATGGCGAGAGCCACCAGAATCCCACCAACAAAGCTATTCATTGGATTGCCGTGCCGGTGATCTACGCCACTGTGGTCGGGTTGCTGTGGGCGATTCCCCAGCCCGCCTTTATGGCCGCCATTCCCTGGTTGAACTGGGCGGTGGTGGCGCTCATTCCCACTTTACTTTTCTACCTGTTGATGTCCTTCCCGTTGGCACTGGGCATGGCGGCCTTGAGCGTGGTGTGCCTGTGGGGCTGGGCGGTGGCGGACCGGCTGGGGTTTTCGGTGTGGGTCACTGCCCTGGTCCTGTTTGTATTGATGTGGATTCTGCAGTTTGTGGGCCACCATATCGAGGGTAAAAAGCCCTCGTTTTTCAAGGATCTGCAATTTCTGCTGATTGGGCCGGCGTGGGTGATCGCTTTTATCTATCGCAGACTGGGAATTAGATATTAATGCGGAATGCGGAATACGCGAGCCAGCCAAGTGCACGCTTCAAGCCGGCCAGCCGCGTCCATAGACCCTCTTGCCGGCTTGAAGTCAGATCGCGGCCACAGGCCATTCCTACGGCACGGGATCAGATCGCGTATTCCGCATTCCGCATTCATCATTCCGCATTATCTGTTGTAGTGCACCGGCACTTCGAGCGTCTCCTTCACCTGTTCCATCACCACATAGCTGGTGCATTCCAGCACTTCCGGCAGGCTGAGCAGTGTCTCTCCGTAGAATTTGCGATAAGCATTCATATCCGCCACCCGCGCCTTGATCAGGTAGTCGAAGTTGCCTGAAACCAGATAGCACTCCTGTACCTCCGGCAGCGCCGCCACAGCGTTGCGGAACTCCTCGAAGGCGTCCTGGGCCGAGCGGTTCAGGCGTATCTGTACGAAGACCACCAGGGCTGCATCCAGAAACTCCGGGTTGATCAGCGCGGTGTAGCCCTGGATCACACCGTCCGCTTCCAGTCTTTTGACTCTCTCTACGCAAGGGGTCGCGGTCAGGCCCACCTGGCGGGCCAGTTCGGCGTAGCTGGTGCGGCCGTTCTTTTGCAGTACCCGCAGGATATTGCGGTCGATGGTGCTCAGTTCACTGGCGCGCTTGCGCATCAGATGGTTCTCCGGTTGTTCAAGAATCGGTCATTTTCTGGTGGATTCTAGTGGATTCCACTAGCGTCATGCAAAAACTGCCAGAAATACACTTTTATCCTGGGTCTATACTGGGCGAAATCACAGAAGCAGGGTGTGATGTGCCGGTCATCGAAACGGCGCGCCAGCCGGAAAACGAGGAGTCGAAAAAATGTTGATTGGTGTCCCGAAAGAGATCAAGAACCACGAGTACCGCATCGGCCTCACCCCGGCCAGTGTACGGGAGCTGGTCGCCAACGGTCACGAGGTGGTTGTGCAAAAGGACGGCGGCGCTGCCATTGGTTTCTCCGATGAAATGTACGAGCAGGCCGGTGCCCGTATCGTGGATACGCCGGAAGAGATCTTTGCCAGTGCGGACATGATCGTCAAGGTAAAAGAGCCCCAGCCCCACGAGTGCGAAATGCTGCGCCCCGGCCAACTGCTGTACACCTACCTGCACCTGGCTCCGGACCCCAAGCAGACCGAACTGCTGGTGAAATCCGGCGCTACCTGCATCGCCTACGAAACCGTGACCGACAAGCGTGGCGGCCTGCCGCTGCTGGCGCCCATGTCTGAAGTGGCCGGCCGTATGTCCGTGCAGTGCGGCGCCCATCACCTGGAGAAAGCCCAGGGTGGCCTCGGTGTACTGCTGGGCGGTGTGCCGGGCGTGGCCCCGGCCAAGGTACTGATTATCGGTGGCGGCGTGGTCGGCACCAACGCGGCCAAGATGGCCTTGGGGATGGGCGCGGACGTGACCATTCTCGACCGTTCCCTGCCGCGCCTGCGCGAACTGGACGATATCTTCGGCGGCGCGGTGCGCACCGAGTACTCCACCGGCGATGCTATCGAGAAACACGCGCTGGCGGCTGATCTGGTAATCGGCGCGGTGCTGATTCCGGGGGCTGCGGCGCCCAAGCTGCTGACCCGCGACATGATCAGCCGTATGAAGAAAGGCGCGGTGGTTGTAGACGTGGCCATCGACCAGGGCGGCTGCTTCGAGACTTCCAAGCCCACTACCCACACCGAGCCCACCTATGTGGTGGACGGCGTGGTGCACTACTGCGTGGCCAATATGCCCGGCGGTGTCGCGCGCACCTCCACAATGGCCCTGAACAACGCCACCCTGCCGTTCGCGGTGGCGCTGGCCAACAAGGGCGCCAAGCAGGCGCTGTTGGACGACGCCAACCTGCTCGAAGGACTGAACGTCCACGCCGGTATGGTGACCTATCAGGCAGTGGCGGATGTACTGGGTTACGAGTATGTGGACCCGAAGCTGGCGCTGCAGAAATCCGCGATCGCGGAAGGCGCGGCGGCTTAAGGCGACGCGCTTCGATTGTTATCGAGCTGTTTTTCTCCCCATGAGGCGCACTACCCCCCGCGCCTCGCTCTGTGAGGCTTGGTGGCGGGTGCCACCATTTTCCAGCCGCGTTTTTACGCGGCTTTTTTTATTCGTGAGGAGTGCCGGAGTTCTGGTGAGCGCCCCGGCTGCTGATCGTAAGAGCGCTTAACGTCCGGGATACAGCCGGCTGAGCAGCACCGGCAGTGCCGTTTCCACACGCAGAATACGCGGACCCAGATGCACCGCGGCAAAGCCGATCTCCTGCAGCTTCTCCACCTCGTAGGGAATAAAGCCCCCCTCCGGGCCAACTGCCAGGGTGGCGTTCTGTCGGATGTCCACCGGGCAGGGGTTATCCGTGACCGGATGGGCCACCAGCTTTAATGAATTGGCGGCAATTTCCGGCAGCTCATCTTCCACAAAGGGCTTGAAGCGCTTGCGCAATTCGATCTGCGGGAGTCCCGTATCCACAGACTGTTCCAGACCCAGCAGGCACTGCTCGCGCAATTTTCCCTCTGTCAGCCAGGGGCTCTGCCAATAGGATTTTTCCACCCGGTAGGCGTTGATCAGGTAGAGTTTTTTTACCCCCAGCGCAGTGGCGTGCTCTATGGTGCGCTTCAGCATTTTGGGCCGCGGCAGGGCGAGGACCAGGGTGAGGGGCAGGGCGGGGGGGGGAGGGCGATGCAGTTCCACCTGCAGTTCGATAAAGCCCGATTCCCGAACAGTGACCAGGCCGCTGCCGATATCGCCATCCAGAAGCCCCACCCGCAGTGTGTCGCCGGGGTTCGCCCTGTGCACCTCGAGGATATGTTTCTGTCGGCGGCCGCTCAGCCGCGCGTGTTCCGGGCCGACGAAATCGCTTGGTTCCAGGATGATCAGGTTCAACAGCTCACACTCGTTTACGCTTTGGCGGAGGCGATGGCGCCCTTGCCCAGCCCTTCGTAGGCGCGCACCCTGACTTCCTTTCCCGGCTGCTCCGCGGCGATGGTGTCGGCAATATACTGTGCCAGCTGTTCCACCGTGGTGTCGCAATTCACCAGCTCGCAGCGCGCGGCGGGAATGCCCAGGGCAAAATGCCCCTGCCGCGCCCAGTAGGCGAATTGCAGTGTCCGCTCCGTCTGCGCCAGCAGATCCTCGCTGGTACCCAAATAGATATCGCGCCAGCGCTCCGCCCATTTGTGCTCCCACTCACTGCTGCGTTCGCCATCCAGGAAAATCTGGATGCGTGAGCGGTGGCCGTGGGCGATGCGCTGGCAGTTGCCCCCATGTTTCTTCAGGCCGTGGCTGTAGTGGTAGTAGGGATCGGGAATTTCCTCGCAGGTGAACTCCAGGCGCAACCGCTCCACGCTGGTGGGAAAGGCGGAGGCCAGCTGTCGCACGCTCCAGGCGGCGACGCTCTCCGCGTCGATCGACTCGGCCTTTACCAGGGCAAAGGCCTGATCGGGGCCGGAGATGTTGATCTGTTCACCGTCGGCCAAGAGCCAGGCGAGGGCGATCTGTCCGTCTTCCTGTTTCAGCTCGAGATGCGGCGAGCGGGTGGGTACCAGTAGCCGGTGGTCCAGTTGATCGTCCAGCCAGTGGCGCAGGGTCTTCTTCACCACCCCGAAATCGCACACCATGCCCTGGCTGTCCAGGGCGCCGTCCAGCGCCGCATTGGCCAGCCAGGTTTCTCCCACCAGTCCGCGCTGGTGATCCAGGTAGCTGAAATCGATATTGGTGAGATTGTCGACGAACAGATGCATGAATAACTCTTTGCTTGGAAGTGGCCTCTAGAGGGCCATCCCAAAAAACGGCTGCGCGTGCGCCTGGCGACACCGCTGTTTTTTGACATGGCTTCTAGCCGCGCAGAGTATAACCTTTTAGCGGGGCTGGAACTCGCGCCTTCGAGTCTCTATAATCGCGCCCTCTTGCAATGGCGGCCCTTCCGGTCCCCTCGCAATGAACAGCTGTGAACCCCGCCAGGCCCGGAAGGGAGCAACGGTAGCAGTGGTATCATGTGCCGAGGGTGTGCTGGTTGGGCTGCCTCCAGTTTTCCTGCGCGCCGGCCTTTGGCGGGCGCTGCTCCCTTCCCCGCTAGACCCTCGTTACTCGCGAAAATCAGATACCGGAGAACAGCGGCAGGAGTTTGTTGCTCTGTTTTTCCCTCCTTCCGGAACATTTTTGTCTTACTTTTGCCTCTTCCCGGCCTTCCATCCCGCTTTTTCGCCGTCTGTGTTATAAACCACGCTTTCCGGATAACAACGAACGGGGGAAGCATGAAGAATATCGCCCTGGCCGTGGCTGTCGCCGCGGCACTTGCAGCCTGCGACAACGGGCAGGTGGAACAGAAACCCAATGAGACAGCTGCGGTCGCTAGGGAAGTGACCAGTACCGCTGAGTCCGGCAACTTGACTGCTGAGGACGCCAAGGCCTTCCTGGACGATGCCCAGGCGCGTCTGGAGAAGATGGCCGAGGAGTCGAGTCACGCCAGTTGGCTGGCTGCTACCTATATCAATGTGGATTCCCAATATGTGGAATCCCTGGCTAACGAGCGCTACACCGCAATGGCGGTGGAACTGGCCTCCGAAGCGGCCAGGTTCGACGACCTGAATCTGGACCCGGAGACCCGCCGCCAGCTCACCATGCTCAAGCAGGGGCTGGTATTCCCCGCGCCCAGGGACCCGGAACTGACCGCGGAACTGGCGCAGATCGGCTCCAAGCTGCAGGGCATGTACGGCTCTGGCAAATACTGCAAGGAAGAGGGCGGCGAGGAGAAGTGTTACGGTCTCACCGAAATGGGGCGGATCATGGCCGAGAGCCGCGATCCGGAATTGCTGAAAGAGCTGTGGGTGGGTTGGCGCGAGGTCTCGCCGCCCATGAAGCCCCTGTACCAGCGCCAGGTGGAGATCGGTAACGCCGGCGCCGAGGAACTCGGTTACGACAACCTGAGCGTGATGTGGCGCTCCAAGTACGATATGCCCCCGGATGCCTTTGCCGAGGATATGGACGCGCAGTGGAACAAGGTCAAGCCGCTGTACGAGGCGCTGCACTGCCATGTGCGCGCCAAGTTGAATGAGCACTACGGCGACGACGTGGTGCCGCCCCAGGGCAAGATACCTGCACATCTGCTGGGCAACATGTGGGCCCAGGAGTGGGGCAACGTCTACGAACTGGTGAAAGACGAGGACATGCAGGCGCCCTACGACCTGACCCAGTTGGTGGTGGACTCCGGCATGAGTGAAAAGGACATGGTCAAGGTGGGCGAGCAGTTCTTCACCTCGCTCGGCTTCAAGCCGCTGCCGGAGACTTTCTGGGAGCGCTCCCAGTTCACCAAACCCCGGGACCGCGATGTCGTGTGCCACGCCAGCGCGTGGAATATGGACGGCCAGGACGATGTGCGCATCAAGATGTGCATCCAGAAAACCGGTGAGGACCTCGTCACCATTCATCACGAGTTGGGTCACAACTTCTACCAGCGCATCTACAAGGACCAGCCTTTCCTGTACAAGGAGGGGGCCAACGACGGTTTTCACGAAGCGGTAGGGGATACCATTGCGCTGTCCATCACCCCGAAATACCTGAAACAGATCGACCTGATGGAGGAGGTGCCCAGCGAGGACAAGGACCTGGGTTACCTGATGCAGCAGGCTCTGGACAAGATCGCCTTCCTGCCCTTTGGCCTGCTGGTGGACAAGTGGCGCTGGCAGGTGTTCAACGGCGAGGTGCAGCCGGGAGATTACAACAAGGCCTGGTGGGAGCTGCGCGAGGAGTACCAGGGCATCGAGGCGCCGGTGGAGCGCACCGAGGCCAATTTCGACCCGGGCGCCAAGTACCATATCCCCGGCAATACCCCTTACGCGCGGTACTTCCTTGCGCGCATCCAGCAGTTCCAGTTCCACCGCGCGCTCTGCGAAGCGGCCGGGGAGACTGGTCCGCTGCACCGCTGTTCTATCTATGAAAACGATGCGGCCGGTGAAAAGCTGCGCAAAATGCTCGCCATGGGCGCCAGCAAACCCTGGCCCGATGCGATGGAAGCGCTGACCGGCCAGCGGGAACTGGATGCCTCGGCGATTATCGACTATTTCCAGCCGTTGATGGTTTATCTGGAAGAACAGAACAGGGACAGAAACTGCGGCTGGTAGAATTTTTGGAACTCGGGTGGTGCGCTCGGCGCACCCTACGGGAATGGCAGATCCGCCCTACGGTCTACAGAGACCTCCCCCGTAGGAGCGGGCCATGCCTGCGATCGATGATGGAATGACTGGAAAGATCGATCGCGGGCATGGCCCGCTCCTACAATTGCCCCCAACCATTTAGCATTAGCGCGTTGCAAGCTGCGCTGAATTCAGCAGCTCGGCATACTGCCCGGTAATCACATCCATATTGCGCAACAACATATCTGTAGTGCCGGTAATCACATGGATCTGGCGCTCCTCGGACATCTGCATCTCACCCTCGAAACCCCGGCTGGCATAGTTCAGGTATCCCTGGGTCTTGAGCAGGTTGCGGGTGATCTCCGGCGTGTTCAGCGAGCTCTGCAGCAGAAACTCCAGCATATGCTGGAACTCCGCCAGGTCTTCGTTCAGCCACTTTCCTCCCTCTTCGCCGGCCACTTCCCAAAACTGCGCGACATAATTCTTCGCAATGCGCTGGGAGAGCATACGCTGGCGGCCGGAGACATTGACCAGTTCCGCGCTGCTGTGGTCGGCGAGATCCTGCAGGCGCATGACATAGGCGTGGGCGGCAGGCAGCAGGCTATTGCTGCGGCGAAACAGTTCGGCAGCGGTGGATTTGGTGACAGGTTGATGGGCGATCGCTTCGAAAGCCTTCCACTCCAGTTGCACGGTTTGGAGGTCACCCCGTATTGGCGCCGCCCCTTCAAAGTCGGCCAGCTGATCCAGGTTGTTCGCGAACTCCCGCATACATCGCTCGAAAATCTGCTGGTGTCGTTCGGTGTCCGGCTGTATACCGCGGAGAATGTAAGCCTGGGTAATACGCTGGGAGAGCATGCGCTGGCGCCCGGCGATATTGATGGCATCGCCCATACTGAACGCGAGGACGTCCATGCTCAGTAAAAACAGGAAAAGTGCCAGGAAAAATTTCATCACCTCTTTCCTTGAGCATTATTGATTCTGTAGAAGAGTAAGGGGCCCGGCCCATTGAAGGGCCGGGCGCGATCAAGGTTCAGTTCAGAACTGTGCTTGTGCAGTAAGCCAGATCTTATCGGTATCCACACTGAATTCGTCGGCGATATAGCTGCTGTATTTCAGGTTCAGATCAACCGCACTGATTTTCCCACCCACGGAAAAACCGTATTCATTGCCGAGTTTATCCATTCCGGAAACATCTGAATCATCGGAGTTAAGCTGATGATAGTTGAGGGCGAGCTTTACTCCCGCGAGCGATGTGCCGAGGGTCACATAGACATCCTCGATACCACCGGCAATATTGCCGGTACCGCCGCCCAGGAACTTGTCGTTCCAGCCCTGGAACTTGTGCAGGGTTGCCAGCGGAGTGATGAACTGGCCGTCGCTGCCGTCCGCGCCGAGAAGTTCATAGCCCGCTTTCAGCGTCACCGGACCCAGCTTGTAGCCGCCCTCAGCGAGGATGTAGTTGGCATCGTAGCTGGCGGGGTTGTCGGCGGCGGCGGACTGGGTAGCGTATTCCACGGAATAATCCGCCGCGCCGCTCTTGCCGGCAAAGCGCAGGCCGTAGGTGTCGGTGGAGAAAACCGGGGCGTTTTCGTTGTCGATCAGGTAGGCGTAGGCAGAAAGGGTGCCGGCGGCGAGGCCGCTGTACTTCGCGTTGAGCAGATAGGTGTCGTTTTCGTGGTCGCCCAGCGGACTGTCTTCGCCGAAGATGCGGTTGACGTTGTCGATATGGGCGAGGAACAGTGTGGTGTTGGCCAGGCTGTTATTGGTGACGCTGACGCCGTCGTAAGTCTGCTCGTTCTGGCGAAAGCCGACTCCGCCGACGAAGCGCTGGTTGTCGAGCAATATGCGCTGACGGCCGTATTTGATCGCGGTGTTGCCGAACGAGTAGGCCAGGTACACCTGGTTTACCTCGGTTCCTTCCGGGTCCGCCACGCCGCCTTCATTGTCGGTGAGATGAGTTACGTCGTCCATTTCGATAAGGGTGCTGAAGCCCCGATAGGCTGCGGATTGATAGGTGAGGCGGGTCTTCAGGCTGGTCAGGTCCAGCTTGTCTGCGCCGTCGGTATCCACCTGCTCGGTTCGCGCACGGAAGCCAAGAGTGGCCTCTCCCTGTCCCAGCGCTTCGCTGAATGATGCCGCGGAAGGTTCTGCGGCTTCAACGGTATCGTCGGCAAACGCCGGGGCGCCGGCGACAATGGCAATTGCCAGAGCCAATATATGCTGTTGTGATGGAAGGGTCAGTCGTTTCATATTTAGTTCCCAAAAAAGGATGGTTGGTCAATAAGCGTTTTTCAGCGATTTTGTGTATGCCTGTTTTTTGAATATTTTCATTAAATTGTTCAGGCAGCGTGCTCCACAGACTTGGTTTCGAACTTCGTATTTTTATCAGCATCGGTTTTTTTCGATGACGGATCGCGTTTGCTGTGACGCTCGTGCAGGAATTTGAGTACCCTGGCCCGGTATCCGTTGTAGTGTGGATCGTCAGCGAGTTCCAGACGGCTGCGCGGACGCTCCAGTTGAATGTCGAGAATTTCGCCGATGGTTGCTGCGGGGCCATTGGTCATCATCACAATGCGATCGGAAAGCAGAACCGCCTCGTCCACATCGTGGGTGATCATGATTACGGTGTTGTTCAGTTCCGCCTGAATTTCCATCAGCGAGTCCTGCATATGTGCACGGGTGAGCGCATCCAACGCGCCGAAAGGCTCATCCATAAGTAAAACCTTGGGCTGCATCGACAGAGCCCGGGCAATACCCACCCGCTGTTTCATACCGCCGGAAATTTCCGACGGGCGCTTGTGCATGGCGTGTCCCATATGCACCAGCTGCAGGTTGTGCTCGATCCATTCGCGCATTTCCGCTCTGGATTTTGTTTTGCCAAATACCTGCCTTACCGCGAGCTCCACATTTTCATAGGCACTGAGCCAGGGCAGTAGCGAGTGGTTCTGGAATACCACTGCGCGCTCCGGCCCCGGTTCGGTGATCTCCTTGCCATTGAGGATCACGCCGCCGCGGGTGGCGCGATACAGGCCCGCGACCACATTCAGTACGGTGGACTTGCCGCATCCCGAGTGCCCGATCAGAGAGACGAACTCCCCTTTCCTGACCTGCAGATCAATATCGCGCAACGCGGTAAAGGGGCCTTTGGGAGTGGGGAACTCCATATCCACATGGCTGATATCCAGTAATACGCCCATATTCTTCTCCAGAGTTTGATAGGACCGAGTTTGATTGGAGCTAGTGTGTAATGCTGTCCTTGTCCCAGGAAGCCAGTTTCTGCAGCTGCAGCATGGCGCGATCCAAAAGAAAGCCGATCACACCAATGACAATCACCGCGGCCATGATACGGGCCAGGGAGTCGGAGCTGCCGTTCTGGAATTCATCCCACACGAATTTGCCCAGGCCCGGGTTCTGAGCCAGCATTTCCGCGGCAATCAGCACCATCCAGGCCACGCCCAGGGAGAGGCGCATACCGGTAAAAATCATCGGCACTGAGGCGGGCAGTACAATTTTTTGCACATGTTTCAGCGGGGACAGACGCAACACCTTGCTGACGTTCACCAAGTCGCTTTCGATGCCGGCCACCCCGACGGAGGTGTTGATAACCATTGGCCAGAGGCAGCAGAGGGTGACCGTGATCATGGAGTTGAGAAACGACTTGGCCACCAGCGGGTCCGTCGAGGTGTACAGGGCGCTGACCACCATGGTCACCAGCGGCAGCCAGGCCAGCGGTGATACCGGTTTGAATATCTGAATAATCGGGTTTATTGCGCTGCTCAGGGTGCGGCTCAGGCCGGTGGCAATTCCCAGAGGAATGGCAATGGCTACGGCGAGCAGGAACCCGCTCATCACCGTGATCAGGCTGGTAAAAATCTGGTCGATGAAAGTCTCTTTGCCGGTGTAGTCGCGAATCTTCGGCTGATAGCCGGGGTCTTCCGCGAGCCGTTCCGCGTTGCGGATTTCCTGGCGCTCATAAAAGGCGGCTGCCTTTTCCCGCGAGCGTTCATGCTCCTGATAGAGTGCGCCAAACTGTTCCCATACGGCGGCAGGTCCGGGAAATTTCCCCAGGGAGGTATCGATATTCTGCGCGGTTGCGGACCACAACAGCAGAAATACCAGAACACCGGTCAGGGGAACCGCCACGTATCGGATGGCGCTGTTGAACAGGTTGTTGTCTAACAGTGAAAGCTTCCAGCTGGCCGGTTTACTGATGGATAAGCTGCTCGATGTCATGGTCCTCTGCCTTAGGTCGACTTATGGTTGCGCTTGTTGGGTTCACAGGGTGCGCAGTGCGCACCCAGAATTGATTTCTGAACTAGAGTTTTTGTCCGGCTTTGAGGCCGATAGGAAACTTCCCGATATATTCGTTGGGTTTTTGGCCGTTGTAGACGATGCCGTCGATGAAGTGGGTCTGCGGTTCGCGGTAACCGTCTTCGCTGGAGAAGTCTGGAAACTGATCCGCGGAAGCCAGCTTGTCTTTGATCAGGGATTCCGCTGCGGCCCGATAGATATCCGGACGATAGACCTTCGCCGCCATCTCCTTGTACCAGTCGTCACTCTTGTCTTCCGATATCTGACCCCAGCGACGCATCTGGGTCAGGTACCAGATGGCGTCGGAATAGTAAGGGTAGGTGGCGTGGTAGCGGAAGAAAACGTTGAAATCCGGTACTTCGCGCTTGTCGCCCTTCTCGTACTCGAAAGTACCGGTCATGCTGTTGGCGATAACTTCATAGTCGGCGCCGACGTAATTGGATCGGGAGAGAATTTTTACCGCTTCCGGACGATTGGCGTTGTTGTTTTCATCCAGCCACATGGCGGCGCGAATCAGCGCGCGGGTGATGCGGATGGTAGTGTTGGGGTATTTCTCCGCGAAAGCTTTGGTGATGCCGAAGACCTTTTCCGGATTGTCCTTCCAGATTTCGTAGTCGGTTACCACCGGCACGCCGATGCCCTTGAATACCGCCTGCTGATTCCAGGGCTCGCCCACGCAATAGCCGTAGATGGTGCCGGCTTCCAGGGTGGCGGGCATCTGTGGCGGCGGTGTTACCGATAGCAGGGCGTCCGCGTCTATCTGTCCGGAAATATCACCTTTGTGCGGCGCATAGTAGCCCGGGTGGATACCACCTGCGGCCAGCCAGTAGCGCAATTCATAGTTGTGGGTGGATACCGGAAAAACCATGCCCATATTGAACGGCTTGCCCGCCGCCTTGTATTTTTCCACTACCGGTTTCAGCGCATCCGCCTTGATCGGATGGACTGGCAGGCCGTTGTCCATTTTTGGAATGTTCGGCTTCATCTGCTCCCATATCTCATTGGAAACAGTGATACCGTTGCCGTTCAGGTCCATGGAAAAGGGTGTGATGATCTCAGCCTTGGTGCCGAATCCCATGGTGGCGGCGATGGGTTGTCCGGCGAGCATATGGGCGCCGTCCAGGCGGCCGTCGATCACGCCGTCGAGCAGTACCTTCCAGTTGGCCTGTGCTTCGATGGTGACGTAGAGACCCTCGTCTTCAAAGAAGCCTTTCTCATAGGCGATGGCGATGGGCGCCATATCGGTCAGTTTGATAAAACCGAAGGTCAGCTCTTCTTTTTCCGGATAACCGAGTTCCGCGGATGTCGCCGGTGTCGCTAGCCCGAGGGTGCTTGCGAGCCCCACGGTTATCGCGGCGCGCCTGAAAAGTTGTGTCCACTTCATATCAGAGTCCCCCAGTTGATGATCAGTTGAAAATTGCGGGCATAAAAAAAGCGCTCATCGACCGGCTGCCGTCAGGCAGCGAGTCAATGAGCGCCTCTGCTCATGATCAACCGAGCGGGTCGGTTGAGTCTGAATTTTTTCTTCGGTGAGCACCGTTTAAATTCTGCGGCGACCGGCTATCGATTTTCGAGCCGGCCACCGGGTGCGCCTCGCAATAGATGCTCTGCATAGAGTGTGCCAATTTTTCTCAGGTGGCTTGGAGTCGGGGCTTGCCGGAAACTTGCTAATGCCGGGGAGAACTTGGTGAAAGCGCCCGTTTTCATCAGTTAAGTGTCTGTATTTATTAGGTTTTTTTCTTCCCTTCGGACGGCGCCGGAGCGGCCGGGCCAGCGGCAGAAGTCCGCCATTTCAATCGTCTTGAGTCAGTGAGATGCGGAGGCAGGCGAGGGGTTGCACGGGACAAGTGGACCTGTAACCGGTAGCTCTTTTTAGTGCAGGGGTGGGTGAAGGGGGAATTTTTTGGTGCGGGAGCGCAGCTCCATTCCCGGAGCCCGGGCGCTATTGTGGTGCAGTTTCGGCTGTCGGTGCCGGCATTTATGTGCCTGGATATACAGGCTATCGGCGAGAAAAGGGCCGGACTTTGCCGTCCGGCCCTTTGTGCTGACAGGGATTCGACCGGGTGATCAGAAGCGGTAGTTCAGCGAGACACCGGCGAGCCAGGCCCCGATATTAGTGGTCCCGCCATTGTAGTAAGTGGGTACCGGGGCCGCGGTGAATTCCTGGATCCTCTCGTCGTCACCCCACAGGTAGGCGAGGCCGCCGTCGACACTCAGGTGCTGGTCGAACTCGTAGGTACCGCCGAAAGTCACCCAGTGGCGGTCGGTATCCGGAATGGACAGGGTGCGCCAGGTGATCGGCAGTCCGAGCGCGTTGGCGGTCTCCTCTGTCGGGTTGAGGCCGTCGCGCGCAGCGCCCTCGTCGTAGGCGTAGCCGATGCGCCAGGTGACTTCCTCGCAGGGGTAATATTCACCACCGATGCTGAAGCGCCAGCCGCTCTCGAAGTTTTCCTCCTTGAGATGCAGCGGGTTGAATGGCGCTCCCTGACCTGGCAGAAAAGCTTCCAAACGCTGGAAGTCGTCCCAGTCGGTATAGGTGGCGCCCAAGGCAATGCCCCAGTTCTGGTTGAACTTGTGGTAGAGGCCCAGTTCCCAGTAGTCCGGTAGATCCAAGGTCAGGTTGCCGTCGACATCGTCAAACGGCGCCAGCGGGCTTGGAAGAAGATCAGAGCTTACGTCTCCATCCAGCTTGGGATCGAAATCCGCGTGGTAGGACAGCCCCAGCCGGGTACTGGGGGTGATATTCCACAGGGCGCCGATGCTCCAGCTCACATCCCAGTCGTCGCCTTCGAGTTTCAGAATCTGGGCGCCGGAGAGGGGGAAGGGGAGGGCGGCATCCAGCGGGAAGCCGTCGGGCACTCTGGTTTTCAGTTCAGCGTCGGCATAGAGGAAATTGACCGCCAGGCCGATACTGAATATATCCTGATAGTTGTAAGCCACTGAAGGTGCGATATTGACTGTCAGCAGTTCTGTCTTGTCGGCAATATTGAGTACCAGCGAGTCGCTGTCGAAATCGGTTTCCAGGCCGTAATTGGTATACATGGCCAGGCCGAAGGACCAGCAGTCGTCGATAGGCACCGCCAGGTAGGCGTTCGGTACAAAGGCGCTGCTGGCGTAGTCGTTATCCTCCGCGAGGAAGGGGCCGACTTCCGCAACGCCGAATGGTGTGTCGACGAAATAGCTGATCTCTCCCTCGGCGTCGATTTCCGGATTGACGTAGGTCACACCCCCGGAAATGGTGATAGTGTCGAACAGGGCGGAACCGGCAGGATTGCGGGCCAGGATGGCGGCGTTGTCGCCGATGGTGTTCTCTGCGGCAAAGGCGCGGCCGAGGCCGGAGGTGCTGGTCTCGTTCAGAAAGAAGCCGGCGGCCATGGTGCTGCTTGACGCGGTACTGATTGCTGCAGCCAAAATAGCACGACGCAGTATTATCTTGTTCATGAGGTCCCACTCTTTATCGCTGTTAATACGTTGAGAAAAACTTTTTACAAAGTTTTCCCACTTTCGCAAAGTAAAATCCTGGTGCGAAAAGTTTAGCAGTCACGATCTTTCGCGCCAGAAGAAAACGGCGACTTTATATCGGTAAAAAGCCGAAAAATCCATGCGGGAGCACAGTTTTTTTGATTCTTTAGACGGAAGGAAGGATTTTATTGGCCGGCGGAGATGTTTTTTCCGTCTATGGATAATTTGGTCAAGGAGATTTGGTAGCTTTTGCCATCCTCCTCTTGCTGCATTAATTTGACCAGCGCGTAATTCCACTTGGGGGCAAACCAGATACTGGTTTCTCTATCTGAATCTCCGTCGCGCACCCGCTGTACTTTAATGGTCTCTATTTCCCCGAGAGGCGTCTGCAGCAGCTCCTTGCCAACCACGGAGAATTCATATTCACGGATACGTTTGCCATCGGCCACCTTGTAGTTCAGCGTCTTTTTCCCGGTAGCGACATCCAGCGCCAGCTGCAACTGGTAGCTCAGTTTGTCCTGAATGTGATTGGGCACATTCTCCAGGGTGCGGCTTTTGTCGGAAACATTGACCACCCTGCCTTGCTCAAAATTCAGGACTGTGTGGCGGTCTTTGCCCAGGCCGGTTTTATGGTATTCGTAGTGGCGGGGTGACAGTTGGTTCCCCGCGGCGATAAACCGGGAATATTCGCGAATATCGGCGAACAGGGAGTGGGCGTTGAAATCGAGTCGCCAGTTGCCTCCGCTACCGGATAGCTCCCGTGTGGCGGTGACGCCAATACCGCTGTACTTGGCGGCATAGGTGGCGGTAAAAGGTTTCAGTTTGGGTTCCTGCGCCAGCGCGAAACCGGCGAACACGGCAGAGATAAAGAAGGCAATAAGACGTAACGACACGGTGACCTCCGGATGTCCAACCCCCCGCCACGATAAGTCGATCAACCAGTCCGCGGCGGTGTGTTAATAAGCCCCAGTAATTTTCTTGCCAGTGCGCGGTAGCAGTTCGCCGTCCAGTTCCGAGCGGTCCTCCACCATGCGCAGCCGGCCCTGGGCAAACCAGGTTACCGTCAGCGGGTAGATCTTATGCTCCTGTAGCTGCACGCGTTTTGCAAGTAGCTCGGCGCTGTCCCCCGCCTGTACGGGGACCAGGGCCTGCACAATGGCGGGACCGCCGTCCAGCTCCTCGGTTACAAAGTGCACTGTGGCACCGTGGTCGCTGTCGCCGGCCTCCAGCGCCCGCTGGTGGGTATGCAAACCCTGGTATTTGGGCAGCAGGGAGGGGTGAATGTTCAATAGGCGGCCGCTGTAGTGGCGCACGAATTCGGGGGTGAGGATGCGCATAAAGCCCGCGAGTACCACCAGGTCGGGAGTGTGGCGGTCGATCTCGGCCATCAGCGCGCTGTCGAACGACTCCCGGTCGGGGTAGTCCCGGTGGTCCACCACCGACGCGGGAATGCCGGCTTCGGCGGCGCGGACCAGGCCATAGGCCCCGGGCCTGTTGCTGATCACTGCGCAAACGGAGAATCCGGCGCGCTCGCCGGCGGCGTCGATCAGCGCCTGCAGATTGCTGCCGCTGCCGGAAATCAGTACCGCGACTCTACACAGCTTCCGCGACATTAGAGTCCCGCCAGTTCGACAGCTTCACCATCTTTGGCCTCGATGGAACCGATAACGCAGGCTTTTTCACCCAACTGTCTCAGGATTTCCAGAGCCGGGTCGGCGGCGTCCGCGGGCACGCAGATCACCATGCCCACGCCGCAGTTGAAGGTGCGGTACATCTCGCGAAGATCGATATTGCCCGCCTCGCGCAGCCAGCGGAATACCGGGGGCATCTGCCAGTTGCCGGTGTCGATGACGGCCCGGGTGCCCTCGGGCAGGACCCGCGGCAGGTTTTCCAACAGGCCGCCGCCGGTAATATGGCTGAGGGCGTTGACCTGTACGCTCTTCATCAGTTGCAGCAGGTTCTTTACATAGATGCGGGTTGGCGCCATCAGCGCGCGGGCGAGGGTGGTGTCACCCGTCTCCTGCTCCAGGTCGGCGCCGCTGATCTCCAGCACCTTGCGGATCAGGGAGTAGCCGTTGGAATGGGGGCCGCTGGAGGCCAGGCCGATCAGCTTGTCGCCGGCGGCGACTTTGCTGCCGTCGATGATTTCGGATTTCTCCACCACACCCACGCAGAAGCCGGCCAGATCGTAGTCGTCGCCCTCGTACATGCCGGGCATTTCCGCGGTCTCGCCGCCCACCAGGGCACAGCCCGCAAGCTCGCAGCCGCGGCCGATGCCGGTCACCACCTCTGCGGCGATATCAACATTCAGCTTGCCGGTGGCGTAGTAGTCCAGGAAGAACAGCGGCTCCGCACCGGCGACTACCAGGTCGTTGACGCACATGGCCACCAGGTCGATGCCAATACTGTCGTGGATGCCCAGGTCCATTGCCAGGCGCAGCTTGGTGCCCACCCCGTCGGTACCGGAGACCAGAACCGGCTCCTTGTAGCCGCTGGGCAGTTGGCACAGGGCACCGAAGCCGCCCAGTCCGCCCATCACCTCGGGTCGCTGGGTGCGCTTGGCGACGTGCTTGATGCGCTCCACCAGAGCGTTGCCCGCATCGATATCGACACCGGCGTCTTTGTAGCTGAGGGACTGGGGTTTGGAATCGCTCATGGTTCATCCCGCAATGGACTTTCAGAGGGCGCGTATTCTAGTGGAAAACCTGCTGGATATGCGAGCCAGCCGGCATTTCTTAAAAACGTCCGCCGCGGCGGCTCCAGGCCGTTTGTGAGAAATGCGGACTAGAGACTGGGAGAAAAGGCCGACACTGATACAATAGCCGCAAATTGGTTGCTTCCACGGCGGCCGTCCACAGAAGTCTGAAGAGAGAAAACAGATGCGAACACCGCTCCGGCTCTGCTCGCTACCATTGGCATTGCTGCTCTGGGTGCTGGTCCTGCCGGCCCAGGCCCGTGTGGTGCCGGACCTCTATGAAGTGGTGGAGGCTGTGCCCAGCCGCGGCGCCACCGATCGCACTGCGGCCAGCAGCCGCGGGCTGGAGCGGGTGTTCGTTCGGGTTACCGGCGACGCCGCTATCGGCAGCAATCCGAGCCTGCAGCCGGTGCTGCAGCGGGCTCAGCGGTATGTACAGAGCTACCGCTACGAGACCGAGGATAACCAGCTCTACCTGCATCTATCCTTCGAACCCCAGGCCATCTCCGAACAGGTGCACAAGCTGCAGCTGCCCGTGTGGCCCAACAACCGCCCCGGTACCTTGGTTTGGATGGCGGTGGACACCCTGCGCGACGGTCGCAGCGCCCTGCGCCAGGAAGACTACCCGGAACTCTTCGCGGTACTGGACAGTCTCGCCATTGAGCGCGGCCTGCCGGTGGAATTCCCGGTGATGGACCTGAACGACCAGCGCAACATGCCCCTCGGTGAGCTCTGGGCCCAGGACGAACGGGCCGCGGAACGCGCCGGCGTACGCTACGGGCCGGACGCCACCCTGATGGGCCGCCTGTTGCAGGCCTCCGGAGAGCGCTGGCAGGCCAACTGGCTGCTGATCCATGGCGGCCGCAGCTATGCCTTCGACGCCAGCGGCGACTCTATGGAAGAGGTTGCCCTGCGGGGCATCAACGAAGCCGCCAACCTCCTGGCCCAGCGCTACGCCGTGCGTGCCGACAGCACCGGCCAGCAGAGCGCGGTGATCCTGGAACTCTCCGGTATCGACAGCTTCGCCGACTACACCGAAGCCTCCAGCTACCTGCAGCAGCTGGCTGTGGTCAGCAGCGCGGACCTGCTGTCGATCAATGGCGACCGTTTGCGGCTGGCCCTCACCACCTCCTCGCGGCTGCAAAACTTGCAGGACGCCCTGGCCCTGAACCGCAGGTTGCAGGCGCAGGCGGACGAAGGCCCCATCGACCTCAGCGGCTATCGCGCGCCCCTAGGCAGCGCGGAGCACCCGTTGCGCTACCACTGGCGTTGAGATGACCGCGGAAAAAGGCGTGCCGCAGCAGCTTCCGCTGGGAATATCCCTGCGGGACGACGCCACTTTTGCCAACTTCTACCTGGCCCACGCCGATCCCAATCTCCAGGTCGTAGAGGCCTTGCAGCGGTTTGCCGAAGGCGGGGGTGGCGATACGGCGCTCTACCTCTGGGGCGAAGCCGGCAGCGGTGTCAGCCACCTGCTTCAGTCCGCCTGTCTGCACGCCGAGGCCAACCGGCGCAGCTTCCAGTACCTGCCGCTGGCAGAACTCCTGGACATGGACCCCGCCCCCATCCTCGACGGTCTGGAACAACTGGATTTGGTTTGTATCGACGACCTGCACCGGCTCGAACAGCACCCCCAATGGCAGACGGCGCTGTTTCATTTATACAATCGGGTGAGAGACGGCGGCGGCCAACTGCTGCTCGGCGCCCGCCAATCCCCCCGAGGCCTGGACATAGCGCTGGCCGACCTCCGCTCCCGCCTACAGTGGGGGCTCATCTACCAGCTGCAGCCCCTCAACGATCGCGACAAAATTGCCGCCCTGCGCCGGCGCAGCCGACTGCGCGGCTTCGATCTCCCGGAGGACGTGGCGCAATATATCCTCCACCGCGCACCCCGGGGGACCCGGGCCCTGTTCCTCTGCCTGGAACAGCTGGACCGCGCTTCGCTGATGGCCAAGAGAAAGATCACCATCCCTTTCGTCAAGGAAGTGCTGGGGATCTGAGAATGGGGGTTGGGCGTGGCCTTTGTGGATGGGAAGGTGTAGTGCCCATCTGCTGCAACCACTTCATATCCGTCGTTAGCTCAATCGAGGCTTTCGCGAGCACGGCAGCACGCCCCAGGGCGTGCTGCTATCAGGGCGTATCGCCGATGGAGATGTCGTCAACGTAGAGAGTTGTGCCTGTGCTTCCAGGGCCGGTGAGGTAGGCCCAGACGGTGGTGGTGCCAGCGGGAGCTGTGAGGTTTGCGGAGGCCTCTTGCCACGTGGTGGTCAGGGCCGGCAGCTGCACGACGTCGGTCTGGAGGGCCTCCTGGTTCACGTTGAGCCACTTGATGGTTAGCTTCGGTGCGACCGAGGTGCCGGGGCTGCCCTTGGCCCACAGACGAGCGAGTTTGTCGCCCGGGGTGATCTCGAATCCGGGGAAGTCGGAGACCATGACGCCCCAGCCATCGGGCGCTGTGGCTTGGATTTCCAGGCTGTGCGTGCCGCCGCGGGCCTCGTTGATGCTTTGGGCGATGGCGGCCGAGAACCAGGGAGCCCATTGGCCGGTGGAGCCCTCGACAGTGGCGGTGTCGGTGTCGAGGACGTTGGCCACCTTGGGCGGCGGGCCCTGGTCACTGGTGCTTCCCAGGTCCTGGTTGAACGGGGCGGCCTGCCAAGTGTCGTAGCTGATCGTCTCGCCGTACCCCTTGGCGAACCGCCACGGGCCGTAATAGTGGTTGTTCGCGAAAAAGTTGCCGTTGTGGAACATGACAGCCTCCTGGACGGCGGCCACCGTGTACGGCGACCAAGGGATGTTGTTGGCGCCGGAGGCGATTAGCGCGTTGACACCACAATACGTGCCGGTGCACGGGACGGCGTCGGGGTCGAAGCGGAACTCGTTGTTGGTGACCTCCACGTCTTTGGCGTGCCAGCGGCAATCGGTGAAGTAAGGCTCGTTGGCGACGTCGGTGTAACACGGGTGCGTCGCGCTGACGGGGTTGGGATACATACCGTCGTGCGGCTTCGGGATCAACGTGGGCGAGACCAGCGGCGTGCAGTAGCCGGAACTCGTGTTGCCGTTGGAGTTGCAGAAGCGGTTGGCGCTCTCGAAAATTGAGACGCCCGAGAAGTTGTCCTCGAAGACATTGTCGACAACGCGTAGCTTCGTCGAACCGGAGACCGTGCTGGACAGACGTGCCTCGCCGCCGGATTCGGAAAGGTAGATGGCCGGGGCGGGCGAACCGGTGTTGCGTACGCCTTTGACCCAGCCGTTGCGCAACAGCGTGTTGTTGCGGATCGTCGCGTTGTAACTGGTCTCGTAGAAGATGCCTTCGTCGTCGTTGTGGTCGATGTAATTACCTTCGAACAAGAAGTCGATGTTGTTCGTGTCGGCCCACAGGCCCACGCTCTTGTTGTCGTGCACCCAGTTGTTGGTGACCTGCGCGCCTTTGACGTCCCAGAACTTTCCGCCGCCGGTGCATCCGCAGCCGGGGTTGAGCGTCTCCCAGTCGTCAGTGTTGTTTCCGGCGATCTCGTTATGGTCCAGGACGAGGTTCTTGATCGCCGAGTCACCCTCGACCGGCGGTTTGTACATGCTGAAGCCATACTAGCCGTTGTCTTTGAGGCAGTTGTAGCGCACGACATTGTCGGTCCCGAGGAACACGCCGGCGCCGTCATTGCCCTGGATGGTGCTGTACTCGATCACCCAGCCGGTGCCGGCGTCGTGGTTGACGACACCCTCGTTGTTGTTGTCGAGCCCGCGACCGAAGTTGCGGATCGTCAAGTAGCGGATGGTCACGCCCTCCGCCAGGCCGCTGAACGCGTAGAGGTTGGCGTTCTGACCGTCGAGTACGGCCCCGGGGCCGCCGACGAAGATGGCACCTGCGCCGGGCATGATTTGGCTGTACAGCTCGGTGCCGAGGGTATGCACGCCCGGTGCAAACCAGTACGTGACCCCGGGCTGCTTGAAGTCTATGCCGGTGTTGTCTCCCGCGGGGACGATCACCGCGCCTTCCGGAGCGATCGCCGGGCCGGTCAGCAGGTCGGCGTTGCCGCAGATTTGCGCCGGTGGCGAGGTGGGTGCGGCGGTGGCGTACGTTCTCGCCGTGTCGTCGAGGGCCTGCGCGGGCGAAGCGCTATAGACTCCGATTCCAACGACGCCGGCCACGACGAGAGCGATGTTTCGGAGCGCAATCACGAGGAGAGATCCTTTGGCTTGGAAAAAGATGCGAGTGCAACGACAGACGGCCCCAGGCCGATCAGTAATCCACGAAGAGTCCTTTGCAATGCGTTCACCTTCCTTTTGGGATTGAGCGGTGCGGGTCCATGACTGCGACTATGCCGATTTTGCGCGTGCCGATTTGGCGACTGCCGCCACCGACATGGCCGCGATCTTTATAGACCGGGTGGCGTATTTCCGTCAAGGATTGCCGATGTGGGAACGCTCCGTAGATTGGTCGATCGCCATCTCTGCGCAGTGCTTTTGATATGTGATGGCATGTAGTGAAATTCGGCAGATGCACACTGGTCACCAAGTCGAATGCAGGGGTACGGTACCTGACGAGATAAAGATGCATTGAGGCAAGTGCAGGCGATTTTGCGCTGAAGCCTTGTGCACCGGCTTTCCTTCTGGAGGAAATACGCGAGCTGACGGTAACATTTACCTCTGCTTGTATCAGAAATGCCAGACTCTTCCTCAGCCAGGAGAAACCGATGAATGCTGAACAGTGGAAAAAATTGAGAGAGCTTGAAAGGCAGGCCTGGCTTTGCTCATTATCCAGAACGGGCCGCAGCGTTTTGTTGTGCACGAGAATATTCAACAAGATGAGCCACGTCCTGATCGGCGGGGGGAAGGAGCTGTTTGAGTTTCTGGACCGGAGTGAAAATCCGGCAAACTGCCATCTTTACGAGAGCAATATGCAGGCAAACCCATTGCTTTTGACCCCGGAGTAATTCAGGGAAAGATTGGAGCGGGAAGGCCGGGATATCGGCAATTTTACATCGCCTGTGGACCGGGGCTTTGCTCCCGAGGAAGGCCGGTAAATTGATAAGGTAAAGGAAATCAAGGAATTATGACTTCCCCCGCTGATCCGGGTTTCCCCCGGGGCAACGAGGGTGCCGCGCTGCTGGCTGAACTCGAAGGATTGCCCGTGCGCCCGGTATTCATCACCACCTTCCTGTACGACTGTATCGCTAAATCCTTCCCTCTGGCCCAGCTGAGTCTCTACATCTGTTCTATTACGACCGCTTGTTGGTTTCTCACCGCGATGGGATGGAGAGACGGGGTCGGGAGCGGTTGAACGCCTGTTTTCGTGTACAGGGCATCAAGAATCGCAATATAGATCGGGTGCCGGTGAATGCCGACGAGGTTGAGGAGTACGGTTTCCTGTTGCGCCGTCGCAGTGGCACTTTCAAGCTGGGCCCCGGCAACGCGGAACTGTTTGAGCAGATGTGTCGAAAACTACTCGCGGTGCAGCCCGGCAGCCGGGGGTGCTGCTCAAGAATCCCTGGGACACGGGCAACGCCGCGTGGATATTGCAGCTTCCTCGAAGCTGGGCCAAAGCCTGTCTACGTGGGGTTCGGCTGTGCAGCGAGGATGTCGGCTTTTCCGGAAAGAGTGGCCCGGAGCTTCCATAATGATTGGGTGGCGGTCGGGTCTGTGTTTTTGTCGCTATTGAATTCTAGTTGGAATGCATGGGCCGGCTTTTTTATTCCGAGATACCACAGGGGCAAGTACCGGTTATGCAGAATTTTCATAACATCCTGTTTGTCAGCCACGCGATCGGTGACGAGAGCGGCAGCCTGATGCAGGCGCTCAGCGTTGCGCGCAATAACCGCGCACCGGTGAAGGTGGTGGTGGTCTGCCCGGAATTGCCGGAGGAATTCGGGGAATACAAGCGGGTGTATATGGATGCCCTCTCGGGGCGGGTGAGGGAATCTGTGAAAAACGTCCTCGATTCACTGAAGCTGGGTGAGGAGGAGCTGGAGGTGGATATCGAAGTGGACTGCGGCAGCACCCCCGCCGAGCGCGTTATCCACCGGGTGCAGCGCGACGATTACGACCTGGTGGTCAAGAGCGTGGAGGGGAAGGAGCAGCGCGCGGGATTCAAAGCGATGGATATGGAGCTGTTGCGCAAGTGCCCCTGCCCGGTATGGCTGTGCCGCCCCGTCAAGCACTCTCCGGGCGATATCCGCGTAGCCGTGGCCGTGGACCCGGATTGCAGGGAACCCAACAGCTATGACCTGGCGATACGCCTGCTGCGGCTGTCGCACTCGCTGGCCGACAGTTGCAGCGAGAAGCTGCATATTATCTCCTGTTGGGATTACGACGTGGATGCCTACCTGCGCCGCAACTTCCCCATCGATGTCTCCGACGAGGAACTGGACCGCGCGGCCCAGGCGGCGAGATCCAGGCATCGCTCAAAGCTCGATGTACTGACCAATGCGGCGAATATCGGCGATGAGTTGGATATCCACCACGCCATCGCCCGTCCGGACCGTTTTATCCCGCTGGTGATCGAAGAGAAAAAAATCGACCTCCTGGTGATGGGAACGGTGGGGCGCACCGGTATCCCCGGATTTATCATGGGCAATACCGCGGAAAATATCCTGCAGGAAATCAGCTGTTCGCTGTTGGCGTTGAAACCCCGTGGCTATGTGTCGCCGGTGAAGGTCTATTGAAGGGGTTGATGGGATGCGGGCCGCGCGAGGCGGCCCGCGGGTTGGGGATTACTGCTGGGGCTGCCTTGTCTTCACTTCGGCGACCCACTCGTCCACCAGATCCTCCAGCACATCCAGCGGCACGGCGCCGTTGGCCAGGACGGTGTCATGGAAGGCGCGGATGTCGAACTGGTCGCCAAGCTCATTTTTGGCTTTTTCCCGCAGTTCGATGATCTTCAGCATGCCGATTTTGTAGGCGGTGGCCTGGGACGGCATCACGATATAGCGCTCGATCGCCTTGACCACGTCTCCCTGCGGGTTGGGGCTGTTTTCCCCCAACCAGCCGATGGCCTGTTCGCGGCTCCACTTCTTGCTGTGGATACCGGTGTCCACCACCAGCCGGCAGGCGCGCCAGAGTTCCATGGCCAGGCGGCCGAAGTCGGAGTAGGGATCTTTATAGAAACCCATTTCCTTCGGCACCATCTCCGAATAGAGCCCCCAGCCCTCGATATAGGCGGTGTAGCCGCCGAATTTGCGGAACTTGGGAAGCCCCTCCAGTTCCTGGGCGATGGACAGCTGCATATGGTGGCCGGGAATGCCCTCGTGGTAGGCCAGCGCCTCCATCTGGTAAGTGGGCATATCCTTCATATTGTACAGGTTGGCGTAGTAGATACCCGGGCGCGAGCCGTCCGGGGCCGGGCGCTGGTAGAAGGCCTTGCCGGCGGATTGTTCGCGGAAGGGTTCCACCGCCTTGACGACCAGGTCGGCCTTGGGCTTGGTGATAAACAGCTCGTCCAGGCGGCCCTTCATGGTCTCGATGATTTCCGTGGCCTCCTTCAGGTAGCGCTGTTTGCCCTCCTCGGTGTTCGGGTAATAGAACTGTTCGTCGGTGCGCATGAATTCAAAGAAGTCCTGCAGGCTTCCCTCGAATCCCACCTTTTTCATGATCCCGCGCATTTCGTCGTGGATGCGCTCCACTTCCTTCAGGCCGATTTCGTGGATCTCGTCGGCGCTGAGATCGGTGGTGGTGGTGCGCTTCAGGGCGAAGGTGTAGAAGTCGTCGCCGTTGGGGAATTTCCAGGCGCCGTCGTCGGTTGTGGCCTGTTGTTGCAGTTCGCCCATGTAGTCGATCAGGTTTTCGTAGGCGGGCTTGGCACTGCCCAGCAGCGCTTTGCGGGCCTGTTCGATCAGTTCGGTTTTCTGCTCGTCGGGGATATCCAGCGCATCGATCTTGCCCTTGAAGTCGGCGAACAGGGTGCTGTCTTCGCCCTCCTCAAAGGGGGCGCCGGTGATCAGGTTGCGGCTGTCGCTGATCACGTAGGGGAAGACGAATTTGGGGGCGATGATACCGGCCTTGGCGCGCTCCTTGAGGTTCGCGATCAGCTGCTCGAAGTGCTTGGGCAGATTGTTGAGGCGCGCGATATAGGCGTTGGCGTCGTTGGCGTTGTCAATGCGGTGCTGGTTGATCAGCAGCGAGGGCACTTCCGAGTGTGTGCCGAACATCTGGTTGACCGGGTAGTTGTACAGGCGCCACTTGTAACCCTCGATATCCATCTCCAGATTGCGCTTGAGCAGGGCGAGGCTGAGGCGGGTGGCGTCGTCCAGCCCGGCGGGATCGAGCTTGTTCAGCTCGGCCAACTGGCGTTTGTTGATATCGTTGGTTTCGGCCTCGAATTTCGGCGACAGGTCGTCCCATTTGCCGTAGTCCTCCTTGATGCCCAGAAAAGTCTTGAATTCCGGGCTGCGGTCGAGGTGCTCCTGGAAAAAGTCCTCGAACATCTGGTTGGCCCGGGCGATGGCCTCGGCGTTCGGTTGGGCGGTTTCGCCCGCCGCTGTGTTCTGTGTGTGCTCGACGGTGGTGGTGTCGATAGCCTCGGTGGCGCTGGATTCCCGCCCCCGATCACAGCCTGTCATCACCAGCGCGCTTATGGCGGCGGCGATCAGAGTCATGTTCAACTTCATGGTGGTGTTCCGGTCAAAGTCAAAAGCGTTGTTTTGTTTTGGGGTTCCGCATGAAAAAAGCGGGCACAGGGCCCGCTTGATCCGACTGCCGTTATCAGGCGAAGTTCTGGTTGACGAAGTCCCAGTTCACCAGGCTCCAGAAGGCCTCGAGGTACTTGGGGCGCAGGTTGCGGTAGTCAATGTAGTAGGCGTGCTCCCAGACATCGCAGGTCAGCAGGGCCTTTTGGTCCGATTCGGTCAGCGGGGTGCCGGCGTTGGAGGTGTTGACAATGGCCACAGAGCCGTCGCTCTTCTTCACCAGCCAGGTCCAGCCGGAGCCGAAGTTGTTCACTGCGCTGGTGGAGAACTCTTCTTTGAACTTGTCGAAGGAGCCGAAAGCGGCGTTGATGGCCTCGGCCACGGCACCGGTGGGCTCGCCGCCGCCGTTGGGGCTCAGGCAGTTCCAGTAGAAGGTGTGGTTCCAGACTTGCGCGGCGTTGTTGAACACGCCGCCGGAGGAGGATTTGATCACCTCTTCCAGGGACTTGTCGGCCTCTGCGGTGCCTTCCAGCAGGCCGTTCAATTTGTCTACATAGGTCTTGTGGTGTTTGCCGTAGTGATACTCCAGAGTTTCCTCGGAGATGTGTGGTTCCAGGGCATTCTTCGCATAGGGGAGTTCGGGCAATTCGAAAGCCATGGTGTCTTCCTTCCTTTGTCTTAGGTTGTTGGTGGGGGCATTCTACACGCGTGGAGAGGCATTATTAACCCGGCGCGTGATCGATAAGAGTAGTGGGGGCTGGTTCCGCAAAGACAAGCGTGTGGGCTAGGCTTTAGCTAAACCGATTACTTTTTCGTCAATTTTTTGGTATAACTGCCGCTGAATTCGACTAATCACAGAGTTTGCGTCCCGGCGATCCCGCCGCGCGCCTGTCAACACCGGATATGTCAACCATGCAACGCAGAGAGCCTACACTGGACGGCACCAGCGCAGCCGTAGACCCCCAACTGGAGCGCCCCATCGGCCGCTCCTTCCGTGAGCCGGCCGCCGAGCCGGAAGAGCGCAGCGGCGGCGGTGGTGTGTCCATGCTCGCAGTAGTGGCCCTGATCCTGGCGCTTGCCGGCCTGGGGGCCGCCGCTTTCCTTTACAACCAGTGGCAGCTCAGCCGCGTGGCACTGGTGGATGCGGAGAGCCGTATCGTCGAACTGGAGAAGCGCTTCGAAATGTCCGACGAGGAGTCCTCGGCCTCGGTGGAGGTGCTGAACGCCAAGGCGAAGGAGAATTCCTCGGAGATCCGCAAGCTGTGGGGTGTGGCCTATGACACCAACCGCAAGAACATCGCCGCCAACACGGGCGCCGCAGCCGCCAACAAGAAGCAGCTGGCCAGCCTGGCCTCCCAGGTCAAGGGCATGGAGTCCAGCGTGAAGAAGATCGCCGCGGTGGAGTCCTCGCTGACGGAACTGCGCAAGTCCAATACCGAAAGCCAGCGTGAACTCAAGGACTCCCTCGCCCGCCTGGAGCGCCAGCTGGCCTCGGTGCGCAGCGATCTGACTGCGCGGGTGGGGGCCAACGAGGAGGCTGTGGAGTCCATCGACGCCTACCGCCGGTCGGTGAACCGGGACCTGGTGCAACTGCGCGATGCTATTCGCAGCCTGCAGTCCGGCTCCGCTACTGCCTCCACTCCCTGACCGCTCTCCCGAGCCATATCATAGATAGGGCGAACCTTGGTTCGCCCTTTTTCGTGGAACCACTCGGGCGAACACAGGCTTCGCCCTAGAGATCCAATCTCCGCCAAAGTCTCCCGATTCGTGTAAAATCGCCGCCTTCGAGACGTTACACCGGAGCCGGCTCATGACCACTATCCGCCAGGATGACCTTATCGACAGCGTCGCCGATGCGCTGCAGTTTATCTCCTATTACCACCCGCAGGATTTCATTCAGGCCCTGCACAAGGCCTACGAGAAGGAGGCCAACCCGGCGGCCAGGGACGCCATGGCACAGATTCTGATCAATTCCCGTATGTGTGCCGAGGGCCACCGCCCCATCTGCCAGGATACCGGCATTGTGACCGTCAAGCTGAAAGTGGGCATGAACGTGCGCTGGGATGCAGAGATGAGCGTGACCGATATGGTCAACGAGGGCGTGCGCCGCGCCTACCAGTTCTCCGACAATGTACTGCGCGCCTCGATCCTCGAGGACCCGGACGGCGCGCGCAGGAACACCGGCGACAACACCCCGGCGGTGATTCACTACGAGATAGTTCCCGGCGACACCGTCGAGGTCTATGTCGCCGCCAAGGGCGGCGGCAGCGAGGCCAAGAGCAAGTTCGCGATGCTGAACCCCTCCGACTCGGTAGTCGAGTGGGTGCTGGAGATGGTGCCGAAGATGGGGGCCGGCTGGTGCCCGCCGGGTATGCTTGGTATCGGCGTCGGCGGTACCGCGGAGAAAGCCATGCTGCTGGCCAAGGAGTCACTGCTGGATCCCATCGATATTCAGGAACTGCAGGAACGCGGAGCCTCCAATCGGGCGGAAGAGCTGCGCCTGGAACTGTACGACAAGGTCAACAGGCTCGGCATCGGGGCCCAGGGCCTCGGCGGCCTCACCACGGTGCTGGACGTCAAAGTGAGGGATTACCCGACCCACGCCGCCAACAAGGCGGTGGCGATCATCCCCAACTGCGCGGCCACCCGCCACACCCACTTCACCCTCGATGGCTCGGGCCCGGCGCGCCAGGTCCCGCCGAAGCTTGAAGACTGGCCGCAGGTGGCGCGGGAGAGCGGTGGCAACACCCGCCGCGTAAATCTGGATACGGTGACCCGCGAGGATGTGCTCAGCTGGCAGCCGGGCGAGACCCTGCTGCTGAACGGAAAAATGCTTACCGGACGCGATGCCGCCCACAAGAAAATGGTGGATATTCTCGCCGCGGGCAAATCCCTGCCGGTGGATCTGGCGGGCCGCTTTATCTACTACGTGGGCCCCGTGGACCCGGTGCGCGAGGAAGTGGTCGGCCCTGCCGGCCCCACCACTGCCACGCGCATGGACAAGTTCACCCGCACCATGCTGGAGGAGACTGGTCTGTTGGGAATGATCGGCAAGGCCGAGCGCGGCCCCACGGCGATTGAGGCGATCCGCGACAATCGGGCCGTCTACCTGATGGCCGTGGGGGGCGCAGCTTACCTGGTGGCCCAGGCGATCAAGGACGCCAAAGTCGTCGCCTTCCCGGAATTGGGAATGGAGGCCATCTACGAGTTCCAGGTGGAGGATATGCCGGTAACCGTGGCGGTGGACAGCCAGGGCGAATCGGTACACAACACCGGACCGCTGATCTGGAAGGAAAAAATTGCCTCCGGCGAGGTGGCGGTAAAATAATTTTCCGGAAGTGCGGAACTTCAGATCCGCTTGCGCGGTCGAGTCCGTCTCAACAGATGCCAAATTAAAAGTTCCGGTGGCCTTGCCACCGGTGACTGCCAGTAAAAATATTTCTTCGCTTTTTTTTAGCACTCCGTCCCATTTACTCGCGAGAAAACCAAATAAAATTGGTTTTCCGTCGGTTCGCTTGTTTCCACACAAAGCGGCGGGTAGAGTGGGGCGTAACGCAATAAATAATAATTGACAGGAGCTGCCCCATGACCGATCTCGCCCAGCAAAAATGTGAAGCCTGCCGCGCCGATGCGCCGCTGGTCAGCGACGAAGAGCTGGCGGAATTGTTGCGGGAAATCCCCGACTGGACCCCGGTCTCCCGCGGCGGAATTATGCAATTGGAGCGGGTGTTCAAATTCCGCAATTTCAAGCAGGCGCTGGCGTTTACCAACCGCGTGGGCGAGATTGCGGAAGAGGCCGGTCACCATCCGGCACTGTTGACTGAGTGGGGCAAGGTCACTGTGACCTGGTGGAGCCACGAGGCCAAAGGGTTGCACAAGAACGACTTTATTATGGCCGCGCGCACCGACCGACAACTGGAAGCGGAGTAGCAACGAGCCTCCCGGCTGGCGCTCCGTTTTTTGTTTAATGTACCAAACGGGGCTGCCATGTTGAGAATGAAATCGAGCTGTGAGCGCTGCGGCGTTCGACTGGGACTGGCTGATCGGGCCTATATCTGCTCCTACGAGTGTACTTTCTGCCCGCAGTGCAGCGAGGCGCTGAAACACAGCTGTCCAAACTGCCAGGGCCAGTTGGCGTTGCGCCCTACCCGCACCAGTTCACCGACGGAAGTACCGGACCACGGCTTCAAAGCCAAACTGCAGAGACTCTTACCCTGATGTCCGAATATTCATCCACGATTCTCTGGTGGAGGAATGGCCAGGACTTTACCGACAACCGGTACAGCCGCGGCCACGTCTGGCAGTTTGACGGCGGTCTGGAAGTGCCCGCTTCTTCTTCACCCCACGTGGTGCCACTGCCCCTTTCGGTAGCGGAGAATGTGGACCCGGAAGAGGCGTTCGTGGCCGCACTCTCCAGCTGCCATATGCTGTTCTTTCTCGCCATTGCCGCCAAGCGGGGATTTGTCGTGGACCAATACCGCGATGAGGCGGTGGGGGTGATGGAAAAGGATGCCGACGGCAGGATGGCGATGACCCGCGTGACCCTGCGCCCGCAGATCGAGTTTTCCGGGGATAGGCAGCCCTCCCGCGAGCAGTTGGAAAAGATCCATCACCAGTCTCACGAGCAGTGCTTTATCGCCAATTCGGTGAAGACCGAGGTGGTGACGGAAATCCTGTAACCGCGGTTGGAAGCTCTTCTTGTTGTAGGAGCGGCCGTTGGCCGCGAGCGGCATTGTCGTTGGCGAAGCAGATCGCGGCCAACGGCGGATGGCCGCCCCGCCGCTCCTACAGAAGGTTTTCCCTGGCCTTCTGTGCCCAGAGCAGAAATTCCCGGTTGCCGTCCCCGCCCTTGATCGGGCTGTCGATATAGGCCTCCACTTCCAGTCCCAGCGATTCGCACAGAGCGGTGATTTTTTCCCGCACCTGGGGATAGAGCTTTTCGTCCCGCACCAGCCCGCCCTTGCCGATATGTTCCGGCCCCACCTCGAACTGGGGTTTTACCAGACTGAGCAGGTGACCGCCGGGCTTCAACAGTGCCGGCAGACGGGGCAGTATCAGGGTTTGGGAGATAAACGACACGTCCATCACAATGGCGTCGAAACCACCGTTGCCATAGGGCGCCAGTTGTGCGGCCTCCAGATTGCGGGCATTCACGCCCTCGAACAGCCGCATGCGGGGCTCGTCGCGCAGTTTCTGCGCCAGTTGGCCGCGCCCCACGTCCACCCCCACTACCAGCTCCGCGCCGCGCTGTAGCAGGCAGTCGCTGAAACCGCCGGTGGAGCAGCCCACATCCAGGGCGCGCCAGCCGCGCGGGTCCAGACCTGTGTAGTCCAGGATTGCCGCCAGCTTGAGCCCGGCGCGGGAGACATAGCGGTCTTCCGGCAACGGCTCCACCCGCAGCTCCCAGTCCTCGCCCACCGGCTGCCCGGCTTTCTGCGCCGGTTGCCAGCCGGCGCCACTGGCGAGCCATACCCGGCCGGCATCCACCAGCTTCTTGGCGTGGGTGCGGGAACTGGCCAGGTGGCGCTGTACCAGTAGCAGATCCAGTCGAGTCATAAATGGTGATGAAGTTCTGTCGGCAATGGATGAAGTGGATGCCATGCTAACCTCCGCCCCCACCGTTGAGAAGCTCTATGCTTAGTGGATACGGGAGGGGCGGTAGATGGCGAAAGGCGTTCTGGGCAAATTCAGGGTTCGCAAGGGGAGAGTTTTCCAGGCACCTCTGGAGGGGGCCTTTGGGCGCCTGGTAACGCCCTTCGAGGAGTTTATTCACCGCCAGAGCAGCAGCGGCCTGCTGTTGATAACCTGCGCGGTGATTGCCCTGATCATAGCCAATTCCCCGTTGCAGGAAGGCTATGAACACCTGCTGGAACTGCCCGTTAGCCTGAATGCCGGTGGCTGGGACTTCTCCCTCAGCCTGCACCATTGGATCAACGACGGCCTGATGGCCATCTTCTTCTTTCTCGTAGGCCTGGAACTCAAGCGAGAGTTTCTGGTGGGCGAGCTGTCGGACCTGAAACATGCGGTGCTGCCGGTGATGGCGGCCGTCGGCGGCATGCTGGTGCCGGCGCTGATCTACGCAGCTTTCAACAGCGGTACCGAGGGCGAGCGGGGCTGGGGGGTCCCCATGGCCACGGATATCGCCTTCGCGGTGGGCTGTATCGCCCTGCTGGGCAACCGGGTGCCGCGGGCGGTGGTGACCTTCCTGGTGGCGTTGGCCATCGTCGATGACTTGGGCGCGATACTGGTGATCGCCATCTGGTACACCGACAGCGTCAATATGGTGGCGCTGGGGGTGGCGGGTATATTGGTGGTAATCCTCTGGTTGCTGAAATTCGCCGGCGTACGTCGCTCTCCCGCGTATATCTTTGTGGGTGTTTTACTCTGGTACGAGCTGCATCTCACCGGTGTGCACGCCACCCTGGCGGGGGTGGTCACCGCTATGGCCATCCCGGCCCGGCCGAAGTACGATCCAGTGGCATTCAGCACTTTCGTCAAGGATATTATCCGCAGCTTTGACCGCTGCTTTCGCCCCGGCGACAGGATCATCGCCAACGACGCCCTGCGCGCGCGGGTGAACGCGCTGGGCAATGGAGTCACTATGGCGCAGTCGCCATTGCAGCGCATGGAGACACGCCTGCATATACCGGTGGCTTTTCTGGTGATCCCTATTTTTGCCCTGGCCAATGCCGGCATTCCCGTGGACAGCTTTACCAGTACCGCCGCGGTATTCAATCCGGTGACCCTGGGGGTGATCTGCGGCCTGGTGCTGGGCAAGCTGGTGGGGATCGTCGGCGCCACCTGGCTGGGTTGGAAGCTGGGGTTTGGCACGCTGCCCACCGCCGCCAGCTTTCACCATATTGTCGGCGTGGCGCTGTTGGGAGGGATCGGCTTTACCATGTCGATCTTTATTTCCGAACTGGCTTTTCCCGGCAATCCCGAACTGCTGGTGCAGGCCAAGGCCGGTGTATTGCTGGCGTCGGTGATCGCCGGCATTGCGGGTTTCGTGGTATTGCGCAGGGCGCCGGTGTCGGAGGAATTCGAACCGGAAGAAGAGGAGATCGAGCAACGGAGGGAAGGGGGCTAGGCCAGTATAGCGGGGTTGATTAAGAGGGCGGCATCGGCAACCGGCCGTCCACTTCGAACTGGCTGCGGGCAAATTGGTACAGGCGGCTGCCCACCTTGAATTCGACGCGATCGATAGTGGCCTGGGAATAGATACCCGTCTCCCGCGCCGGGCGCCTGCTCACCAGTGCTGTGGGATCGAAAATAGCCACGTTGATGCCGCCGCACCGGTCCCGTGCGGAGACATACTGCGCCAGCTGCACCCCGAGCTCGCGCATTTCGCTGCCCAGAGCCTGGCTGTCGCGGTAGCTCGAGGGGGAACTGAGGGACGGATAGCGGTTGAACGGCGGCTGCTGCAGCAGTACGGCCCGCTCGCAGCTGTAGCGCAGGGTGAAGGCGGTGTGCTGGGTGTCGATGCGGTTGGGGGGCGGGGTATCCATGCCGGACAGGTATACAAAACGATAGAAGGCGCACTCCGCGAGGGCGGTATCTATCTGCACTGCGCCGTAGAATATTCCCGGCTCGAAGTGCCGGCCGAAACGGGAGCCCCAGAGCAATGGCGGATAACGGAAGGGTGAGCCGAGCAGGTAGTGCAGGTCGGCGGCTGCCGGTGGCAGGGGCGGCTTGCTGTGGGTTTCCAGCAGTTCCTCCAGTACTGCCTGGCTCTCCAGGCTGCTGGTGATCGACACCGTGGCCACTTGGCGCTGGCTTTCCACGATGCGCCAGCACTGGCCGTCCAGCGGACGGATGTAGCGCTCTCCCTGCGCCTCGGCCCAGATATTCGAGCCGTGTCCCGAGGTGCTCAAGCTGCGCCCCGAATGGCGTCCAGGTAGTTACAGGTTCGCGCGAGGCCGTCGATGCGTTGGATAAGTTCCACCGGGCGGCCGCCCAGATGGTGGTTGTAGGTTTGCATGAAGTGGCGGATGTTGGCGGTATCGCCGCCGTTCAGCGGCACCAGGGAGCGGTAGATGCGGATCACCAGCATGGCGATCTCGCCGGTCTTGGAGCAGGGATCTATGGTGCCCCCCTGCTTGAGGCGGCCCAGGGAGGAGCGGCTAAGTCCCAGCACCGCCATCAGTTCGGTATTGCCGAGCCCGAGGGCCGCGGCGGCGCCGAAAAAGCCCTCTGCCAGGGCGTGTTCCGGATCAACCTGGATCTTGTGCATAGACCGTCTCCACCTCCACTCTGGGATAAATAGCCGCTCGTTATGGGAAAAATAACCAAATAAGTCCCAAAATGCAATGGAAACTTTACCATTGCCCGTGAAGTACTCCTGGGAAAATGTCATGCTGGCGGTTCGCTGCTATCGCCGGTGTGTTGCAGCACTTCCTGTACCAGCAACTGCATGCGTTCGAAATGGCTGCCTTTCCAGTAGACGCGCCGGCAGTCCCTGCACTGGAAGAATTCGTGAAAATAGTGCCGGGTATTCTCCGGCAGCAGCGGTTCCACCGCTCTTTTCGTCACCGCAGCCAGGGTGCCGTTGCAGGCGATACAGCGGGAAAAGGGAAGAGCCCTGCGCTCCAGTTGCAGCCGCTGCACCACTTCGGCCAGCTGTTGGCGGGGCTTGGTGGCGCGGACGTAATAGCCGTGCTCCAGCTCGCTCCGCTTGAGCAGGCCGCGGTCGCGGGTGAGCAGGATGCGCTTTTGTTTCAGGGATATCTGCAGCAACGTATCGTCGTGGTAATCGGGCCGGTACAGGGTGTCGAACCCCAGCATACGCAGGTAGCGCGCCAGGCGTCCCAGGTGGCAGTCGAGTACGAAGCGCGGTTCGCGCAACGGTTGGGAGCGCAGACGGGTGAGTGGCGTTATATCCAGGCGTTCGAACTGGGGGTAGACGCTGATGCGGTCGCCGTCCTGTACCCGATAATTGAAATCCACCGATTCGCCATTGGCCAGTATCAGGTCAACCTCTGTGTGGGGCACGCCGAGGCTTTCGATGGCGTCCTTGACTGAGCCGGGCACTCCAAAGGTGAGGGTGAGCGTGCATTGCCGCTGCGCCCGCGGAAGGAAGTCGTTCAGTTCCCGGTAAAAGCGAAAGCTGGCCTGGGGCATCTGGAGATATAAAAAGGCGCCGGAATCCAGCGCCATTGACTGAAAGTTTGTCGTTTAAGCATAGTGCCATTGGGGCAGACTGCGGTTGCTTCCGTTTCGGGTTCCACGCTTAGCCGTACGGTGCGGGAGGTGGGCTCCACCGGATCGCGCAGCCCGCTTGGGGCTGTGTTCGTCCCCGACTGTGACCCACCGCGATATGCGCCGCAAGCGCAAGGTGCAGGCATTCCTGGGCTGTTTCAAGAAACCCGGAGAGGTTGGTGTTTGTCCGTGAGAGGGCTATAGTTGGCTCGTCGAAGTGCCGTAAAAATAACTACGCAGTTGGCCACCGCTTGTCCTTCCGCCAAGGGTGAAGTAAGAAAGGAGATATCACGTGTATCGCCATTGCCGCCGCCGGCACAAACTTTGTCTTCCGCCCCGGCGTAACGGCTGAGCCGAACCGATGGTGCGAACGGTCTTCTATTATCTTGCCGTGCTCACCCCTCTGTTGGTGGCAGCCGGGGGATGGTTCTGGCCGCCGGCGTGGTGGTTGCTGGGCGTGGTCCTCCCTCTTATAGCCATAGGTATCTACGACGTTTTTTCCCGCCACAATGTCTTGAACAATTATCCGGTGATCGGACACCTGCGCTATCTGCTCGAGTTTCTCCGACCCGAATTGCGTCAGTATTTCTTTGAATCGGAAACCAGCGGCCGGCCCTTTAACCGGGAACAACGCAACACCGTCAACGCCCGTGCCGACGGAAAGCCGGACATCTCGGCTTTCGGAACCATACAGGATGTTGAAAACGCCGGTTTCGATTTTGCCCGGCATTCGCTGGTGGTAAGAGAACTCGATGAATCCGCCGGTCGAATCGTCTTTGGCGGCCCCCAGTGCGACAGACCCTACCACGGTTCGCGCCTGAATATTTCGGCGATGAGTTTCGGGTCCCTGTCCGCCAACGCCATTCGAGCCATGAACCGCGGCGCTGCTCTCGGTGGTTTCGCCCACAACACGGGTGAAGGCGGGTTGAGCCCCTACCACCTGGAATACGGGGCGGACGTCATCTGGGAACTGGGTTCGGCGTATTTTGGCTGCCGAACAAAGACAGGGCGCTTCGATGCACAAGAGTTTGCGGAGAAGGCGGCGAACGAACATGTAAAGATGATCGAGATCAAGCTCTCGCAGGGCGCCAAGCCTTCCTACGGCGGTTTGCTGCCCGCGGTCAAAATCACCGAGGAGATTGCCCGCACACGCGGCATCGAGATGGGAAGGGATTGCCTTTCTCCGCCCAGCCATCCGGAATTCGATACCCCCACCGGCCTGCTGGAATTTATCGCCGGGGTACGTGAGCTGGCCGGCGGCAAGCCTGTCGGATTCAAGCTGTGCCTGGGCTGGCGTTCCGAGTTTATGGGAATCTGCAAAGCCATGCGTGAAACCGGCATATTGCCGGACTTTATCACCGTGGATGGCGCGGAGGGTGGCACTGGCGCGGCTCCCACGGAGTTCACCGACCGTCTCGGCTCTTATATCAATGACGCTCTGCCGTTTGTCCACAACGCCCTGGTGGGCACTGGCCTGCGCGACGATATCCGCATTATCGCCAGCGGCAAGGTGGCCATGGGCTTCGATATGGTGGTCAAGCACGCGCTGGGAGCCAACGCCTGCAACGCCGCGCGGCCGTTCATGTTTGCCGTCGGTTGCATTCAGGCACGGCGTTGCCACACCAACAAGTGCCCCACCGGCGTCACCACTCAGGACCCGCGGCGAGTGCGCGCAGTTGATGTCCATTCCAAGGGCGTACGGGTACGAAATTTTCACCGCGGCACCATCGACGCCTTTCTTAAATTGACCGCGGCGCTGGGCTGTGCGCACCCGGATGAACTTTCCCCGGACTTGATTTTTCACCGCCCCGAATACGGGCCCGCCCAACCCTACGCAGACCTGTATCCACAGCTCCGGCCCGGCCAGCTGCTGGAGAACGACCTGCCTCCGGAATATGCCCGGGACTGGCGGGCGGCGTCCGCCGATCGCTTTTGACAGTCGCTGATGGGCTCCTGGAGGACGATGTGGTGCCGCGGTTGGGTAATCCGCCGGTTACACCTGGAGGGAATTTCGCTAGGATAATAACTTTCCAACAATAAGGGCATCGGTATGAATTTTTTTTGTGCACTGCACAAACTGTTACCTCTGATGGCAGTATTGCTGGCCATGAGCGCCTGCGGTGGCAAGAAAGAGGAAATGGCCGGCGAGGCGGTGGTCGATGACGGGGTAGCGGAGCAGGCGGAAACCGCAGAGACAGGGGAGGCGGGTATGGATCGGATGGCCCGGGAATATGTGCAACTGGTACTGGAACTGGGTAATCACGACAAGAGTTATGTGGACGCCTATTACGGCCCGGAAGAGTGGAAGAACAAGGCGGCGCAAAGCAAAGCCTCGCCTGCGAATATCGCCCAACGCGCGAAAGAACTGATGCAACAGTTGCCCAGGGCAATCCCCGCGGACGGTTCCCTGGAAAGCCTCCGCGCGCACTACCTGAAGACCCAACTGCGCGCGGTTATTGCCCACGCGGAGAGGCTGGCCGGTGCCGGCCAGCGCAATTTCGACCGCGAGGCAAAGTTGCTCTACGACACCCGGCCGCCGAAACAGAATTTTACCGAGTTTGAGCCGGTTCTCGCAGAGCTGGATGAGCTGCTGCCCGGCGACCAGCCGCTGCACTTGCGGGTGCAGGAATTCAGGATGCAGTTTGAAATTCCCACAGACAAATTGGAAGCCGTATTCGGCGCGGCCATCGACGCCTGCCGCGAGCGCACGAAAAAACATATCCAGCTGCCAGCCAACGAGAATTTCGTGCTGGAATATGTCACCGACAAACCCTGGAGCGGCTACAACTGGTACCAGGGCAATGCGCAGAGCCTGATCCAGGTGAACACCGAATTGCCGATCATGATCGACCGCGCCATAGACCTCGGTTGCCACGAAGGTTACCCCGGTCACCACACCTACAATGCACTGCTGGAAGACGAGCTGGTGAATAGACGCGGTTGGGTGGAGTACAGCGTCTACCCGCTATTCAGCCCGCAATCCCTGATCGCCGAAGGCAGCGCAAACTACGGTATCGAGCTGGCATTTCCCGGCGGGGAAAAGATTGAGTTTGAAAAGGCAGTGCTGTACCCGCTCGCGGGACTGAATCCGGCCGATGCAGAGAAATACGATCGTGTATTGGAGCTGATCGAAAAACTCAGCTTCGCCGGCAACGAGATCGCTCGCCAATATATCAACGGTGAAATCGACGGCGACAAGGTGGTGGAATTATTCCAGCAATACAGCCTGATGAGCCCGGAAAAGGCCAGGCAGCGCCTGCGTTTCGTGGATGCCTACGGCGCCTATGTGATCAACTACAACTGGGGAAAGCAACTGGTGGCGGACTATGTGGAGCAGGGCTCGGATTCTGCCGATGAACGCTGGCAGCGCTTTGGCAAACTGCTATCGTCGCCGCGGCTGCCCTCTTCCCTTAACTGGTAGGAGAGGGCGATGGACTACGACGCCGCGCGTGATTACCTTCTCTCCCGGCCCGAGGCTGTCGAGGACTTCCCGTTCGGCCCGAATGCAGCGGTTTTCAAGATAAAGGACAAGATGTTTGCCCTGCTGAGCGCCCGCAAGGGCGTGTCCAGCATCAACCTCAAATGCGATCCTGAAGAGGCCCAGGCACTGCGGGATATTTTCCCGGGCGTGCTGCCCGGTTACCATATGAACAAGAAGCACTGGAACACGGTGTTGCTGGACGGCAGTGTGCCGAACTATGAAATAGAGAGGATGATAGACAGGTCCTACGGGCTGGTGGTCAAAGGGCTGCGGAAGGTCGAACGCGAAGCCCTGGAACTGGCTTACGGACCGGATGAGGTCTACCGATAAATGAATCAGGAGTAGTTGTGAACGAATTTATAGTCGACGTAACGGCGCAGAACGCCCAGCAGGTACTGATCGAGGAATCCATGCAACGCCCGGTGGTGGTGGATTTCTGGGCCGATTGGTGCGAACCCTGCAAGCAGCTGATGCCGGTGCTGGAGAAGCTGGCCAGGGAATATGACGGCCAGTTCCTGCTCGCCAAGGTCAATGCGGACACCGAGCAGATGCTGGCGGGCCAGTTGGGCGTGCGCAGCCTGCCCACGGTGATGGTGCTGAAGGACGGCCAGCCGGTGGACGGTTTCGCCGGCGCTCAGCCGGAGAAACAGATCCGCGAAATGCTGGACAGGTACCTGCCCAAACCCTGGGACCTGAAACTGCAGCAGGCCCAGGCGCTGGTGGGGGAGAACAGGCTGGACGAGGCACTGCCGGTCCTGCGCCAGGCTTACAGCGAGTCCGATGAGCGCGCGGATATTGCCAAGCAATTGGCGGCGGTGCTGCTGGAGCAGAATCGTACCCAGGAGGCGGAGACGGTGCTGGGCAAGATCATGCTGGCGGACCAGGACAGCGACTACCAGCAGCTGATGTCGCAGCTGGAACTCAAGCAGCAGGCGGCAGACTCCCCGGAGATCAAAGCTTTGCAGCAGGCGCTGGAAAAAAATCCGCAGGATTTCGATTCCGCCTACCAGCTGGCGATACAGTACAGCCAGAACCAGCGCCACCAGGAGGCGCTGGACCTGCTGTTGGATATCCTGCGCCGCGATATGAATTTTGCCGACGGCGCCGCCAGGCAGGCCTATCTGGATATGGTGAAGAGCCTGGGGGCTGGTGATCCGCTGGCGACACAGTACCAGCGCAAGCTGATGACCCTGCTTTATTAAGTCGAACCAAGTCGACCTTGTAGGAGCGGCCGCTGGCCGCGATCGATGGTGGGCTTGTTCCAAATCCGGTCGCGGCCAGCGGCCGCTCCTACAGCGCACAGGAAGGCTATGTATAAACTCTGCATCTATATTCCCGAAACCCACCTGGAGAAGGTGAAAACCGCACTGTTCGCCGCCGGCGCGGGGCGGATCGGCGACTACGACTGCTGTTGCTGGCAGGTGCCGGGCACCGGCCAGTTCCGTCCGCAGGCCGGCAGCCAGCCTTTTATCGGCGAGATCGGTGTAGTGGAGCAGGTATCGGAGTACCGGGTGGAGATGGTGTGCGCCGACGAGTTGGTGGACGCAGCGCTGGCCGCGCTGCGCGAGGCACATCCCTATGAGGAGCCGGCGTTCGATCTGTGGAAATTGGATGAGCGCTGTGGTTGATCCGTATTAGCCTCCGGGGGCGAACAAAGGTTCGTCCCTGCTTTTCTGCATTCGTTTATAGTTTGCGGTGGATAACGCCGCGATGCAGGGGATAGCCGCTCCCCTTGCGGTCCTCGAAATAGTGCTCAAGGGCCCGCTGCATAATCGGAAAGGCAATTTCTTCCCAGGGAATTTCATTCTCCTGGAACAGCGCAACCTCCAGTGACTCGGGCCCGGGGCCGAAATCCGTGTCGGTGAGTTCGCCGCGGTAGATCAGGTACAGCTGGTTGATATGCGGAATGTCGTAGACGGTATAGAGACCATCCACGCGAATGTTCGCCCGCGCCTCCTCCCAGGACTCCCGCAGTGCCCCCTCCTCACTGGTCTCGCCGTTTTCCATAAAACCCGCCGGCAGGGTCCAGAGCCCCAGGCGCGGCTCTATGGCGCGCTTGCACAACAGCACCCGGTCACCGAGGTAGGGAAGCACGCCGACGATGACGCGGGGGTTGATATAGTGGATCGCGCCGCAATTCCCGCACAGGTGGCGGGGGCGGTCATCGCCCTGGGGAATGGAGAACGTGACGACATCGCTGCCGCAGTGACTGCAGAATTTCATGGCGCCAGTATAACCGCGTCCGCGCCGGCCGTCAGTCTGTGGGAGCCTTGATCCAGGGCGGGCCGGGGATCAGCAATCGAGCCGGGGCGCGAACAATCGGGAAGGCCATGTATGTCCGCTGCCGCGGCGGCTGGTGAAGGCCACGCCAGACCCCCACCAGGCACCCGTCCACTAGGTTTTCCTGAGGTCTGTCAGCTAAAGGGTCATTACGATCCGGCCTTCGATTTTTCCTTCCCTCATGCGTTCAAAAATACTGTTGATGTTGTCGATAGGCTCAGTGGTGAAGTGGGATTCCACTTTGCCGTCCCCGGCAAACTCCAGCGCCTCTTCGAGGTCCGCACGGGTACCGACAATTGAGCCGCGGATGGTTTTGCGCGATAGCACTGTGTCAAAGATATCGAGGTCGAAAGTGCCCGGAGGCAGGCCATTGAGCACCATGGTGCCGTGACGTCCCAGCATTCCCACCCCCTGTGTAAATGCACTGCCGGAAACAGCAGTAACCAACACGCCGTTGGCGCCGCCCACTTGCTTCTGCACTTCAGTTACCGGATCTGTATTTTTAGCGTTGAGGGTCAAATCCGCCCCCAGGGAACTGGCCAGTTTCAGCTTTTCATCGTCGATATCCACCGCAATCACTTTCATCCCCATGGCTTTGGCGTACTGAACGGCCATATGCCCGAGTCCGCCAATACCTGAAATCACGACAGTTTCTCCGGGCCTGCATTCGGTTTCCTTCAAGCCTTTATAAACCGTTACCCCGGCGCAGAGAATCGGGGCGGAACTGTCGAACGCCAACCCTCTGGGCAGACGGGCGACATAATCAGCATCCGCCAGCACATACTCGGCAAAGCAGCCATTGACGGAATAACCGGTATTCGACTGCTCTCCACAGAGAGTCTCCCAACCTGTTACGCAATGGTGACAGTGCCTGCAGGCGGTGTGCAGCCAGGGTACCCCGACCCGGTCCCCCTCTTTGACGATCTTTACGCCTTCACCGACCTGAACCACAACACCGGACCCTTCGTGCCCGGGAATAAATGGCGGATTGGGCTTGACCGGCCAATCCCCTGCCGCGGCATGCAAATCGGTATGGCAAACGCCGGAGGCTTCTATTCTGACAAGAACTTTTCCTGGAGAAACATTGGGAACCGTCACTTCCTCGATGGGTAACGGTTTGCCAAATTCATGTACAACGGCAGCTTTCATAGTCCTGGACATTTGTTGACCCGCCTTTTTACTTTGATTCTGTTGGTATGGAATCTGTTCACTAAAGCCCGCAGACCTCTGTCGCCGGGATAACACACGGGGAGTATAGATAGGGCAAACAAGGTTGAATTGAGGTACATCAATCAACAGGTGAATTACCATAGATAGTGTGAAGAGGGCAGGCCGATTACAGCAGTGTTGCCGTCGGCCAGGAGCGAGAAAACAATGATGGGCTAGAGGGTTGTTGTTGGCGCAACCTACGATGCTTATGCTGCCTATAGTGGTTTTATGAGTCGTATTGTGGTTGGTAGGGGCGGAGGTGACAGGTAACGGGAGCAGTCAATTTGATCACTTTTGGCTTTAGCGTATAGTTTGTACAGCCACCTTATGATTTGGTGGTATGAGCGTGACCCTATGTTGGATGTAATCGAAGACAAACTTGCCAAATTACGCGGTCAATTGGTGGAAAAGGTGCCGAAAGGTCCCGATCTTCAAGGGCATGCCGCAGTATTGCTGGCGCTGACCGAAGAGCCGGACCCACAGGTCATCCTCACTCTTCGCGCCCGCCACCTCTCCACCCACTCCGGGGAAGTGTCCCTGCCGGGTGGCCGCTGGGACGAAACCGACCCCTCGCTGGAGTTCACCGCCCTGCGGGAAACCGAAGAGGAGATCGGGCTCCCCGCCGGCCAGATTCGCCTGCTGGGCCCGCTGTGGTCGCGCAGCACCCGCTGGCAGGTACAGGTTACTCCCTGGGTGGGCGTGGTTTCCCCCGATGTGAACCTGACCCCCAACCCCGGCGAACTGGATGCGATTTTCCGCGTGCCGCTGTCGTTCTTCCTGGCCGATCCCCGTATCCGCACCGACCGGATCACTATCGACCAGCGCGCCGTTTACCTCCCCGCCTATCTCTACCGCGGCTACGAAATCTGGGGTTTTACCGCTGGCGTGCTGACCGAGTTCCTGGTCAAGGTACTGGATGCGCCCATAGGCCGTCGGGACGATGTGCCGCTGCGGGCACTGAATTAAGGCGAGCCGCATTGCTCTTGCCTGTAGGAGCGGCCCATGGCCGCGATCCCAGTTTTCAGTCAGCGCTGTGCCGGTCCCGCCGCCGGAAGCCTGTTGACCTCAAGCTTGCTTGAGGGCCTACCCTTACCGCATTGCTGTCAACCGCGTGCGTATAATGCGCGCCAGTTATTCGCGAGAGAGCCATGCCCAGACCCAAATCCGATATCGCCCTGGACCAAGTGCACTGGGGCGCACTGAAGTCCCTGTTCCCCTACCTGCTGGAATTCAAGCGCGCGGTCTCGCTGGCGCTGCTGTGCCTGGTGGGGGCCAAGGTGGCGGGGGTGGGGCTGCCGTTTCTGCTCAAGCATATCGTCGACGATCTGGACAACGCCGGCGGCGCGGCCCAGGCCGTCGCGCTGCCGCTGGGGTTGCTGCTGGCCTACGGTGCGGTGCGTTTTTCCAGCGTGTTGTTCGGCGAACTGCGCGATACGGTTTTCGGCCGCGTGACCGAGCGCGCCCAGCGCCGGGTGGGGCTGGAGGTGTTCGAGCACCTGCACAGGCTGGATATGGATTTCCACCTCAACCGCCGCACCGGTGGCCTGTCGCGGGATATCGAGCGCGGCAATGCGGGCATCGGTTTCCTGATGCGCTTTATGGTGTTCAACATAGTGCCCACACTGGTGGAAATCGCCATGGTGGTGGGGTTGTTGTGGTGGAACTACAGCGCCGCCTTCGCGCTGCTGGTACTGGGCGCAGTGGTGGCCTATATCGGTTTTTCCGTGGTGGCCACCGAGTGGCGCACCCGCTTCGTGCGCGAACTGAACCAGGCGGAATCCCAGAGCAGCAGCCGCGCGGTGGACAGCCTGCTCAACTACGAGACGGTGAAATATTTCGGCAACGAAACCCACGAGGCGCGCCACTACGACCGCGAGCTGGCTTTCTGGGAATCCGCGCGGCGCAAGAACCGTCTATCCCTGTTCGGCCTCAACGCGGGTCAGGCTTTGATTATCGCCAGCGCCATGTGTGGCGCCATGGTGCTTGCCGCCGTCAATGTGACCCGCGACGCGATGACGATTGGCGACTTTGTGCTGATCAACGCCATCATGATGCAGATCTTTATCCCGCTGAATTTTCTCGGTTTTGTCTACCGGGAAATGAAGGGCGCCCTGGCGAATATCGAGAAAATGTTCGCCCTGCTCACGGTGGAGCCGGCGGTAAGCGATAACCCCGATGCTCGTGAGCTGGAGGTGCGCAGCGGCCGCATCGATTTCGAGGAGGTGCACTTCGGCTACCGCGAGGACCGGGAAATTCTCCGCGGCGTCAGCTTCTCGGTGGCGCCGCGGCAGAAAGTCGCCATCGTCGGCGCCAGCGGCGCCGGCAAGTCCACCCTGTTCAAGTTGCTGTTCCGCTTTTACGACGTCAACGATGGTCGCATCCTGATCGACGGTCGGGACATCCGCGAGGTCGACCAGCAGTCGCTGCGGCGCGCCATCGGCGTGGTGCCCCAGGACGCGGTGCTGTTCAACCAGTCGATTCTGGAAAACGTGCGCTACGGCCGCGTGAATGCCAGCGATGAGGAAGTAATGGAGGCGATACGCCACGCGCAGCTTGACGACTTTATCCGGCAACTGCCGGAAGGGGCGGATACCCTGGTGGGGGAGCGCGGGCTGAAACTCTCCGGCGGTGAGAAACAGCGGGTGGCCATCGCCCGCGCACTGCTCAAGCGGCCCCCGATCATGGTGTTCGACGAGGCCACCTCATCCCTGGACAGCCGGTCCGAACGGGGCATTCTCGCCGCCATGGGGGAGATCGCCCGCGAGCAGACTACCCTGGTGATCGCCCACCGGCTGTCCACGGTGGTGGACGCGGATGTGATCCTGGTGATGGACCGGGGTCGTATCGTCGAGCGGGGTGCCCACGGCGAGCTGCTGGCCCGGGACGGCCACTACGCGGCGCTGTGGCGGATGCAGCAGGAGGAGCACAGTGGGGAGGTGTTGCCTTCCGCCGTGTCATCCGCGTAGATACTCTGCTCACCGGTATCCAGTCTAGTGGCTCCTGGGTTCCGGCCTGCGCCGGAACGACGAGTTAATGAGAACCTCATTTGAAACGGAGTTCTTACAACCTGGACTGACCATTCCCCCTTCTTGATAAAACAATGGCGCCGGACTAATGTGGCGCCGGAGTAAAGATAACGACAGGCACAATTCCTATGAAAACGCCGATAAAAACTGTACAGATTGTCGCCACACTGCTGGCACTGATTTTTGTGTGCGCCTGCTCGCCGCGGGAGAAGCAGGCGGAAAACACGGAACAGGCTGAAACTGAAGCCCGTATCGTCGAATCGGAAACGGTACCGGCGGCTAAAAAACAGCCGGTGGAAAACGCCGACGACCGCTTCGATATCTATGCGCCGGTGGTCCTGAATGCGGACCTCTCCGATCTCTCCGACAACCAGCGGCAGATGATCGGCCTGCTGATCGACGCCAGCAAGATCATGGACCGCCTCTTCTGGCTGCAATCCTACGGCCCTGCGGAGGAGCTGTTGTCCAGTATCGAGGACAGCCGCAAACGCGAATTTGCCAAAATCAATTACGGTCCCTGGGACCGCCTGAACAACAACGAGCCCTTTATCGAAGGCTACGGACCCAAACCGCTGGGGGCCAACTTCTACCCCGCGGATATGACCAAAGCCGAATTCGAGGCCTGGAAACAGCCCGGCAAGGATGGCCTCTACTCCCTGGTGCGCCGCAACACGGAGGGCAAGCTGGAACTGGTGCCCTACAGCCAGGCCTACAAGGATCAGCTGACCCGCGCCGCAGAAATCCTGCGCGAGGCCGGCGGGCTGGCGAAGGACGAGGAGTTCGCCAACTATCTGCGCCTGCGCGCCGACGCCCTGGTGAGCGACGACTTCCGTCCCAGCGATATGGCCTGGATGGATATGAAGAACAACGAAATCGACGTGGTGATCGGCCCCATCGAAAACTACGAGGACCAGCTGTTCGCCTACCGCACTGCCTACGAGGCTTATGTGCTGCTGAAGGATAAAGAGTGGAGCGAAAAGCTGGCCAGGTTCGCCGCCTTCCTGCCGGAACTGCAAAAGGGCCTGCCGGTAGCGGAGAAATACAAATCGGAAACACCGGGTACCGACTCCGACCTGAATGCCTACGATGTGCTCTACTACGCGGGCCACAGCAACGCCGGCTCCAAGACCATCGCCATCAACCTGCCCAACGACGAAGAAGTGCAACTGGCCAAGGGCACCCGCCGCCTGCAGCTGAAGAACGCCATGCGCGCCAAGTTCGACAAGATACTGGTGCCCATCAGCGATTTGCTGATTGCCGACGACCAGCGCAAGCACATCACCTTCCCGGCGTTCTTCGCCAACACCATGTTCCACGAAGTGGCCCACGGCCTGGGCATCAAGAAAACCGTTACCGACGGCAGCAATGTGCGCCAGGCATTGAAGGAGTCCTCCTCCGCATTGGAAGAGGGCAAGGCGGATATCCTCGGCCTGTATATGGTGACCGAGCTGCACGAGAAGGGCGAACTGGAAGACGGCGAACTGATGGACAACTACGTCACCTTCCTCGCCAGCATCTTCCGCAGCGTGCGCTTCGGCGCGGCCAGCGCCCACGGCAAGGCCAATATGATGCGCTTCAACTTCTTCAAGGAGCAGGGCGCCTTTACCCGCGATGCCGAAACCGGCGAGTACAGTGTGGATTTCGACAAGATGCAGGACGCGATGACCAAACTGTCGAACCTGATCCTCACCATCCAGGGCGACGGCGACTACCCCAAAGCCAAACAGCTGCTGGACAGCAAGGGCGTGGTCGGCGCCGAACTCCAGGCCGACCTGGACCGCCTGTCGGAAGCGGATATTCCGGTGGACGTCACCTTTATCCAGGGCAGGGAAGTGCTGGGCCTGAAATAGGATAAAGCCGCTGGCACGGCCCCGTTTGTGGGCCGTTGCCATTGGTCCGCAGGTGAACAGTGCCCTGCTGTTCATCCGCGAGAACACCGGCCGTTTTCATATCGACTCCTCAGTCTTTGTGCTCGCTCTCCTTTCCGGCCAGACGCGACACAGAATCTCCTTTCTGTCACTTCCGAAAATGACTAGTACACGATGCCGCCTGCTCCTAAACTGGCCCGCAACCAGAGGAGATTGCCGTGCAACTCGACCACAGTATCTGTTCCAGCGCCCGCCTCGCCCGCGACCGGCGGTTCGACGGGCGATTCTTTACCGCGGTGAAAACCACCCGGATCTTCTGCCGGCCCATCTGCCCCGCGCGGCCGCCGCTGGAGCGCAACGTCACCTACTACGCCACCGCCGCTGAGGCGGCGAACGCGGGCTATCGGCCCTGCCTGCGCTGCCGGCCGGACGCGGCGCCGGGCAGTCCGGCCTGGGGGCTGGTGTCCACCACGGTGCAACGGGCGCTGAAGCTGATGCGCGCTGAGCGGGAGGCCCAGTCCATCGAGACGCTGGCAGACCGGCTCGGGGTCAGCAGCCGTTACTTGCGCCAGCTGTTCGCGGAGCACCTGGGGGTGAGCCCGCTGGCGGTGTGGCAGGCGGAGCGGGCGCTGTTCGCGTTCGGGCTGCTGCGGGATACCGGCCTGCCGGTGTCGCAGATTGCCTACGAGTCCGGCTTCAACAGCCTGCGCCGCTTCAACGGGGTGTTCAAACAGATCTACCGGCGCACCCCCTCGGAGGTGCGCCGGGAATCGGTGGAGGGGGAGGCGGGTGGCGCCGGGGCTTCGGGCATCCGCCTCTACCTCCACTACCGACCGCCGTTTCACTGGCGGGAATTGCTGACGTTTTTCCGCGCCCGGGCTCTCGCCGGTGTGGAGCAGGTGGAGGGCGATGTGTACCGGCGCAGCTTTGCGCTGGACGGGGTGCGCGGTGTGCTGCGGGTGCGCGACCAGGGGTCGAGGAACCGCCTGGTGGTGGAGATCTCCGGGGAGGGCGGCGCGGCGCTCTACCTGCTGAACCAGCGTCTGCGCCGGCTGTTCGACCTGGACGCGGACACAGCGGAGATCACCGCGCAGCTGGCCGCGGACCCGCTGCTCGCGCGGGAGATTGCCCGCACACCGGGCGTGCGCCTGCCCGGAGCCTGGGACCCGTTCGAATACGCTTTGCGGGCGATTCTCGGCCAGCAGATCTCGGTCGCTGCCGCCACCACCATCGCCGGGCGGGTGGTGGCCCGCTATGGCGAATCCTTTGTCGACGACTCGGGGGAGGAGCACCGGTTGTTTCCGACTCCCGAGCAACTGGCGGATGCTGATTTCGACGGACTGGGGCTGACCCGCGCGAGGGCGCAGACCCTGCGCGAATTCGTCGCCGCCACTCTGGACGGGCGGGTGAATTTCACGGAGACGGAACTGGCCGACTGGTGTGCCCGGGTCACCGCGCTGCCGGGTATCGGCGACTGGACCGCGCAGTACATCGCCATGCGCGGCCTGTCCATGCCGGACGCCTTTCCCGCATCCGACCTGGGCATATTGCAGGCACTGGGGGAAAACGGCGAGAAGGCCAAACCGAAGCAGGCCCTGGCACGGGCCGAGAACTGGCGCCCCTGGCGGGCCTACGGCGCGCTGCTGTTGTGGCAGTCGCTCAAGAGCGGAGAAGACTGATGGTTAATTACGAAATCTATTCCACCGAATTTGGCGAGGTGGGTATAGCCGCAGACGACGAGGGTATAGTGGCACTGGAGTTCCACAGCGCCGAGCGCCCCATGCGACTGGAGAAAGACTGGCAGCGACAGTCCACGGCGCTGACCGACCTGGCCGCGCGGCAGCTGGAGGAATACTTTGCCGGCGGCCGCCGGAATTTCGAGCTGCCGCTGAATCCCCGGGGCACGGATTTCCAGCGCAGTGTCTGGGATGAGCTGCTGCGCATTCCCTACGGGAACACCCGCAGCTACCGGGAGCAGGCGGAGGCGCTGGGCAACCTGAAGGCGATCCGCGCGGTGGCAAGGGCCAACGGTGCCAACCGCATTGCGGTGGTGATTCCCTGCCACCGAGTGATCGGTGCCGACGGCAGCCTGACCGGCTACGCGGGCGGGCTGGAGATGAAGGCGCGGCTGCTGACCCTGGAAGGGGCCAGTTTCGTGCAACAGAATCAGCTGTTGTAACCCCCGGGACCGCGGAGCTCCAGCTCCGCAAGGCGGCGCAGCCGCCCCTGGCAAAAGCGCAAGATCCATCCGCTGGCCACAACCCCCTCCGACCGCGATAATAGCGCGCTTGAATGATCGGAACGCGGGGAGAAATGCTGTACAAACTGGGTGAAAAACAACCGCAGCTGGAAGGCGAGGGGCACTATATTGCCCCGGGGGCCCGGGTAATCGGCGATGTGCAACTGCTCGGCCACAGCTCCGTGTGGTTCAACGCGGTGGTGCGCGGCGATTGCGACCGGATCACCATCGGCGAATACAGCAATATCCAGGACGGCGCGGTGCTGCACACTGACCCCGGCATCCCCCTTACCATCGGCAAGGGGGTGACTGTCGGCCACAAGGTGATGCTGCACGGCTGCGGAATCGGCGACTACAGTCTGATCGGGATCAATGCGGTGGTGCTCAACGGGGCCAGGATCGGCAAGTGTTGTATTGTCGGCGCCAACGCCCTGGTCACCGAGGGCACCGAGATCCCTGACTACTCCCTGGTGCTGGGCACCCCGGGCAAGGTGGTCAAAACCCTCGACGAATCCACCTTCGAACTGCTCAAGGCCAGCAGCGATCACTACGCGGCCAACGGCCGGTATTTTTCCGAACAGCTCACCCCGGTTTCCGATTCGTGATGTCAGAGAGAGAAGCGGCGGCCGCGGGGCCGGTAAAATCCCCCTGTATTTCCGTGTGCGCACTCAACAGCGACGATATCTGCGAGGGCTGTTTTCGCAGCGGCGACGAGATCAGCCGCTGGGGCGCCATGAGCGACGACCAGCGCTGGCAGGTGGTGCGCCTCTGCACCGAACGCGCGCGGCGGATGGGCCGCCACTGGTAAAGAATTTTAAAAATACCTTGTAGGAGCGGGCCATGCCCGCGATAACTATCGATCGCGGGCATGGCCCGCTCCTACAGGGTCATTATCGAGAATTAGATCGAAAAAACATGATCCAACCTTTTGTCCACTTAAGAGCCCACTCCGAGTTCTCCCTGATCGACGGCCTGGTGCGCATCAAGCCGCTGGTGGCCCGCGCGGGAGAGCTGCAGATGCCGGCGCTGGCGCTCACCGACCAGACCAATTTCTACGGCCAGATCAAGTTCTACAAAGCCTGCCTGGGCGCCGGCATCAAGCCGATTACCGGTGCGGATTTCTGGCTCAGCGAGGGCGGTGAGGACAAGCCCACGCTGATCACCCTCTATGCGATGAACGGTGAGGGCTACCGCAATATCACCGAACTGATCTCCCGCGCCTGGATGGAAGGGCAGTACCACGGCCAGGCCTATATCCGCCGCCAGTGGCTGAAGGAGTACAGCGCCGGGGTACTGGCCCTTTCCGGGGCCAGGTTCGGCGATGTGGGCCGCGCGCTGGTGGCCGGGCGCACCGCCCAGGCGCGGGACCTGGCCGGGGAGTGGGCGCAGATCTTTCCCGGCCGCTACTACCTGGAACTGCAGCGCACCGGCCGCCCCGGGGAGGAGGAATACCTGCACGGCGCGGTGGCCCTGGCGCAGGAACTGCAACTGCCGGTAGTGGCCACCAACGACGTGCGCTTCCTCGACGAGAGCGAATTCGAGGCCCACGAAGTGCGGGTGTGCATTCACGAGGGCCGCGCGCTGGACGACCCCAGGCGGGAGCGCCGCTATTCCCCGCAGCAGTATTTTCGCACCCCCGAGGAAATGTGGGAGCTGTTCAGCGATATTCCCGAGGCGCTGCACAACACTGTGGAAATCGCCAAGCGCTGTACCTCGCCGATCCAGTTGGGCAAGTATTTCCTGCCGGAATACCCAATTCCCGAGGGCATGACCGAAAACCAGTTCTTCGAGAAGGTTTCCTTCGATGGGCTGGAGCGGCGCCTGGAAAAAATTCTCGACAAGTCCGCGCCGGATTACGCTTCGCGGCGCAAGGTCTACGAGGACCGGTTGCGCTTCGAGCTGGAGATCATTATCCAGATGGGCTTCCCGGGCTACTTCCTGATCGTGATGGACTTTATCCAGTGGGCCAAGGAACACGGTATCCCGGTGGGGCCGGGGCGGGGTTCCGGCGCCGGCTCGCTGGTGGCCTATTCCCTGGATATCACCGACCTGGACCCGCTGCAGTACGACCTGCTGTTCGAGCGCTTCCTCAACCCGGAGCGGGTATCCATGCCCGACTTCGACGTGGACTTCTGCATGGAGAAGCGCGACCGGGTGATTGGCTATGTGGCCGACAACTACGGCCGCCAGGCGGTGAGCCAGATCATCACTTTCGGTACCATGGCCGCCAAGGCGGTGGTGCGCGACGTGGCGCGGGTGCAGGGAAAATCCTACGGCCTCGCCGACAAGCTCTCGAAAATGATTCCGCCGGATGTGGGAATGACCCTGCAGAAGGCCTTCGACCAGGAAGAAATCCTGCGCGAATTCCTGGAAAACGATGAAGAGGCCCAGGAAATCTGGGAGATGGCGGTCCAGTTGGAAGGGGTTGCGCGCAATGTGGGCAAGCACGCCGGCGGCGTGGTGATCGCCCCCACCAAGCTCACGGATTTCGCGCCGCTCTACTGCGACGAGTCCGGCGGCGGCCTGGTGACCCAGTTCGACAAGAACGACGTGGAAGACGCCGGCCTGGTGAAATTCGACTTCCTCGGCCTGCGCACCCTCACCATCATCGACTGGGCCAAGCGCATGGTGGACGAGCAGCGCGCGCGCGAAGGGCTCGAACCGCTGGATATCGCCACGCTGCCGCTGGACGACGAACCCACCTTCAAAATGCTGAAAAAGGCCGAGACCACCGCGGTGTTCCAGCTGGAATCCCGCGGCATGAAGGACCTGATCAAGCGCCTGCAGCCGGATAACCTGGAGGACATGATCGCCCTGGTGGCCCTGTTCCGCCCGGGCCCGCTGCAATCCGGGATGGTGGACGACTTTATCAACCGGAAACACGGCCGCGCCCAGGTGGCCTATCCGGACGCCAAATACCAGCACGAGAAACTGAAGCCGATCCTGGAGCCCACCTACGGGGTTATCGTCTACCAGGAACAGGTGATGCAGATCGCCCAGGAGCTGGCGGGCTACACCCTCGGCGGCGCCGACCTGCTGCGCCGGGCCATGGGTAAGAAAAAGCCCGAGGAGATGGCCAAGCAGCGGGAGATCTTTGAAAACGGCGCGAAGGAGCAGGGGGTCGATCCGGATCTCGCGATCAAGATCTTCGACCTGGTGGAGAAGTTCGCCGGCTACGGCTTTAACAAATCGCATTCGGCCGCCTACGCGCTGGTGTCCTACCAGACCGCCTGGCTCAAGGCCCACTACCCGGCGCAGTTTATGGCCGCCACCATGTCCTCGGATATGGACAAGACCGATAAGGTGGTGACCTTTATCGAAGAATGCCGGGCCATGAAGTTGGAGCTGGTGCCGCCGGACGTGAACCTGGGCAGCTACCAGTTCTCGGTGGACATCGACAACCGCATCATTTACGGCCTGGGGGCCATCAAGGGCCTGGGCGAGGGGCCGGTGGAAAATATCATCGCGGTGCGCAAGGAGGGCGGGCCCTTTACCGATTTGTTCGACTTCTGCTCCCGCATCGACCCGCGAAAGGTGAACAAGCGCGCCCTGGAGGCGTTGGTGCGCTCCGGCGCGCTGGACAGCATCGGCCCCAGCGCCGACGGTGACGACGGCCTGAACTACTCCCGCGCGGTGCTGTTCAACGCGGTGGACGAGGCGGTCAAGGCCGCGGAACAGCAGGCCGCGAACGCCAGCGCGGGGATGATGGACCTGTTTGGCGAAGTGGTGCCCTCCGCAGCGGAGGGGGATGTCTACGCCGAGTTCCGCCGCGCGCGCCCCTGGGGCATCCGCGAGCGCTTAGAGGGAGAGAAGAACACCCTCGGTCTCTATCTCACCGGCCACCCCATCGATGAATACGAAGACGAGCTGCAGCACCTGGTCAAGGCACGTATCGCCGACCTGAAACCGGGCCGGGAAGCACAAAAGGTGGCGGGCCTGGTGGTGGCCATGCGGGTAATGAAAACCAAACGCGGCGACTCCATGGCCATAGTGACCCTGGACGACAGAAGTGCCCGCCTGGAGGCAGCGGTATTCAGCGAGGCCTTTGGCGAGCACCGGGAAAAGCTCGCCAAGGACTCCCTGCTGGTGCTGGACGGCCCCGTCTCCCACGACGATTACAGCGGCGGCCTCAAGATGACCGTCAACAATGTGTCCACCCTGGACGAACTGCGCCAGGGCAGTGTGACCGGTGTGCGTTTGCAGCTGGACAGTGCCACCGCGCCGCGGGGGCTGGCCAAGCGGCTGGCCGCCTGCCTGCGGCCCTATACCAATGGCCCTGGCAGCAACTGCGGTGTCACCCTGGAAGTGGCGCGCAGCGATGCCCGCGGTACCTATCGGTTGCCCGGCGAGTGGAATGTGGAGCCCAACGACCAGTTGGTGCAGTCGCTGCGCGAGCTGCTGGGGCGGCAGAGGGTGGTGCTCAACTACAATGAGCGGCAGGCTCGACTAGCTGGTTCTATCCCGGTAAGCTAGCCGCCATTTTTATACGACCGTTTTCGCGGCCGAATGCAACTTGGCGGCAGGCGAGAATTTTGCGGGTGGCACTGGTGTGACGCTCTAGGCATTATCGGAACAGATTTCAAGGCGCGGATTTCATGAATTTCAATTTTCTCGAATTTGAACAGCCGATTGCTGAACTGGAAAGCAAGATAAAAGAGCTGCAGCATGTGGGCGACGACAACGAGCTGAATATCGCCGACGAAGTGACCCGCCTGCGGGAAAAGAGCGAAAAACTCACCGAGTCCATCTACGAGGACCTGACCCCCTGGCAGGTGGTGCAGGTGGCGCGCCATCCCCAGCGCCCCTATTCCCAGGACTATATCAAGCGCATCTTTACCGATTGGGACGAACTCCACGGCGACCGCCACTTCGGCGACGACAAGGCGATCATCGCCGGTATCGCGCGCCTGGATGGCGTGCCGGTGGCGGTGATCGGCGAGGAGAAGGGCCGCACTGTGAATGACAAGGTGGCGCGCAACTTCGGCATGCCCAAGCCGGAGGGCTACCGCAAGGCCCTGCGCATCATGCAGATGGCGGAGCGCTTCAAACTGCCGGTGCTCACCCTGATCGACACTCCCGGGGCCTATCCGGGCATCGACAGCGAGGAGCGCGGCATCAGCGAGGCTATCGCGCAGAACCTGGCAGTGATGTCGCGCCTGCGAACCCCGATCATCTGCACGGTGATCGGCGAGGGCTCCTCCGGCGGCGCCCTGGCCATCGGCGTCGGCGACCAACTGAATATGCTGCAGTATTCCACCTATTTCGTGATCTCCCCGGAAGGCTGCGCCAACATCATCTGGAAGACCGTGGAAAAAGCGCCATTGGCGGCAGAGGCCATGGGCGTGACCTCCAGCGTGTTGGAGGAGCTGGGTATCGTGGACGAGACTATCCCGGAACCCCTTGGCGGCGCCCACCGGGACCCGGATACCATGGCCGCCCGCCTGAAGGAACGCCTGTCCGCACAAGTGGAACAGCTGCGCAACGTACCTGTCGACGAACTGCTGGAGAAGCGCTACCTGCGGTTAATGAGCTACGGCAACGTCGCTTCCTAGCAATCGAGGTCCGGGGCTGCGGAGCTTCCGCTTCGCCCGGGCGAATCGTGCAATGGCTGAATTGCCGCCGTAGGGTGCGCCACGCGCACTGAATATGGCTCATGCCGGGTCTGTACCGATTGGTGCGCGCGGCGCACCCTACGCCAACTCCTCTCCCTTTCTTCCTTTTGGCATTCAAAATAATCGGTGGATACGGTTTCAGACCGCATGATGGCGGAGATACACTTTTATACTCCGTGGAATTTTGCGGGCATGACAGCGGACGAGAGCTGGGGCAAGCAGTTCTATTATGGGGGTGCCGGCAACCAGTCAACCACGGATACGGCCCATAATCCCGCATGGGGTGAGGAAGACGACCTGAATACGCTGTTTTCCCTGATGAAAAGGATCTGTGTCAGATCCGGTCTGAACCAGGTTACATCGAAAGCCCCGGCGGGATATCCCGCCGGGGCTTTTGTTTGATCCGGATATTACTGCTGTCGCCAAATTCTTCTTTTGTCTTCAGACCCCCACCAGGTAAAGGGTTGCACCAGCTGCTGTGCGCTAACTTGGACCTGGTAAAAGCGTTTACTACTCAAAGCTGGACGACACTCCCAACCGTGTCCGCCATAATTCCCCATGCATAATTATCATATAAATATAATTAATTTGAAGTGGTTCACAAAATGACAGAGAACCTGACCGGCGGCCTCCGTTTGGCGGAATTTTCCTCCAGTTGTTGAATGCCGCATTCAGAGGTGAAATTCGGCAGTAAAAATAAAAACTCACGATGATGGGAGAGATAGAAATGTTTCGATCAATCACTAAGCACCTGTTGATGTGGTTACTGTGTTTGTTCGTACCCTCCGCCTTTGCGGCGCAGGCAACGATGAACATAGTCAGTGACTGGGGCCAGGGGTTCCAGGGAGAGGTAGTGGTAGTCAATGACGGAGCCACGACGATATCCGGCTGGTCCGTCGAGTTCGATATGGCGGTGGATATCAACAACCTGTGGAACGGCGTCATCGTATCCCAGGTCGGGGATCACTATGTGGTCGAGGATGCCGGCTACAATGAGACCATCCAGCCGGGCGGCCAGGTGAGCTTCGGCTTTATCGCCACGCCGGGCAATGTGTCGCCGGTAGCGGTGATCGTCGATGGCGGTGGATCATCATCCAGCTCGAGTTCCAGCTCGTCTTCGAGTTCCTCGTCCAGCTCAAGTTCATCCAGTAGTAGCAATTCTTCCTCTTCAAGCTCCTCCAGCTCCTCCAGCTCCTCCAGCTCCTCCAGCTCCTCCAGCTCCTCCGGCGCAGCGGCCATGTTTAAAGGGGTTAGTTTGGCCGGTGCTGACTTTGGTGAAAGTAACTTACCTGGTGTCTTTGGAACGGATTACACCTATCCAAATCAGGATGAGGTGGATTATTACAAATCCAAAAACATGAATATCATACGGCTGCCTTTCCGCTGGGAGCGTTTACAGCCCACAATGAACCAGGCCTTTGATAGCGCAGAATTTGCGCGTCTTGACGAGTTTGTTACCCAGGCTACCGCCAAGAATATGTACGTATTGCTCGACCCGCACAACTATGCGCGGTACTACGGTAATTTGATTGGAAGCTCCCAGGTGCCTAACAGCGCCTTCGCCGATTTTTGGAGTCGTTTGGCAAACGAATACAAAGATAACTCTCATGTGATTTTTGGCCTAATAAACGAGCCCCACACTATGCCCACCGAGCAGTGGATTAGTGCTGCCAATGCCGCCGCCGCCGCTATTCGCAACACAGGCGCCACCAATTTGATTACGGTGCCGGGCAATGCGTGGACTGGAGCACATTCGTGGAATCACACTTGGTACGGCACCGCTAACGCCACCGCCTTGCTGGATTTTGTGGATCCAGGCAATAATTTTGTGGTGGAAGTTCACCAGTATTTTGACAGTGACTTCTCAGGCACTTCGGAGCAATGCGTTGTACCGGATGCCTCTGAAGTATTGTCCGACTTTACTTCCTGGCTCGCCGCTAACAACTTGCGTGGCTTCCTCGGTGAGTTTAGTGGTGCCTCTAACGACGACTGTAGGATGTCTGTTGAAAGCGCACTTCAGTACATTGATAACAACAGAGAGCACTGGATAGGTTGGACCTGGTGGGCAGGTGGCCCCTGGTGGACATGGGAATCCAATATTCTGGTTATAGAGCCCACCGCAGACGGCAGAGAAGCGCCGCAGATGTCTTGGCTGGAGCCATATTTACCGTAACAACACAAAACCCCGGGCCGGGACAGCCCGGGGCTTACTAATAAGGCGGAAGGGAAGGGCCGGGACCGTATGAGGCAGGGATGCCGATTACGAGCGTACAGGGATGTATTTAAGGGGGGCGCCCAGCCCGTGTCCCGGGAGAGGGGTATCCTTTCCTTCCGACCCGGTAGTAATTAAATCAAGTACCATTCCGACTGACCTTAGACGGAGAGGCTGCCAAAGGGAAGTGCAGAGTTTCGCCAGTTGCTGTCAGCGGAGAAAAGTTTTTTTAAAAAAAATAAAACTCACCATGATGGGAGAAATAGGAATGTTTCGATCAATCAGTAAATGCCTGCTGATGTGGTTGCTATGTTTGTGCGTACCCTCCGCCTTCGCGGCGCAGGCTACCATGAACATCGTCAACGACTGGGGGCAGGGGTTCCAGGGCGAAGTGGTGGTCGTCAATGACGGAAGCACGGCCATATCCGGCTGGTCCGTCGAATTCGACATGGCGGTGGATATCAACAATCTGTGGAACGGCGTCATTGTATCTCATGTCGGGGATCACTATGTCGTCGAGGATGCCGGCTATAACGAAAGTATTCAGCCGGGCGGTCAGGTGAGCTTCGGCTTTACCGCCACGCCGGGGAATGTGTCGCCGGTGCCGGTGATAGTGAACGGCGACGGTGGCAGCTCTTCTTCGAGCTCGAGCTCCAGTTCTTCAAGCAGCAGCTCCAGCTCTTCTTCCTCCAGCTCCAGCTCTTCGAGCAGTTCCAGCAGTTCCTCGAGCAGCAGTTCCGGCGGCCGGTTCCCTAATTACAATATCAACCCCCTTCCCGCAGACATGACGGGAATGAGCAGCAGTGCGCAGGATATTGCCGGCAACATCACGTTGGGATTCAACATTGGTAATAGCTTGGAGGCGACTGGAGGCGAAACCGCCTGGGGCAATCCGATGATTACCGCGGATTTTGTCGGCCTGGTGAAACAGAGCGGTTTCAATGCGATACGGCTGCCCGTTTCCTGGGACCAGTATGCCGACCAAGCCACGGCGGAGATCGACCTGAGCTGGCTGGCCAGGGTGAGGGACGTCGTTCAATATTGCGTCGACAATGACCTGTACGTCATCGTCAATATCCACTGGGATGGGGGCTGGCTTGAGAACAATGTGACTCCGGACAGGCAGGCGGAAAACAACGATAAACAGAGAGCCTACTGGCAACAAATTGCTACCTACCTGCGCGACTTCGACGAGCACCTGATGTTTGCCAGCGCCAATGAGCCCAATGTCGATAGCGCCGAACAAATGTCCGTTTTAATGTCCTACCACCAGACTTTTGTGGATGCCGTGCGGGAAACCGGTGGGAAAAATGCCTACAGGGTGCTGGTGGTTCAGGGGCCGAATACGGATATTACAAGAACGAACGAGCTGATGACCGAAATGCCGGTGGATACGGTCTCAAACCGTATGATGGCGGAGATCCACTATTATACCCCGTGGCAATTTGCGGGCATGACAGAGGACGCGAGCTGGGGCAATCAATTCTTTTATTGGGGCGCCGGTAATCACTCCTCCACGGATACAGCGCATAACCCCACATGGGGCGAGGAGGATGACCTGAACGCGCTGTTTTCCCTGATGAAAACACAATTTATCGACAACGGAATCCCCGTGGTGTTGGGTGAATTTTCCGCAATGCGCCGTACCGGGCAGCTTTCAGGAGATGATTTGGCGTTGCATCTTGAGTCGAGAGCCTACTACCACAGGTTCGTCACGCAACAAGCGAGGGCCTATGGAATGGTACCGTTCTATTGGGACAACGGCGGAACTGGAAACTTCGCCTCGGGTATCTTCGACAGGCCGGCGAATACGGTGTTCGACCAGCAAACTCTGGATGCCTTGATGCAGGGGGCATCAAACTGAAATCTGCAGGGTAAGTGCGCTCTACGCGGCCTTCCCCGGCCGCGTAAGATCTGGCAAAAAACGCCCCCGGCATCAGGGTCTTCGCATGGTGTATATCGCTTCTTTCGCAATAGGTGTCCCTCACGCATTTTCGTCGTTCCGGCGCAGGTCGGAACCCAGATGCCACAGGACTACCGGTACCGGATCACGGGATGACGTTCCCGCGCAGGTATCACGAGAATGGAAGTTTGATTTGACTACTACACCGCCAGAGCCAACGACACAGTCCCCGGCCCCAGGTTGATACCGCCGGACAGGCTCATCACCGAGCGGTAGATTTTTACCTTGTGCTCCCGCGCCACCTGCTCCAACTCCGCAAATCCCGTCATCTCCGGCAGCTGCTCGATTTTGCCGGCAATACTCACCACCACCATGGGCACCAGCAGATCTCCGGCCCGAATTCTGTCCGCCGCCAGCTTGAACAGCGCCTCGGTGCAGTTGTCGTAGCCGCGGAGGGTATCGGTCACGGTACTGCCATCGCTGTGCATCGACAGGATGGGGTGCATATCCAGGTGGCGCGCGGCGACGGCTTTGAGCCAGCTGATACTCTTTTCATTCTTGTTACGCGCGCGCTCGCGCACATAGTAGACATCCCTGATAGCCGCATAGCCGTGGATCTTGCGGCTGAACGCCTCTGCCTTTTCCTTGATTTCACGGCCGCTGAATCCCTTGCTGATCAGCGAAAGGGTATAGAGCGCCAGCAGTCCCTGGCCGGAGAAAAGCGTGCGGGAATCCAGTGTGTGTATGTGAAATTCGTCACTTTCGCCGCGACTGGCGATGAGCCCGCGCGCTGCGGTGAGGGCATTCTTATAAGTGGGGCTGTTGGCGCTGTTGATGGTCTGAACCACTATGTCCCGACAGCCTTTTTTCAGCAGGCCCTGCAGCAGGTTTTCGATCTCCGTGGTTGGGGCTGGCCCGGAAGCTATATGGTGAGACCGGTCCACCAGGGAAAGTGTGTAAAAATGTGCCATCTGTGCCGGATTGCGCTGGTCCCCAAAAGTATCCCTGCCAATGCTGACGGAGTGGGGCAATACCGGAATGGCGAACTTGCGCAGAAACTCATCCGGCAGATCGCACCCGGAATCTACAACTAGCTGGACCATGATGTTCTCAGCGGTTAGTGGAGAGGCTGGGCGGAATCTATCACTGGTGAAACCCCTGGGGGAGTGCAATCCGGGACGAGAAGATTGCTTTTTACTGCCAATATCCGTCGGCGTCCGGATGCTCCGCGTTGTTTCCAATGGCGTTAGTTGGTACGGAAGTGGTAAGAATAATTGTCACGCAGGAATGTTTACCCAGTAAATCGTTTAAATTTATGTTGTTTTTCCCGCCAATCTTTGTCGTGTAAAACTTCTTTGCCTCGCAAAGTGTCCCACATTGCTCCGAGTGCAGTGATAGAGGTAAAGGAATGCGCCCAGCGACCACAAACTTAGTAAAAATATTTGTCCCCGTGCAAACCTGGACGACCTCCCCTGGCACCTCATCCAAAATCCCTCCCCTATAAAAGAAAGGAAAAATTTGTCCCTGCTGGCCGAGTGCATATCAGGTGATAAATATAATAAATAAGACGGATTAGAACGATGATCGAGAGAGAGCAGCCGATATCCTCCCTTGGGAGGGTTGCCGGCAAGTGTCCCCCATTCCGCTACCGAATGCGGACTCCCGCGTTTTTCCGAAAAATGGACGCGGCGGAATTCCCTCCTTATTTGTCTCTTCCATCTTTATTACCACCGGCTGCGGATTATCCACCGGCCGGGATTGTTCGCGATGTAACCCGGTAGTGATGTCCAGCAATGATGTATCAGGGGCCTTTGCGTACAAGTGCTCCGAGGTGAATGGCGCTAAGTTAAGCCAAAAAGCTTGATGCAAAGGGCCTGAGCGGTTCTTTGCGGGGCTGTCTTGGAGAGCGACCCCGCGGACAAGCCTGCAGGGACGTATTCGCGGAGGGCGCCTGGCCCGTGTCCGCAAAGAACGGCCGGCAGCAGGCCCGCCCCAAAGCCTTGACATAGCCATTCGACGTGCCCGAGGTAACAGAACCAATTAAGGAAAGTCACGGAGAGAGAAAATGATTGGTACGAAACCCCTGGCTTTAGCCATTGCCCTGGCGGGTACTGGCGTCGTAGCGCCCGCAATTTCCCAGGAATCCACACCCGCCAGTGAAGGCGGCATGGAAGAGGTTGTGGTCACCGGACTGCGGAGTTCACTGGAACACTCCATCGATATCCGCAGGAATTCCACTCAATTTGTGGAGGCCGTCACAGCCGAAGATATTGGCAAAATGCCGGACCAGAATATCGCCGAAACATTGCAGCGCCTGCCCGGTGTTCAGATAGACCGCCGCGACGGCGAGGGTACCAAAGTGCGCATCCGCGGCCTGGACCAGAATGTCACCCTGCTGAACGGCGAGCGCTTCACTTCCGGCATGGAATATTTCCAGATGAACGAGTGGAAGCAGGAGTACGACGGCTCCCTGGAAGGGGTGCCCTCGGAACTGCTCGGCGGCGTGGAGGTGTACAAGACCCCCGTCGCCTCCATGGTGGAAGGGGGCATGGGTGGCGTGGTCAACCTGAAGACCCGCAGTGCCTTCGCCCTGGATGCGCCGCTGGTGGCCGCCAATATAAAGGGCGATTACGGCCAGGATTCCGGCGATGCGCAGCCCTCCGGTTTCCTGGTTCTGGGCAACAATTGGAACGATAAGTTTGCCGCGATCGTCACCCTCAGCACCACCAACAAGACCCAGCATACGGACTTTATCCAGAACTTCTCGCGGGAGAACAGCGGCATTCTCACCACCAACGGCGACGCGGTGCAGGACGCTTTCGACAGCATGGCCGCGGAGCGGGGCGTCAGCGTGGAGGAGTTGGGTTCGTCGATGACCTTCGACGAGTTCCTGCAGACGGTACGCGACGCCGGCGGCACCCCCTACATGGCTCCCGGCATGTACTACGTGATGGACACCGAACAGGAGCGCGAGCGCATCGGCGGTTCCATCACCCTGCAATGGCGCCCCACCGATTCCACGGAAGTGGGCTTCGACTGGTTCCGCAACGAACTGGAAGTCGTCAACCACCAGTACGCGGTCAAGCACCCCATGGCCACCGACGGATTTGCCGGTTTCGACGAGAGCCAGCCCTTCAGCCTGGATACCAGCGGCAAGGTCGGGGTGGTGGAGTCGGCGGTGTTCAATGCCAACGGTGCCGGTATGGAAACCAGTACCGCCGGGGAGGTGAGCGAATCCACCGCGGACAACTTCGCCCTGCGGGTCAGTTTCGACGACGGCGGTCCCTGGCGGGCCAGCGGCAGCATCAACTACGCAGTGGCCGACCAGAAGCAGCGCGCCGGCTATATGGACTCGCGCATGACGCCCTACAACGTCACCAGTTGGGTGGGCACGGATGCCAGCCCCAGCGGTTGGGCGCACACGCCCAATAACGTGGGGCCGGACGGGGGCAGTTACGGCTATCGCTACAGCGCCGGAGACCGGCCGGATCTGGCGATGCGCAATGCCGACTGGCTGCAGAACCCCGCCTACCGCAACTACAAGTCCGCCTGGGCCCTGGGCTCGGATGTGGAGTACGACAACTGGTCCGCGCGCGCGGATGTGGAGTACGACATCGCCCTCGGGGACCTGCGCACCCTGAAATTCGGCCTGCGCATGGCCGGCGAGGACGTGGAGTTCAATGAACTGCGCTATCTCACCGACTTCTCCCAAACTCAGGGCGCCGCCAGCCCGGCACAGTTCGATGAGGATGGCAATCTGATCGCCGACTCCACTTTTGATCCCGACGCGGATCCGGGCGAGGGCAATCCCGGCATTCAGGAAGCGGTCTACTACGACCTGTGCGGCAACGGTGGCATTCCCGCCAACCAAAGCTGCGATATCGACGGCGACGGCATCGACGACAACCAGCCCTTCGGCCCCTGGGGTTATTTCCACGACTCCGCCATCGGCTCGAAAGCGGGGGAACTGACCACTTCCAGCGGCATTCCCTTCTCCCAGGCGCTCTACGGAGCGGATTTCGACCGCTGGAGCAGCTCCCCGGGTGTGATTCCCTGGCAGAACTTCACCATGAACCCAGGTGCCTACGCCAGCATCGGGGACTTCTTCCCCTCCGGCGGTTACCTGGGCCGGGTGATCATGCCGGATGCCGGTGTAATCACCGACGATGTCTCCGCCTGGCACGACGGCCTGGCCCCCAATGCACCTTCGCAGCTGTTCCTGGTGCCGCTGGAATCCTGGGCCGCGGCACAGACCACCAGCGCCTTTTATGTGGAGGCGGATTTTGTCGGCGAGACGCTGCCCTACAACCTGAATGTGGGACTGCGGGCGGTGAAGACCGATGTGGAAATCACCTCGGTGGTAACTACCCCCCAGGCCAGCCTGCAGTCTCTCGCCACCGACGGCTGGAACAGCCAGGGCGTGTTGCTGGATGGCACTTATACCACCGAAACCACCGAAGAGACCTACTGGGACCTGCTGCCCAGCGTCAATTTCGCGCTGGATACCAGCGAGGACACCAAGCTGCGCTTCTCCGCCGCCAAGGTAATCGCGCGGCCCAACCTGCAGGACATGGGCAAGGGCTTTTCCAAAAACTACACCCGTGTGGATGCGGCAGGCGGTGGTGATTACTTCCAGTTCACCGGCGGCAGCGCCGGTAACCCGCTGCTCGAACCCTTCCGCGCCACCCAGGCGGATATCGCCTACGACTGGTATTTCGGCGACCTGGGCTACGTCTCCGTCGGCGCCTTTATGAAAGCGGTGGACACCTTTATCGCCACCGAGACGCGCACCGAAACCCAGCCGGACTTCAGCCCGGACGAAGTGGGAACCGGCGGCGTCTCCCGCCCAGTGAACGGCGACGGCGGCAGTGTAAAGGGATTGGAATTTGCCCTGCAGCAGTCCTTCGAGAACGGCTTCGGTTATTCCTTCAACTACACCTTCTCCGACAGCAAGACGTCGGTCACCTCAATGACCCACGACGACCTGGGCCTGCCCGGCGTATCGGAAAATGCCTTCAACCTGATGGGATTTTTCGAAAACGAATTCCTGAGCGCGCGGCTGGCCTACACCTGGCGGGACGAATACCTGTCCCCTTACCGCTCTAACTTCGGCCTGGTCAACCACGTGGTGAATACGGTGGAAACCCCGGCGATGGCGGAGTTTTTCGACGCCTACGGCCAATGGGATGCCAATGTGACCTGGCACGCGATGGACAACCTGTCGTTTACCGCCGAGGCGATCAATCTCACCGGGGAGGAACAGACCAGCTATCTGGAATTCTCCGACAACCCCATGACCTACAGCATGTCCGAACCCCGGGTGGCCCTGGGGGTCAACTACCGATTGTAAATTGTGGTGCGAGCTTGGGCGGGAGGTTTCCTCCCGCCGATTTTTTTTCGCACACATTATTGAGGGGGACTTTTCCATTTGAAGCTGTCCGTCCGAGGGATTTTTCGTGCCGGCGGTACTGTTTGAACAAGAGGGTGTAATGGGTTCGTTGCGCCTGTTCACGAAGTCAGAAAGGAGTATGTCGGCGCGCCTGTCGGGTGCCGTGTTCATAGGATGAATTTTAGCGGTAAATATAAAACTCACAATGATGGGAGAAATAGGAATGTTTCGATCGATCAATAAGTACCTACTGATGTGGTTACTATGTTTGTTCGTGCCTTCCGCCTTCGCGGCGCAGGCAACGATGAACATAGTCAATGACTGGGGCCAGGGGTTCCAGGCAGAGATAGTGATAGTCAATGACGGGTCCACGACGATATCCGGCTGGTCCGTCGAGTTCGATATGGCGGTGAATATCAATAACCTGTGGAACGGCGTTATCGTATCCCAGGTTGGGGATCACTATGTGGTCGAGGACGCCGGCTACAACGGGACCATCCAGCCGGGCGGCCAGGTGAGCATCGGCTTTACCGCCACGCCGGGCAATGTATCACCGGTGCCGGTGATAGTGAACGGCGACGGTGGCAGCTCCTCTTCGAGCTCGAGCTCCAGTTCTTCCAGCAGTAGCTCCAGCTCCTCCAGCAGCAGCTCAAGCTCTTCTTCCTCCAGCTCCAGCTCCAGCTCCTCCAGCAGCAGCTCAAGCTCTTCTTCCTCCAGCTCCAGCTCCTCAAGCAGCAGTTCCGGTGGACGATTCCGTGTTGACGAAACCGGCAATATCACCAAGAACGGTGAGGTATTCCCGCTGCAGTGTGGCTCCTGGTTTGGTCTCGAGGGCCGGCACGAGCCGTCCGACGATCCCACCAACCCCAGCGGTGCGCCTATGGAGCTGTATATAGGCAACACCTTCTGGGCCAACGGCAACCAGGGCACCGGTCGCACCATCCAGCAGGACATGAGTGAGATCACCGCCATGGGCGTCAACGTGGTGCGCTTCCCGATTGCGCCGCAAACCCTGGATGCCAATGATCCCCAGGGCCAGGCTCCCTACCTGAAAAACCATGAGTCCGTGCGCGTACCCAATGCGCGTCAGGCGCTGGAAGAGTTCATCCTGGCCGCGGATGCGAACAACATCGAAGTGATGCTGGACGTTCACTCCTGCTCAAACTATGTGGGCTGGCGCGCCGGCCGCTTCGATGCACGCCCGCCTTATGCGGACGCTGACCGCGAAAATTATGACTTTTTCCGCGAGGACAGCTCCTGCGCGGCCACCAACAACCCGGATGGCGTGACCCGCATCCAGCCCTACGACAAGGCCGCCTGGCTCGATACTTTGCGCGAGCTGGCCGAACTCGAACAGGAACTGGGCGTGGATAACATTATCGGCATCGATATTTTCAACGAGCCCTGGGACTACACCTGGGCGGAGTGGAAAACCCATATCGAAGATGCCTATGCGGTCATCAACGAGGTGAGTCCCAATATGCTGCTGTTCGTGCAGGGTATTTCCGGCACCGCCGATAATCAGGACGGCACGCCGGACACCATCACCCAGGTGCCTCACGGCGAGGAATTCACCAATCCCAACTGGGGCGAAAACCTTTTCGAGGCCGGCGCCAACCCGCCGGATATTCCCCGCGAGCGGCTGGTGTTCTCTCCGCACGTCTATGGCCCCTCCGTGTTCGTGCAGAAGATGTTCATGGATCCGGCTCAGCCCGCGTGTGAGGGACTGGAAGGTGATGCCGCCGGCGACGCCGACTGCAATATCGTAATCAATCCGGAAATCCTCGTTCCCGGCTGGGAAGAGCACTTCGGCTACCTGAGAGACATGGGCTACGCCGTGGTAGTGGGCGAGTTCGGCGGCAACCTGGACTGGCCGGACAAAGGCGCGGTGCGCGACCAGAATCGCTGGTCCCATATCCAGCCCGGCATTGTCGACGGACAGTGGCAGGATGCCTTCGTGGACTACATGGTGGAGAAAGACATCCAGGGATGCTACTGGTCCATCAACCCGGAATCCGGCGATACCGGTGGCTGGTACGGCCACGCCTACGATCCCATCAGCAACACCGAGGGTTGGGGTGAGTGGCAGGACTTTGATCAAAGAAAGACAAACCTGCTGAACCGTCTGTGGAGTAGCCAGTAATAGCGGTTTTATAACTCCTGCGGGTGTCTGGCGGCGTCTGCCGCCAGACACCCGCTCATTGCGTTATGAAACCCTGATTGGAGGGGGACATGAACAGAATGAGTGTAAATCGCTGGTCCCGTATTGATGAAAACCGGATAACAACGGTGCTGAAAACCGTTTTCATCACTTTCCTGTTATCAGTTGCAAGCGTTTGCTCTGCCGACAATCCGCTGGTATCCCACGTTTACACGGCAGACCCGGCGGCGCGGGTGTTCGACGGACGAATGTACGTGATCACGTCGCACGACCTGGATACCCAGTCGGGCTACGACATGGTCGACTATCACATGTTCTCTTCGGACGACATGATCAACTGGCGGGACCACGGCGTGGTGTTCGATGTGCAGGCCGACACCAGTTGGGCAAATCGCGCCTACGCCCCGGACATTATTTCCCGCAACGGACAGTACTACCTGTACTTCCCGGACGGCGCGGGTTCGATCGGTGTCGCCGTGAGCGACAGTCCCGGCGGCCCTTTTACCGATCCTTTGGGGAGGCCATTGGTCGACCGGAACACGCCTAACGCCGACGTGCAGTGGCTGTTCGATCCAGGTGTATTTATCGACGATGACGGCCAGGCGTACCTCTACTTCGGCGGTGGCGGGCCGGGCAATGCCCGGGTTATCCGCTTGAACGACGATATGATCAGCACCAGCGGATCGGCCATTACCATCGACGTGCCCTATTTCTTCGAAGGGCTATACATGCACAAAAGGAACGGGACCTATTACCTGTCCTATTCCACCAATCCCGATAACGGGATGCGAATCGACTACATGACCAGCAGCAGCCCGACTTCGGGCTTCCAGTACCGAGGCACGGTGCTGCCCAACCCCTGGGAAAACAACTACAACAACAATCACGCATCCATACTCGAATACGATAATCAATGGTACCTGTTTTACCACAATCGCGTGGTAGCCAATGCGCGGGGTGCCAGTATTTACCAACGATCCATTAACGTGGACCGGCTCTTTTACAACGGCGACGGCAGTATCCAGCAGGTCGACGCGGGCCTGGCGGGCGTGCCGAAGCTAAAAAACGTCGACCCCTTTGCCAGAAACGAAGCCGAAACCATCGACAGTGAGCAGGGCATCGAAACCGAGCACAGCAGCGACGGCACCCTGAATGTGATGATGGACTTCGGAGACTGGATAAAGATCTCCAATGTCGACTTCGGCTCCGGAGTCGGTGGCTTTGAGGCCAGGCTGGCGAGCAACAGCAATACCAGCATCGATATTATTCTCGACGACGTGAACAACCCGCCTGTGGGCACGCTGCAGATCTCCGCCACGGGTGGGCTGCAGAATTGGCAAATACAATCGGCCGATGTATCGGCGAGCGGCCTGCACGATCTTTTCCTGCGCGCCAACGGCCGGGTGAACATGAACTGGTACCGCTTTACCGGCGACTCGGGCGGCAGCAGCACGTTGAACGTGGAACTGGAAAGCCTCTCGGGCCAGAGTAATTTCTCACCGTTTGCCGTGCAGAGCGATTCCGCCGCTTCCGGCGGACAGTATATCGTCTGGCCGGATAACGGCGATCAGGCATTGGGTTCGCCCTCGGACAGTGAACAGGGCCAGGTCGAAGTAATCTTTTCGCTGTCGCAACCGGCGGACGTGCAGTTCCAGGTGCTGGCCAATATGGCCAATGCCAATGACGACTCGTTTTATTACAGTATCGATTCGGGCTCTTGGAGCACACAGAACAACTCCGTGACCAGCGGCTGGGAATCGCTGATGCCCGCGACCTTTTCCAATCTCGGGCAAGGCACCCACATACTCAGAATCAAGCGCAGGGAGGACGGCGCGCGGCTGGACAGGGTCACCCTGATCGCCTCGGCCGGGGAGATCGCAGCGGCCAGCGACTCCGGCCCTGCAACAATCAATATCAATCCGGATACCGAATACCAGCACATCAGTGGTTTCGGCGGCATCAACGTTCCGGAATGGATCGCCGACCTGACTCCGGCGCAGGTGGACACCGCATTCGGCAATGGTCCCGGGCAGCTCGGACTGAGCATTCTACGAGTCAAGATCCCCGCCAATCCCGACGCCTGGAGCGCACAGGTGGCCACGCCGGCGCGCGCGCAGTCGCTGTACGGTGCCACGGTATTCGCTACGCCCTGGTCGCCGCCGGCGCATATGAAAACCAATAACAATGTTGTCGGCGGGCGCCTGGACCCGGATTACTACGACGATTACGCACAGTATTTGCTGGACTTTGCCGATTACATGGCCGGGAACGGTGTGTCCCTGCACGCTGTATCCCTGCAAAACGAGCCGGACTGGGACCCGGATTATGAATCCTGCCTGTGGAGCTCCGGCGAGTTTATTGATTTTCTGACCAGCCAGGGTTCGCGTTTCGGTTCCCTGAAAGTCATGGCCGCCGAGTCCCTGAACTTCAATCCCGCCCTGACCGATCCCATACTGAACAACGCCAGCGCGGAACCCCATGTCGATATTATCGCCGGGCACCTTTACGGCGGTGGTTTGCGGGATTACCCGCTGGCGCGGGAAAAGGGCAAGGAACTGTGGATGACCGAGCACTACACGGACAGCCAGAATCCGGCGAACGCCTGGCCCCTGGCACTGGACGTCGGTAAAGAACTGCACGACAGCATGATGGCGAATTTCAGCGCCTATGTGTGGTGGTATATCCGGCGCAGCTACGGACTTCTTACCGAAGACGGCAACGTCAGCAAGCGCGGCTACCTGATGTCGCAGTACTCCAGGTTTATCCGGCCGGGCTACACGCGTATCGGCGCGACCGCCAACCCGGCTCTGGATGTCTACGCTACCGCCTACAAAAACAGCGACGATATCACGGTGGTGGTCGTGAACATGAACACCTCACCGCGCGACCTGACGTTAAACCTGCAAAATATCGGTACAGGCAGTTTCACGAAATACACCACCTCCGGCAGCAAGAACGTGAGCAACGACGGGATTGTCAATGTCTCGAACCACTCGGCGTCGGTATCGGTGGATGCCCAGAGCGTGACCACGTTTGTCAGCAGTTCCGGCTCATCCGGCAGCTCGAGCAGTAGTTCATCGTCCAGTTCCAGCTCGTCGAGCAGCAGCTCATCGTCCAGCTCCAGTTCCTCGAGCAGCTCTTCAAGCTCCTCGTCGAGCGGCGGTGGCGACGCCTTGAGTTGCAGCGTTGACCTGAACAACTGGGGCAGTGGCTTTGTGGCGAATATGACGGTGACCAACAACGGCGGCTCCACCACCAACGGCTGGGCTTTCGATGTGTCGACCGGTAATCCGATTACGGTAACCGGTTCGTGGAGTGTCTCCCTGTCGGGTTCGGCCAGTCCGTACACGGCCTCCAACGTCGATTACAACGGTTCCATTGCGCCGGGCAGCAGCGCGAACTTCGGCATACAGGGCAGTGGCGATCCCGGTACGGTGACCTGTAATTAGAAAACCAATCCGTTATTCGAGTCGTAGGGTGCGCCGTGCGCACCGAGAACTTCGGGGTCCGCATCAGCCCTGTCTGGTGCGCACGGCGCACCCTACGGAAAAGACCGGAATCGCCATTTTTTAGAGGTGCACTGATTAATTATTTTAGAACAGGCGGTTCTGACCGATTGTGTCCTGGCAGGGCCGCCCACGGGAGAAAATGTGACTCTACAGTTTATGGGGATGAGGTTTTACCCTCGCATTGCGAAAACGTTGCTGTGCTTTGTCTTTGCCGCTTTTCCTCTGTTTTTTTCCGGACCCGGCAATGCCGAAATTATTTTCAGCGCAAAAGTTCTCGGCCCCGTTGCCAATATTTATTCCGTAAACGAATCCGGCGAAGTGCGGAAAATCACCGACAATATCCGCTGGCGGGATCTGGATGCGGATATGTCAGCCGATGGCAGGTTGGTTTTCTCCTCGAACCGAGAGGACAACCCCCGGGTGGACCTGAACAGAACCTCGGAAGACTTCAATATTCATCTAATCGAAAGAGACGGCAGAGAGCCGAAAAAGATTGTTGCCAGCCGCGACCGGGAATTGAAACCCCGGTTTAGCCCCAACGGCCGGGATATCGCCATTATCCGCAGTGGCACCCGACATCGGTTGCTCGTGGCGGGCGCAGACGGAAAGGGTGAACGGGTCCTCGCGGAGGCGGACGAATTGTACGATTTCTCCTGGTCACCGGATGGCCGTCGGATAGCCCTGGCCCGGCGCGACGGAGAGAAATCCGGAATTCTGCTGGTCTCAGCCGATAACTCTGAACCGCCACTTCAATTAAAGAACGTTAACCAGGCCCTTCGCATTGTTTCCGCCCGCTGGTCTCCGGACGGTGGAAAGATCGCCTATATCGTCCATCCCCTCAATGGGGAGAGCCGGCAGCTGTGGGTGCGCCACCTGGACAGCGGTCGCGAACAGCGGATATCCCCCGAAAACCTGCAGATTCAGCAGCCCCCCGATTGGTCCGCCGACGGTAAGCGCTTGCTCTACGCCGCCCTGGCCGACTATCGCTTTCGCTACGACGAGAGCACACACAAAAAGGTATACGAGGGAGCTATGCATATTTATCTCTCGGACCTGGAGGGCAATCACCGACAGTTGACCAGCAGAGAGGCACTGCACAAATCCCCAGTGTTTTCCCCGGACGGCCGTCGTATCGCCTTTCTTTACGCCCCTGAGTTGGACAGCCGACAGCTTTCCCTGCGTACCATGGACAGGGATGGCGGAAACGAGAATGAGTGGTTCGGCTCGGTGACCCGGAACTCCAACCTGAGGTGGGTGCAATGAACGCTATTGACCGCGTGGGCTCTGCTTATTCGCCCTACCTGGCTGTGATTCTGTTGTGTGCAGCCTTCCTGGCAACAATTTACCTGGCTTCCAATGAAGAGCAGCAGACGGAGAATTCCGCATACCGGATGAAAGCCGCCTATGAGGAGACGCCCGCTGTTCAAGCCGTGAAAGAGCGGCCGCGGGAATCCCCGGAACTGCAGCAGTTGCCGGACGCGGTGCCGGTGCAACTGGCAACCGGGGAAGAGGTGCAGATCCTGGGGCAGAAATTGCGCCTGCGGGAAGTTCGCGACAGCGCCGGCAGCGGGGAGATCCGCAACTTGGAATTCGTCTTCCGGCGAGGAATCCTGCCGCGTCGGTTATTCGACGATAACCGCAACCTGGTTGTGAATTACCGGCAGCTCTACCGAAACAACGTCGGCTACGGCGCAGCGGCGATATTCCTCTACTACGAAGTGATAAGTCGGGACTCGGACGGCGACGGCCTGCTGTCGTACCGCGACGGAGTGGATGTGGCCGTGAGTCGGCCGGACGGCAGCGAATACCGGATTTTGGATCAGAACCTGGAGCAGGTGCACGGGGTGGAGTATTTCCCTGCGGAGAATGTCCTGCAGCTCGAACTGGAGGTGGATGGTTCAAGGAGCAACCGAACCTACCCCCTTTGATAGCAAAAAAAAAGCAGTGCGCAGGGTGCGCCGTGCGCGCCGGACCGGAGTCAGGCTATTACTCCCCTCTCCCGCCTGCGGGAGAGGGTGAAGGAAGTATTTCGGTGCAACTGAGGGCACCGAATCAGGGAGCGAATTCCAAAAAGTAAAACAGCAACGATGGGAGAATTAGAATGTTACGGTTACTCAAAAAAAATTTACTGATTTTATGGTTATGCTTCACGGTGCCCTCGGCGTTCGCTGCCCAGGCCACCATGAATATCGTCAACGACTGGGGGCAGGGGTTCCAGGCCGAGATAGTGGTGGTCAATGACGGCGCCGGCACTTTGTCGAATTGGTCTGTGGAGTTCGACATGGCGGTGGATATCAACAACCTGTGGGGCGGTGTCATCCAGTCCCATGTGGGCGACCACTATACCGTCGGGTCCGCCGGCTACAACGATGCCATTCCGCCGGGCGGCCAGGTGAATATCGGGTTTCTCGGCACGCCGGGAAATGTGTCGCCGGTAGCGGTGATCGTCAATGGGGACGGGGGCTCCTCCTCGAGTTCCAGTTCCTCCAGCTCGAGCTCATCGAGTTCCAGCTCCTCGAGTTCCAGCTCCTCGAGTTCATCCAGCAGCAGCTCTTCCAGCTCCTCCTCGAGCAGCAGTTCCAGCTCCAGCTCGTCGAGCAGTTCATCCAGCAGCAGTTCCGGTGGTCGTCTGGACAATCCCTTTGCCGCGTCCAGCAGCTGGTACGTAAATCCGGAGTGGTCCGCAAAGGCGGCGGCGGAGCCCGGCGGCAGCGCCATCGCCAATGTCAATTCGGCGGTGTGGATGGACCGCATCGGCGCCATCACCGACGGCATGGGCCTGCGCGGGCACCTGGACACCGCGCTCGCCAACGGGAATGACCTGTTTATGTTCGTGGTCTACGACCTGCCCAACCGCGACTGCTCGGCGCTGGCCTCCAACGGCGAGCTGCTGATTGCGGAAAACGGTTTCGAGCGCTACCAGAACGAATATATCAACCCCATCGTGGATATTATTTCCGACCCGCTCTATAGCGGCATCAATATCGTGGCGATCATCGAGGTGGACTCGCTGCCCAACCTGGTGACCAACCTGAGCGTTCCAGAGTGCCAGGAGGCCAATGGTCCGGGCGGCTACCGCGACGGCATCCGCTACGCCCTGAACCAGCTCTCGCAAGTGGACAACGTCTACTCCTACGTCGACGTCGCCCACTCCGGTTGGTTGGGATGGAGCAGTAATTTCGGTCCCGCGGTCAATCTGATCGGCGACGTGGTGGAGAGCACCGATGCGGGCTGGGACAGCGTCGCCGGCTTCGTCAGCAATTCCGCCAACTACACCCCGGTGGAGGAGCCCTACCTGCCGGACCCCACACTTACCGTGGGTGGGCAGCCGGTGCGCTCGGCGAATTTCTACGAGTGGAACGATTATTTTGAGGAACTGGACTTCGTGCAGGACTGGCGCCAGGCGATGATCAACCGCGGTGCGCCCACCACCCTCGGCATGTTGATCGATACCGGCCGCAACGGCTGGGGCGGTTCCGGCCGGCCCAGCGGAACCTCCACCAGCACCGACCTGAACACCTACGTCAACGAGTCGCGCATCGACCGGCGCTTCCACCGCGGCAACTGGTGCAACCAGCCCGGCGGCGTGGGCTTCCGGCCCCAGGCCAACCCGCACCCTGGTGTGGACGCCTATGTGTGGGTCAAGCCCCAGGGTGAGTCCGACGGCATCTCGGATCCCAACTTCGAACAGGATCCCAACGATCCCAACAAGAAGCACGATCCCATGTGCGACCCGAACTACGGAGGAAATGAGCGCAACGGCAACAGTATGACCGGCGCCTTGCCCAATGCACCCCATGCGGGCCGCTGGTTCCCGGAAGCTTTCCAGGTACTGCTGGAGAACGCCTATCCGCCGCTGAACTAATAAAAACAAACGGGAAAAACTCCCCTGTAGGAGCGGGCCATGCCCGCGATCGGAATATCCAGATATCCCGGAAACTGATCGCGGGCATGGCCCGCTCCTACCAGGAGATGATCAATCCGGTAATGAAGATTCCCGGAAAGAGAGAAAACAATATGAAAAAACTTATACAAGGCCTGTCGACGGCGGGAATTATGCTGGCCTCGCTAAACAGCTGGGCCGGTTTTTCCATCAATAACGGCCAGCTGCTCGACGCCAACGGCAACCCCTTCATCATGCGCGGCGTCAACCACGCCCACACCTGGTACAACAGCCGCACACCCCAGGCACTCGCCGATATCGCCGCCACCGGCGCCAACGCGGTGCGCATAGTGCTGGCCAACGGCGGCCGCTGGACGCGCAACGATGGCGCCGATGTGGCCAATGTGATCGCACAGTGCAAATCCCTGGCCCTTATCTGCATGCTGGAAGTACATGATGCCACCGGTTGGGGCGAAGACAGTGCGGCGGTGCATATCTCCTCCGCCGCGGAATACTGGACCAGCCCGGATATCCTCGCCGCAATCACCGGCGAAGAGGACTACGTGCTGATCGATATCGCCAACGAACCCTTCGGCAACGGCGTGGGCGAAAGCAACTACGTTGACGGCACCACCGCCGCCATCCAGACCCTGCGCGACGCGGGGCTCACCCACACCATCGTGGTGGATGCCTCAAGCTGGGGGCAGGACTGGGAAGGCTACATGCGCGACAACGCTCCGCAGATAGCCGCCGCCGATCCCCTGGGCAACCTGTTGTTCTCGGTGCATATGTATCAGGTGTACCCGGACAACAATAGCGTGGCCAACTATATGCAGGCCTTCCAGGACATGAACCTGCCGCTGGTGGTGGGCGAATTCGGCCATGAACACCAGGGCCAGCCGGTGGATGAAGACGCGATCCTGGCCCAGGCCGAGGCCCGCGGTATCGGCTACCTGGGGTGGTCCTGGTCCGGCAATACCGAGCCCTACCTGGATATGGCCCTGAACTGGGACCCCAACAATCTCTCCGGCTGGGGCGAGCGGCTGATCAACGGTGAGAACGGCATCGCCCAGACTGCCCAGTGCGCCACCGTTTTCCCCGGCTGCGGGGGCTCGTCCAGCAGCTCCTCGAGCAGCAGTTCGTCCAGCTCCAGCAGCAGCTCCAGTTCTTCTTCCAGCTCCAGCAGTTCCTCCAGTTCGTCCTCTTCCAGCTCCTCTTCTTCCAGCGGCGGAAGCGGCGGACTGACGTGCACCGCGGGCGGTTTGGACGACTGGGGCGCGGGTTTTGTGCTCAACAGCTACACGGTGACCAATACCGGCAGCCAGCCGGTCAGCGGCTGGACTGTGCAGTTGAGCTTTCCCCACGAAGTGAGCATTAGCAACGCCTGGAACGCGCAGCTGTCCGCCAGCAGCGGCAGCAAGCTGACCGTCGGCAATGCGTCCTACAACGGCGCGCTGCAACCGGGCCAGAGTGCCAGCTTTGGCATGCAGGGCTCTCCCGGTGATGTGGGTATTCCGGAGTGCAGTGTGCAGTATTAAGAAAGACAAAACCGGGAGGCGAACTGCGATCGCAATTTATCGGGATGCCCCCAAAACAAGAGGGAGAACGGAAATGAAAAAAAACAATTCATTCATCCGCGCCTGGACCCTGCCGCTGGCCTGCGGCTGGGCGCTGTCGGCGCAGGCACAGATATCCTGCGAAGTGGACTACCCCATCAGCGACTGGAACGGCGCCTACCAGGTGGAAGTTGGCATTACCAACAGCGGCAGCGAACCCATCGAAGGTTGGTCCCTGGAGTGGGACATAGGCGCGGGGGAAACCCACAGCGGCGGCTGGAACGCCGATATCAACCAGAGCGGCACGCGCATCGCCGCGTCCAACCCGGCCAGCCACTGGAACGGCACCATAGCGCCCGGGGCCACCAACAGCTTCGGCATCCAACTGAGCGACGCCCAGCCACCCGCCTTCCAGCCGGCGGCCTTCACCCTGAATGGCGTCACCTGCAATGGCGGCGGTTCGTCGAGCAGCAGTTCGTCGAGCAGCAGCTCCTCCAGCAGCAGCTCCTCCAGCAGCAGCTCCTCCAGCAGTAGCTCCTCCAGCAGTAGCTCCTCCAGCAGTAGCTCGTCTAGCAGCTCATCCAGCAGCAGTAGTTCATCCGGCGGCGGCAGCACCGTCACCCTGCAGGAAAACGCGGCGGGCTTCTGCGGCGCCGACGGCACCATCGACAGCGACCACGCCGGCTATACCGGCAGCGGTTTCGCCAACACGTCGAACGTCAGCGGCAGCGGCATTCGCTGGAGCCTCGACGTGCCCGGCGGCGAATATCTGCTGGAGTGGCGTTATGCCAACGGCGCGGACAGCCGGCCGGGGGATGTGCGGGTCAATGGCGGCATTGTCGCCGCGGTGGATTTTCCCTCCACCGGGGCCTGGGACAGCTGGGCGACGGCGAGCGCGAGCATTTTTCTGGATGAGGGCGAGAACCGCATAGAGCTGTCGGCCACCGGCGCCGACGGCCTGGCGAATATCGATTCCCTTGCGGTGACCGGCAGCGCCCCTCAAGCCGCCGCCTGTGGCGGCACCGGTGGTGGTGACGGTGCCTATCGCATGGAAGCCCTCGGCCGCGGCGTCACCGTGGTGCCGAGCGGTGGCGGCAATCTGGTGAGCTGGCGCCTGCTGGGTACGGATGATCCGGCCGTGGCCTTCAATGTGTACCGCGACGGCCAGAAGCTCAACAGCTCGCCGCTCACCGGCGCCAGCAATTACCGGGACGGCGGCGGCTCGGCGAATGCGCAGTACACGGTGCGCGCGGTCACCGGCGGCAGCGAGGGCGCGGCGGCTTCCGCGGAAGCGGTGTTCAACGGCAGCGGCTACTTCGATATCCCGCTGCAGCGCCCCGCCGGCGGCACCACGCCGAGCGGCGAGGCCTACAGCTATTCCGCCAACGACACCAGCGTGGCTGATCTCACCGGCGACGGCCGCTATGAATTCATCGTCAAGTGGGACCCCAGCAACGCCCACGACAACGCCCACGAGGGCTACACCGGTAACGTCTACCTGGACGCCTACCGGCTGGACGGCCAGCGCCTGTGGCGCATCGACCTGGGCCGCAACATCCGCGCCGGCGCCCACTACACCCAGTTCCAGGTCTATGACTACGACGGCGACGGCAGCGCGGAGATCGCCGTGAAAACCGCCGACGGCACCGTCGATGGAGCCGGCAACACCATCGGTAATGGCAGCGCGGATTACCGCAACTCCAGCGGTCGCATTCTCTCCGGCCCGGAATTCCTCACCATTTTCAACGGCCGCACCGGCGCCGCTATCGACACCGTCGATTACCAACCGCCGCGTGGCAATGTGAGCAGCTGGGGCGACAACTACGGCAACCGTGTGGACCGCTTCCTGGCAGGCACCGCCTATCTCGACGGCCGCAATCCGAGCATGATCTTCTCCCGCGGCTACTACACACGCACGGTGATCTGGGCGGTAGATTTCGATGGGCAGTCGCTCTCCACCCGCTGGATTTTTGATTCCAACCAGGCCGGCAGCCAGTACGAAGGGCAGGGCGCCCACAGCCTCTCCATCGCCGACCTGGACGGCGATGGCCGCCAGGACGTTGTTTTCGGCGCCATGGCCATAGGTTCCGGCGGGCAGCCACTGTGGAATACCCGCCTGTACCACGGCGACGCCCTGCACGTGAGCGACTTCCTGCCCAATCGCCCCGGCCAGGAAATCTTTATGCCCGGGGAGCACAGCGATCAGCCCTCGTCGCGGCTGGTCGACGGTACCAACGGTTCGATCATCTTCCAGACCGCCCCCGGCGGCGACAACGGCCGCGCCGTGGCCGCCAATATCTGGGCCGGCAACGCCGGTGGGGAATTCTGGTCGGCCCGCGTCAGCGGACTGCTCAACGCCAGCGGCAACAGCGTGGGCAGCAAACCCGGCTCGATGAATTTCCTCAGCTGGTGGGACGGCGACGGCGAGCGCGAACTGTTGAACAGTACGCATATCGACAAGTACGACCCCTCGCAGCGGCTGCTCACCGGCTCCGGGGTCAGCTCCAACAACGGCAGCAAGTCCACCCCGGCGCTCTCCGCGGATATTTTCGGTGACTGGCGCGAGGAAGTGGTGTGGCGCACCTCGGACAGCTCGGCGCTGCGCATCTACGCCACCCCGCACGCGACGGAACTGCGCATTCCCACCCTGATGCACGATCCTCAGTACCGGGTGGCCATCGCCTGGCAGAACACCGGCTACAACCAGCCGCCGCACCCGAGTTTTTATGTCGGCAGCGAGGTGACGAACTACCCATGGCCGGATATCCACACACCCTGAGCCCTATCGCTGTTGAGTAATCAACGGAGTGTAGGGTGCGCCGTGCGCATCGCCAGCGTCGAGAGAGCGGTGCGCGCGGCGCACCCTACGCGATAAAAACAAAACAGGGAGAACTTCCATGAACAGATTTATCAGGATTCTGCTCACTGCAACCGCCGCCTTCTGGCTCGCGGCCAACGCGCTCGCCCAGGTCAATCCCGATACCTGGTATATGCTGGTCAACCGCCACTCCGGCATGGCCATGGATATCGAGGGAGGATCCACGGAGGCCGGAGCGCGGCTGGTCCAGTGGAACCCCGCCGAGGCGCCCAACCAGCAGTTCCGCTTCCTCGATTCCGGCAACGGCTACTACCGCCTCGCCGCCCGCCACTCCGGCATGGTCCTGGACGTGTACGAGTGGAATGACGCAGACGGTGCCGACATAGCCCAGTGGGAGGACCTGAACGGCACTAACCAGCAGTTCCGGCTCGACGATATGGGCGGCGGCTATTACCGGCTGGTGAACAACTTCAGCGGCAAGGCGCTGGACAACTGGGACTGGTCCACCGAGGCCGGCACCCGCATCTCCCAGTTCACGCCCACCGATGCCGCGGTGCAGCAGTGGCAGCTGGTTCCCGTCGACGGTGACACCCCCTCCGGCGAGTGTGGCGAAGGCTCACCCCAGGCCACCGTGACCGGCGGCCCCGGCAATTACCAGGTCAATGGCAACAGCGTTGGCGGTGACTATTTCAATGCGATCAATACCGCCATATCCAGCCTGTCGTCCGGGCGCAATTCCCGGGAGCGGGTGACGGTATTCGCCGACGGCTCCATCGGCGCCAACTCCATAGCCCTGCCCAGCCACACGGCGCTGGAGGTGTGCGGCACCATGAACGTGGGCAATGCGGCGGGCAGGGGTGCCATACGGGCGATCGGGGTGCAGGACGTCTCGGTGCCCTTCCTGAAAATGACCGGCAGTCCTTACTTCGGCATGCAGTTCGCCGACGTCCACGGCCTGCACCTGGGCGAGATCGACCTGCGCCTGGACGGCGGCCTGGGCATCCGCTTTGACCGCGACCGGCCCGGCAGTACCAATGTGCGCATGGATTACGTTTACGTCTCCGGCACCGGCAACCACGGGGTGGAAACCTGGAATATCGACGGGCTGGAAATCGGCACTGTCATCGCGCGCAATACCGGCTACTCGGGCCTGCTGCTGAACAACACCCGCAACGCCGTGATCGGGCTGGTGGACGGCGAGGACACCGGCACCGGAACCGGCTACGCCACCCTGCGCTTTGCCAATGAGAATGGCCGCATCAACGGCGGTTACCCCACCAATATCTTCGTCGACCGCGTCATATCCCGCCGCGGCGGGCGGGGTTTCTTCTGCGTTTCCAACTCCGGCGGCGCGGTGGTGAACAACATCGACTTCGCCGACAACGGCAACAACTCGATCCTGATCGAGAACTGCCACAACGTCACCGTGGACGGCGGCGTGATCAATGGCGGCGGCGAACTGCGACTGGCGGCGCGCTCCGAGTTTCCCAACAACAGCGACATCACAATCGCCAATCTGGACGTTTTCAACACCAATGTCCGCGAACAGCCCTGCGGTGAGAACGTCAATTGGATTGACGTGAACGTTCAGGGAGGTAACTTTAACGTTTGTAACTAAAGGGGCACTTACCCTGTAGGAGCCAATGGCTACGAAGCACTGATCTTTTCGCCTGCAAGAAAGCTCCTACAAGGCAGTATTCTTGGTAGGATGGGCAAAGCGCAGCGTGCCCATCATGCCGGGCTGTGACGGGCACGCGTTGCCCATCCTACAAAACCAATAAAAAACGATAACAACGAGAGGAAATCTTCAAATGCAGAGCAGACTTCCATTTTTCAGCGCCGCTATGGGGGATGTCCCTTGTCCAGCGGAGTAGCCAACGCGGCGGCGCTGGCCGCCGCGGACAGGGCAGAGAGCTGGATCACCGACCGCGCCTGGGTCGCCGGCGCCGTCGGCGCCATGGCGGTACTTATCTGCGCGGCGGCCTATAACGCCGGCGGCCTGTTGAACAGCGGCCTCTCCATCGCCGGCTTCCAGGTCACCGACAACCGCCTGGACAGCATTCTCGCCGCGCTGATCATCAGCAGTTGCGCGATGCTGGTAGTGGAACTGCCGCGGCTAAGGCTCTGGCAGGGGCGGGATTTCTTCCGTCTGCACCCGACCCTGGCCCGCGGTCACTGGATGCGCTTCGCCATGGAGGCCCTGGTGCACTATCTGGTCTACCTGGGGCTGCTGGCACTGGTGATTTTCTTTTTCCGCACCGCCGGCGAGTACGGCTTTGCCCGCGGCAACGCCTACTACAAGCCCTGGTTCCGCCTGCTGGACCTGGCCTGGGCCGCCTGGCTCTGGGGCGGCCTGCCCTATGTGTTGCTGACCCGCGCACTCAAGCACTCGCCGGAGGCGGACAGGATGGACCTGGCAAACAGCTGCCTGAAGATGGTCTCGCTGTTCGCATTTCGCTGGCCGAAGTTCGACGAGTACGACCGTAAGAACCTGCGCGCACTGCTGGTGAAACTGTTCTTCGCACCGCTGATGACGGTGTTTTTCGCCGATCAGTTTCCCCATCTGGTCAGCAACGTCGGCTATATGTTCGACGGCCTGCCCGCGGCCATCGCGGAAAACCGCTACAGCCACCGCCAGTTCAACCTGGATTTTTTCAATATTTCCGTGGCCCTGGTATTTTCCATCGACGTGGCCCTGGCCTGGTGCGGCTACATGGTTTCCAGCCGCTGGGTGGACAACCAGACCCGCTCCGCCGAGCCCACGATGCTGGGCTGGGTGGTGTGCCTGTTGTGTTACCCCCCGTTCCAGATGTACCTGGGCCTCTATTACGCCTCGCCGGGGGAACGGGAAGTGTTGCGCCTGGGCAACGCCTGGTTCGTGACCCTGTTCACTTCCATGATGCTGGCCAGCTACCTGATATACATGGCCGCAACCCTGCACTTCGGGGTGCGTTTCTCCAACCTTACCAACCGCGGCATTATCCGCACCGGCCTCTATTCCCTGGTACGCCACCCCGCCTACGGAGCAAAAAACTTCGCCTGGTGGTGTGTGATGTTCCCGGCAATTGTCTACAGTGCCTTCCACGCCGGCTGGAAACTGGCCCTGGCGCAGACCCTCGGCCTGCTGCTGATGACCTGGGTCTATTACTGGCGGGCGATTACCGAGGAGCGCCACCTGAGCGCCGATCCGGACTACGTCGACTACTGCCGGCAGGTGCGCTACCGGTTTTTCCCCGGGCTGCTGTAGCGACGCCCAGACCTTACTGTTGTAGGAGCGGCCGCTGGCCGCGATCGGCTCTGCTAGTGGCACGCGCCGATCGCGGCCAGCGGCCGCTCCTACAAAGGGGGTCGGGAATGAATGGCGCTAAGTCAAGCGATAATCCTGACGCGAAGGGCCTGATGCCGGGGGCTTTTTGCGGGACTGTCTGCGAGAGGGACCTCGCGGACAAGCCTCCAGGGATGGATTAAGGGGGGGCGCCCAGCCCGTGTCCCGCAAAAAGCCCCCGGTAGCAGGACCGCCCGAGTCCTTAACTTAGTGTAGTGCCATTGGGCTCGGGAATTATTTCACGGCTTTCCCGGAAATCGGCAATCCTGCCGATTTGTATCCACCCTACAGCTTATTCATCCAGCGGTTCAACCTTGTGGTTTTCACAAAGTTGAACCTAGTTTGCGTGAATAAATTGTGAAGCTTCACTTATTTAGACGAATGTATAGGTTGCTGCCGTTAGATTGAAAGTGCGGTAATCAAAAAAATAAAACAACAGGGAAGAAGGTCTGAGAGTGCGTCCCCGCGTGCAGTGGTCCGCTGTTTGGATTGTTGCTTGCAGCCGCAGCGACGGCTCAGTTTGTTCAGAGCTTCCCCAACCATAGAGAGTGAGGCTTCTGTATGAAACGATTGATGAGAGTCTGTCAACCGCTGTGCGCACTGGTTGCCGGGGTGACGGTGGCGGGAAATTCCCTCGCCGCTAACTACGGCGAAGCGCTGCAAAAATCCATTTACTTTTACGAGGCGCAGCAGTCCGGTCCCATCCCCTCCTGGAATCGCAACGAGTGGCGCGACGATTCCGGCATGACAGACGGCGCCGACAACAATGTGGACCTGCTGGGCGGCTGGTACGATGCCGGCGACCACGTGAAGTTCGGTTTCCCAATGGCCGCCAGCGCCACCCTGCTGGCCTGGGGCGTGGTGGAGAACCGCGATGCCTACGCGCAGACCGGCCAGCTGCAGCATATCCAGAACAACCTGCGCTTCGTGGCCGACTATTTCGTCAAGGCGCACACCGCGCCCAACGAACTCTGGGGGCAGGTGGGCAACGGCGGACAGGACCACGCCTGGTGGGGCGCGGCGGAAGTCATGCCCATGGCTCGGCCCTCCTACAAGATCGACGCCAGCTGTCCGGGCTCCGACCTGGCCGGGGAAACCGCCGCGGCGCTCGCCGCCATCGCCATGGTGTTCGAGCCCACCGACGCTGCCTACGCGGCGAACCTGCTGAGTCACGCGGAACAGCTCTACAACTTCGCCGACAACTTCCGCGGCGTATACAGCGACTGCATCACCGACGCCGGCACCTTCTACAAATCCCACAGCGGCTACAACGACGAACTGGTGTGGGGCGCCGCCTGGCTCTATCGCGCCACCGGCGACCAGGCCTACCTGGACAAGGCGGTGAGCTACTACGGCAACCTGTCCACCGAGCCCCAGCAGTCCATCAGGTCCTTCAAATGGACCCACGCCTGGGACGACAAGAGCTACGGCAGCTACGTGCTGATGGCCCAGCTCACCGGTAACGCCGAGTACCGCGCAGACGCCGAGCGCTGGCTGGACTTCTGGACCACCGGTTACGACGGCCAGCGGGTGACCTACACCCCCGGCGGCCTCGCGCACCTGGACCAGTGGGGGGCCGCGCGCTACTCCGCCAACACCGCGTTTATCGCTCTGGTGTACTCGGACTACCTGCAATCCGCGGACCCGGACAACGGCCGCGCGCAGACCTACTACGATTTCGCCGTGAGCCAGATGGAATATTTGTTGGGGGAAAACCCGATGAATATGAGTTACCAGATCGGCTATGGCAGCGTCTACCCAACATCCCCGCACCACCGAACCGCTCACGGTTCCTGGAATGACAACCTGCAGGACCCGGTGGACAACCGCCACACCCTGGTGGGTGCCTTGGTGGGTGGTCCGGACACCAACGACAATTTCGTCAACGACCGCGGCGACTATGTGCTCAACGAGGTGGCCACCGACTACAACTCCGGCTTCACCTCCGCGCTGGCGCGGCTGTGGCTGGACTTCGGCGGCAACCCCATACCCGAGGCCCAGTTCCCGGCGCCGGAAGAGCGCGACCTGGAATTGTTCGTGGATGCCAAGCTCAACTCCAGCGGCCCGCGCCACACGGAGATCAGTTCCTACGTGCACAACCACACCGCCTGGCCGGCGCGCGTCACCGATAACCTGAGCCTGCGCTACTGGATCGATATTTCCGAACTGGTGGATGCCGGCTACGGTCCCGAGGACCTGATCCTCACCAGTGCCTACAGCCAGGGCACCGGTTACACCGGCCCGCACCCCTGGGGTGATCCGGCGGACAACCTCTACTATGTGGAAGTGTCCTTCGCCGGTGTGGACATCTATCCCGGCGGCCAGTCCGCGTCGAAAAAGGAAACCCAGTACCGCGTCGCCGTGCCCGAGGGCGCGCCCTGGAATCCGGACAACGACCCCTCCTGGGACGACTACACCAGCAGCCATAAACAGGCGCCGATGATCGGGCTCTACGACAACGGCCAACTGGTATGGGGCCAGGAACCCGGCGGCGGCTGCGGTGGCGATACCGGTGTCAACTGCGCGCCCAGCGCCCACAGCCAGAGCCTTTCCACACCCTACGAAACCTCCCTGTCCATCACCCTGAGTGGCAGTGACAGCGACGGTACCGTTGCGGACTATACAGTAGCCAGCGGCCCCGCCAACGGCACGCTCGAAGGCAGCGGTGCCAGCCGCCTGTACACCCCGGCGGCGGGTTTCTTCGGCACCGACAGCTTCACCTTCACCGTCACTGACGATCAAGGCGCGACGTCTTCGGCCGCCACTGTCTCCGTCAACGTGGAAGCGCCGGAAATTCCCGCGGTCAATATTTCCAGCCCGGCGGAGGGCGCGCGCTTTGCACTGGGTGCGGATATCCCGGTGCAGTACAACCTGCAGAACGCCGAGGGCGTCAACCTGTACCTGGACGGCGCGCTGGTGGCTAGCGGCAGCGGCTCCGGAATACTGGTGGTGCCGGCGCCCGCGGAAACCGGTCTGTACCAGTTGGAAATCGTCGCCACCGAAGGCGGGGAGGAACTGACCGCGAGCGACAGCGTCACCGTGGAAGTCTACGAGCCGGTGGCCGGTGCGGTGAGCTGCACCCCCGGCAACGCCGACGTATGGAACAGCGGCTTCGTACTCAACAGCGTCACCGTGGCCAACGAGGGCGATACCGCGGTCCAGGGTTGGGAGATAACCCTTACCTTTGCCGAGCCGATCGGACTGGTAAACGGCTGGAGCGGCAATTTTGACCTGTCTCCGGACGGCCTGGTTCTCACCGTCTCCAACGCCGAGTGGAACGGCAACCTGCAGCCGGGCGGCAGCACCAGCTTCGGCTTCCAGGGCAGCCACGGCGGCAACTTCCAGACGCCGGTGTGTGCGGCCAACTGATCTTAAAACGCGGGCGGCGATCGCCGCCCGCCGTTTCCCCAATAATCGACGGAACCGATCATGAAACTTCTACTCACCCTGGCGGCTTCGGCCGCCCTGTTCGCTGCTGCCCAGGCCCGGGCGGCGGAACCCCTTCCCGACGACGACTGGCTGCACGTGGAGGGCAATAAAATCCTCGACAAGCAGGGCAACCAGGTCTGGCTCACCGGCGCCAACTGGTTCGGCTTCAACGCCGGCGAGCGGGTTTTTCACGGCCTCTGGGCCGCCAACCTGGAAGGCCGCATGCGCGACCTGGCGGAGCGGGGCATCAACCTGCTGCGCGTGCCGATTTCCACTGAGCTGATCTGGGAGTGGCAGAACGGCATGGCCGCGGTGCCCAACATCAACGCCCATGTAAACCCTGAACTGGAGGGCATGACCTCCCTGGAAATTTTCGACGAAGCCGTGGCCCTGGCGAAAAAATACGGGGTGAAAATCCTCGTGGACGTGCACAGCGCCGAGGCGGACAACGCCGGCCATTTCTACCCCATGTGGTACGAGGGTAGCCTGGACAGCGAAATCTTTTACCAGACCTGGGAGTGGATGGCGGACCGTTACAAGAACGACGATACCGTTATCGCCTTCGATATCGAAAACGAGCCCCACGGCAAACCCTGGGCGGACAACCCCTACGCCAAATGGGACAGCTCCACTGACGTCAACAACTGGAAGTATGCCTGCGAAACCGCCTCCAAACGCGTGCTGGCAATCAACCCCAACCTGCTGGTGCTCTGCGAGGGGATAGAGTCCTATCCCAAAGATGGCGTCAGCTGGGGCGGCGGCGCCGGCCCGGACTACCACAATTATTGGTGGGGCGGAAACCTGCGCGGCGCGGCCGATCACCCCATCGACCTGGGAGCCAACCAGGACCAACTGGTTTACTCCCCGCATATCTACGGCCCGTCCGTTTATCAGCAGCCCTGGTTTGAGCCGGACTTCACTTACCAATCGCTGATAGAGGACGCCTGGCGGGACAACTGGTTCTACCTGCACGAGCAGGGCATATCGCCGCTGTTGCTCGGGGAGTGGGGCGGCCACCTGGATGGCGGCCAGAATGAAAAATGGATGGGCTACGCCCGCGACCTGATCGTGGAGCACGGCCTGCACCACACCTTCTGGTGCCTCAACCCTAACTCCGGGGATACCGGCGGCCTCTGGCACTACGACTGGACCACCTGGGACGAAGACAAATACGCGCTGCTAAAACCCGCACTCTGGCAGGACGGCAGCGGCAAATTTGTGGGCCTGGATCACCGTGTGGTGCTGGGCAATGCCGAAGTGGGCACCAACGTCAGCGAGTACTACCAGGGGCAATTGCCCTCGGTGGCAATCACCGCACCCGCGAGCGGCAGCCAGTTCCTGCCCGGCTCGCAGATCGCTGTGCAATACACCCTGGCGCAGGCCGCCGCGGTCAATATTTACCTGGACGGCACCCTGCTGCAAACCGCCAGCGGCGGCAGCGCTGTTGTCATCGCGCCGGCGGTCGAGGGCAGTTACCAGCTGCAACTGGTGGCCGTGGACGGCCAGGGGCAGGAGCTTTCCGCCAGCGATACCCTGTCCATCCGCGTGGTCGATGAAGTCGTACCGGAGCCCGCAGTGGAAATCACCGCGCCGGCGGACAACAGCCGGGTGGAAGCGGGTAGCGAAATCACCGTCTCCTACACCCTGGAAAACGCCGCCGGCGTAACCGCATCCCTGGACGGCAACAGCCAGACCGCAATGGGCGGCGACAGCCTGGACCTCACCGCGCCGCTGCTCGACGGTTTCTACCCGCTGGATGTAGTCGCAGTGGACAGCAACGGTGAATCGTTGGGCGCAAGCGACAGCGTCACCATCGAAGTGTTTACACCGGTCTCCGCAGAACTCGACTGTGAACTGGGCACCAGCGATATCTGGAGCAATGGTTTCGTACTCAGCAATATTGCGATAACCAACCGCGGCGCGCCCATACAGAGCTGGCAACTGGTACTGAGCTTCGACTCCCCGGTAAGCGCCATCAACGGCTGGAGCGCCAACTTCTCCCTGTCCCCCGACGGCCACACCCTCACCGTCTCCAACCTGGAATGGAACGGCAATTTGCAGACAGGGCAGACAGTGACCTTCGGCTTCCAGGGAGAGCACGGCGGAGACTTCGCACTACCGGCGTGTTCCGCTAACTGAGGAACCTCCGAACCTGTCTCGTCATTCCGGCGAAGGCCGGAATCCAGCACACGGAACTCATTGGAGCTCCCGGATTCCGGCCCGAGATAACATCCCTTTTCAGATATCCCCAACCCGGGAAAATCAAAATGAAAAACCAAACAAAAGAAAATCCCCCTCACCGTCGGTGGTCCACCGTCGCCGCAGCACTGCTACTGGCTCTGCTCGCCAACACCACCCTGGCAGTAGAACCCCTAACAGTAAACGGCAACCGCATACTCGCCGGCGGCCAGGCACGCAGCCTCGCCGGCCCCAGTTTTTTCTGGAGTAACACCGGCTGGGGCGGCGAGCGGTTCTACAACACCGGCGCGGTAAGCTGGGTGAAAAGCGACTGGAATGCCACCCTGGTGCGCGCCGCCATGGGCGTGGACGAAGAGGGCGGCTACCTGGAAGACCCCACCGGCAATAAGAACCGCGTGGTCGCCTTGGTGGATGCCGCCATCGCCAACGATATGTACGTCATTATCGACTGGCACTCCCACCACGCCGAAGACTACACCGCCCAGGCGGTGGCGTTCTTCGAGGAAATGGCCCAGACCTACGGCCACCACGACAACGTAATCTACGAGATCTACAACGAACCTTTGCAGGTCTCCTGGAGCGGCGTGATCAAGCCCTACGCGGAAACCGTGATCTCCGCCATTCGCGCTATCGACCCGGACAACCTGATCATCGTCGGCACACCCACCTGGTCCCAGGATGTGGACGCGGCCTCCTGGGACCCGATCCGGGGCTACGCCAATATCGCCTACACGCTGCACTTCTACGCCGGCACCCACAAACAATACCTGCGGGACAAAGCGCAGACCGCGTTGAACAACGGCATCGCGCTTTTCGTTACCGAGTGGGGCGCCGTCAACGCCGACGGTGACGGCGGGGTGGACTATGGCGAGACCCAGACCTGGATGAATTTTCTCGAGGACAACAACCTCAGCCACGCCAATTGGGCTCTGAACGATAAAGAGGAGGGCGCCTCCGCACTGGTACCCGGCGCCAACGTCTCCGGCGGCTGGGGCCAGGACCAGCTCACCGAGTCCGGCCGACTCGTGCGGGACATCGTCCGCAACTGGGACGGCGGCGGCTCCGCCTGCGGCGGCAACTGCCCACCGGTGGCCGACAGCCAGAACCTCTCCACCGCCTACCAAACACAATTGTCGATCACGCTGAGCGGCAGCGACAGCGACGGCAGCATCACCGGCTACACCCTGCAAAACGGCCCCGCCAACGGCAATCTCAGCGGCAGCGGCGCCAACCGCCTCTATACACCCAACAGCGGATTTTCCGGCAACGACAGCTTCACCTTCACCGCAACCGACAACGCCGGCGCCACCTCAGAACCGGCCACCGTTTCCATCACCGTGGGAACACCGTCCGGCAACGGCGGCGTGACCTGCGAACCGGGCACCGCGGATGTATGGAGCAGCGGCTTCGTGCTCAGCAATGTCACCGTCACCAACGGCGGCAACTCCGCCATTGGCAGTTGGCAGGTAACCCTGCAATTCCCCGAAGCCGTAGTGCTGACCAACGGCTGGAACGGCAACTTTAATATGTCCGCGGATGGCAGGACCCTGACCGTTTCCAATATCAGCTGGAACGGCAACCTGCAACCGGGGCAGTCCGCCAGCTTTGGTTTCCAGGGTAATCACGACGGCAGCTTTCAGATGCCGGTGTGTAGCGCAAACTGACCCGGAAGCGCGGGCGGCACTGGCCGCCCGCTGCTAGCTCGAAACTCGAAACATCCACCATCCAGTAGCCAGCATTTTCGCACCCAAAGACCACACCTTCGCCAAAGCATCTGCCACCATCGTCATTCCGGCGACTCGTTAGAGCAGCGAAGCTCACGCCGGAATCTAGAAACCCACCACCTTCGAAATCGGAGGAACACTGGAATACCAAAATGCATTATCCAGAGTTCCCTGCCGTGTCACCTGATGTGATGTACCAAAGTACCAATTAATAAGTGAAACCTTGTTCTAGATGCTCTGATGATTGCCGGGTGTTGTGGTCAGTGGGCAGGAAAACTGATCGTGAGGCCGATATATTTGACGGTAGTGGTTGATGTGTAAAAAGCTAATTAAATCATAAGTTTACAATCTGAAAGTGAGTTGGGGATATGAGTCTCGGTGATCATTTTTATGGTGGCAACCGAGTATGGTGAACTGGCTGTATGCTTGATGTTTTCTGGCTTACGGTGCATTCTTGGGCAGTTTGTCCCAGTTGAGATATGAGGCGGGAGATGTCAGTCTGTGAGACTACGATATAAATGTTATGTTTGCGACGAGATACCGAGAATGGAGTATTGATGAGTTTAGATGGATTGATTGTGCGGGAAGCAAGAGTTGACGACTATCATTCTCTCGCGGCATTGGAACAGAAAGTGATTGACGCTGAGCGTCCGTATAATGCGTCTCTGAAAGAAAAAGACGCCTACTACTACGACATCGAAAAACTGATTTCTGATCGTCATAGTAGGTTGGTCGTTGGAGAAGTTTCTGGTGACATTATCGCTACAGGGTACGTTCAGGTCCGCCACTCAAAGCCTGCCTTGGACCACGACAACCATGGATATTTAGGTTTTATGTATGTGGCAGAGGAGTACAGAGGGCTCGGGTTAAACAGGGTCATCTTGGAAGATCTGGTCAGTTGGGGCCAACAACGAGGAGTCACCTACTTTTATCTTGACGTATATGCGGAGAATAATTCCGCTGTTCGAGCATATGAGAAGTTTGGCTTTCGAGGTTCTCTGCTAGAAATGAAGTTGAACCTGGAGAGTTGATTCAAAACATAACCAAGCCAGGCTCGTGCCGAGATAAATCCGAAGTCTTGGGGCGAATTTTTATAAATTCGGAAATTGGCTAATATTACCCAGTGGGTGCAGGTCAGGGCTCACGCCTGGACCTCAGTCCCACCACGACCAAAGCCTAGCCAGCAGGTCAGTAGTGAAGCCCGGGTGCGATCTTGGTAACAAGGTGTGCGGAGCAAGGGTGGAGCGAGAGTGTAGGCCATTTATTGAGCCCCGAAATATTGTAGAGTGGCGGTCATTTGGATAACCATTGATAGATGGGAAAGCTAACGGTTTGCCTGTGTACCGGAAAGCAGCAGTCTCAGTAACGCCATGGCAAGTTGCTGCGACACCGCTGGGGTCTGAGAACATGGCATGCGCTTACAGGGGTAGCTCGGGCACTCGGGGCGTACGGGCTTCCGGGGTCCGATTGAGTCCTGGCTCAGATAACCGGCAATGGTGGACCGGTAAATAAATACACCGGGCTTCGCGAAATGATCTGCTGCACGTCGCGGAGAGTCCAAACCGGAAATACGAACAAACAGCGGAGAGACACCAGGTATTGGGGGCCGATAGCGAGAGTGAAGAAACCCAAGAAGCGAGGTCGGAAGTCTTAGTCGACAATAGTACCGTTAGTAGGTGGGGAACCTTTTGTCCGTGGGACCCACTGTAGGGAAGTGAAGACCGGAGAAGATGGCTTGATCATGGAACCAGGAGAGAGACGTTGAGCTCGCAAATCCTGTCACTGTAAATGGTCATATAGGCGAACAGAACGTTTGTCGCGCAGCTTGGAGCACAATGAGCGATGGGCGTTGCTGCAGGACACAAACATCTTCTAACAGGGAACGTGCTGAAGAACCGGATGACTTAAAGGTCAAGTCCGGATCTGTGGGGGGCGTCGCCCGAGAGGGCGGCTCCTACCCGGAACGGCGACGTCCACCACATTGCGGCTGCGCCTCCATTCCGTAGCCGCGCGTATATAAAATCGGGTCAGCAGCGGTTGTATGACGTTAATTCATTTGGGTGGATATCATGTCAGAATGTTGATCTGACCCTGTTTATGCAGGGGTTCCTTAAGCAAAACCTTTTTTCAAACTGGTTCCTGGAGCTATTGTTCTTGTAGTAAAACCGTACGGCTTCATTTAGTCCCTCTTCGTCGCGGTTAAATAAAGCACGCGGCACTAAACAGGGTGACCAATCAAAGGGAGTTTTGATGCGTCATATCATTTGCCTGTCACTGGCAGTAGTTGTGAAGCCGTTTCTAGCCAATGTATAGAGCTCTCTTCTATTTTTGATACTACCACTGCCCGGATTGCACATATTGGGTTCGGAATGTTCTTTTTCCTATATTTACATGAATGTCAGGTCGATAAATAAGGTTATATTGAAGCGACTGGAGACTTTTAGCTATTCTGTGTCAGCCATTTATCGGTTAGAATCATTTCTCAAAATCAACGTGAACTGCATCTCATTTCTTGAGGGGATAAGGAAAATCTAATGAAATATTTGTGGATTCTAATCTTATTTTTTTCATCAAGCTCATTTGGATCAGCACTGTTAGAAAACTCGTCAAATATAGCTTATGTGAATGGAGAAGATGGAGCTGGGCGTACTATATTGGATCAGCCTCAACTTGAGGGGAACCTGAAAAGTGTGCTTTTGACAAGTGGTGGGGCTGCCGTTGATGGAACTAGAGCGAACGACTGTTCACTGTTAAGGCAATGGTTTTGCGGCGGAATTTTATATACAACGACCACGGAAGGATGGTTTAAGGATTTTACGATTTTACCAAGTAGTGGTGGTGATCAACAAATTAAAATTACGCCCTACAGGGGGAATTTAGTTTTAGGTGAGGACTTGGCTTTCCCGTTGACCATTTATATGTCGGAAGTTTCGGACAGTGTCGATAATAAAGATGTCAATGCCAATAAACTTATAAATTCAGAGCAAGGCAGGTTTAACTTCAATTTAAAATATGCTGGACGTTATAGAATAGGTAGATTTTGCAAGTTCGATGACCCCTCTGAAGGGAATTGTGCTATCAGTGCAACTGCAGGTATGCGTTACTTAGGTTTGCGGCAGATTAACTCTGAAGATGAGTTAGAAATTAAGCATTATTGGGGCTCATATGTTGAAATCGCAAATACTTGGTTATTCAAAGTACAGGATGCTGCGCTCGAAGGATTTATTGGTGAAGTAGCTGTAAAGTTAGATGCCACCTACTTGTCACAAGATATTGATGACGGAGTGAATTTATTTCCTGGAGTTACAGACTCTTCTGGTAATCTCATAGACTTCGAAGAGAGTTTTTGGTCTTACGGGGCAACAGTTACTTTCAAACTAAATGAAAAATTTAGTATAAGATCTCAGTACATAAGATCTGACCAGAACGATCTCTTGGAGGAAAGGACAACTTTTGGGATCACCTACGATATTTAATCGTTGAAACGAAATGGGAAACAAATAATTGTAGTAAGTTAAATTCCGCTGCCCCTTGTAGTAAACTGAGCGGCTTCATTTTACCTCGCTTCGTCGCGGTAAAGGCATGCGGCACTTGGCGGGAGGATCAATCAAGGGAAGTTTTGATGCGTCATATCGTTTGCCTGTCACTGGCACTTCTTTCTATATCTTTGCCCGGCCTTTCAGCCGATTTCATAACCGTCGACCCATCCAAATTGGTGATAGAGCCAATCGGCTGTACGGGGAAAGGCATAGTGCCCTGCAATGCCGGTCCAGGGGTGGGCCCCAGCAGTATTCCGGCTGACCCTCCTTCCAACAGCGGGCAATGGACCGAGCCGGATTTCGCCGGCCGTACGTTGTTGCTGTTCGACGACAACGGGGCGCCCCTGCCGCTGATTCATCCGAATCGGGATTCCAGGCTGGCCGACGCTCCCGGTCTGGCGCAGCTTCTGCAAAACACCGGACTCGATCTCTCCGGCGCGCCGAGCGACTGGAAACTGTCGCTGGCACACGACACGGGGCATGGGCCGATCATCCTGCGGATACAGCGGATCTTTAACGGTTCACCGGTGATCGGCCAGCATTTCAATATCGTGATGAACCGCGCGGGCGGCGTTACGGCGGTGACCGGCGGCTTCGATCATATGGCGGAGACCCCGGAGTCGGAAGATGCGGGACTACAGTTGGCGAATTCCGCCTACGTCAAATCGCCGGAGGATATGATCCCGGCGCTGATTGCCGACATAACCGGCGGGCGCCAGCAGCCGCACGGGAAGACAGACCGAGCGCAGCAGTGGCGCGCGCCGGCGATGATGAAGAACACCTCTTCACGCCCGATCGAAGCGCGCAGCGTTATTTGGTCCGACAAGGGCCGGCTGGTGGACGCCTTCCGCATCGACATACCACCGATGGTCGATGCCGACGGACGGCCTGTTGCCGCCACCTATTACGTTGATGCCGACGGCGCGATCCTGGGGAAGATTAATAACATTCACCACTATGAACCCTTCCGTTATCGCATTTACGGCGATACGGACGGCTATCCATACGACGATCCCTATGGCCGTATCCTTCCCCATCCGAGCGGCATGCCCACTGGTTACAAGCCGGCGGCGCCGGCACTTCAGTCGCTGGTGGAAGTCTCCGAGTTGTCGAACCGGCACAACGACCCCTGGCTGCCGGACGGCGCGACCGAGACGGTGGGCAACAATGTGGATGCCTTCTTCAATTCGCTGATTACGCCGGAAGGTACGCTAGGCGATTACGATTCGCCGCAGGACGGTCCCGATTACCGGCCCCAGGACGGCGATTTCCGCGCGAAGGTGACTGCGCCCGGCGTATTCGACTACGTCTATAACGTAGCGCATGCACCGGACGACTATTTCCAGGATCCGCTCGATCCCGATCCCGCGCCGGTTGATCCCGTCCCGACGGACAGCCCGCAGCTCAATGCCAAGATCGTGCACGCCTTTTACGTCAACAACTGGCTGCACGACCTGTTCTACGACGCCGGTTTCGATGAGGCCGCCGGCAATGCCCAGGCGGATAATTTCGGCCGCGGCGGACTGGACGGCGATCCGATGTTGGTTCACGCGGGATATTACAGTACTTTCATTTACACGCCGGAGGACGGTGTTTCGCCGAATATGCGGCTCGGTCTTAACCGCTACAGCACCTCGCGCCGCGGTGCATCCTTCGATCTGGCCGTCATCGGTCACGAATGGACGCATTACATGGTGCGCCGCTTGGTCGCTGCCGGCATCTATATGGACAACATCCAGGGCGCCGGCCTGAATGAAGGCTGGTCGGATTTCATCGGTCACTTCCTGACCGTTGAAGCGTCGGACGGACTACCGGCCGGCGCCAAAGCTTGGGACGGCACCTACGCGGTCGGTGTCTATTACAACCGGGATTACGAGCTCGACTATTATGACGGCGTCGGCGCGCCCGAGGACAGTTACTACTACGGCATCCGGCGGTATCCACTGTCCGTCGACATGACCCGCAACCCGCTGACTTTCCGTCACATCGAGCACGGCGTAGCCCTGCCGGCCGGGCTGCCTTTCTTCGACTGGAAGGGACGTTCGCTGTTCAATGCCGAGTATCACAGCGCCGGTGAAGTCTGGGCCGTCACCCTTTGGGAGGCGTACCACGATTTGCTGGAGCAGCGCAGGGATCTGTCCTTCGCGGAAAAACGCCGCCGCATGGCCGAGTACCTGGTGGCCGGTATGAAAGCCACCCCCGAAAACCCGACCTTCCTGGAGGCGCGGGACGCATTGCTGGCCGTGGTGCGGGCCTCGGACTTGAGTGATTACAGGATTGTGCAGCGGGCGTTCGCCCGTCGCGGCATGGGCGCTGGCGCACGGGCACCTGCGCGCGACGCGTCCGACAATGCCGGCGTGCAGGAAAGCTTTCATCAGGGCGAAGTTGCGCTGACTGTCACGAACATCCAGGTTACCGATCGGGGGTATGGCAGGGACGGCGACGGCATCTGGGATAACGGCGAGCTGCCGCTGGTGAAAATGACAGCTCGAAATACCGGATTCCGGAAAGTGGAGGATGCAAAATTTTACGTGCAACTCGAATTCGACGACGGCCGCTTCCTCACCCAGGGACCGTTCGACTTCCCCGCCATGCAGCCGGGCCAGCGTGCACACTTCGCACTGCCGATTGCCGGCACCATAAACAAGGCGGGTGTCCATGAAGCGCATGAGATACGTATCATGATCAGCCACTATTCAGGGCCGACCTATCCGCAAAACATCTTCAGGGACCGGACATTTGTCAACTACGACATAAAGCGTAACAGCAGGTCCGATGAACTCTATTTCGAGGAAACCTTTGCCGCCTGGGAGACGGCACGCGAACCTGGGGGATACGGGTCTCTGTTGGCCGACGTCAAATGGGAACGCGGTGAACTCGACGGGACCCCGGTGTACCGGGCCATGAGCCGCAATGCCGGCTTCCGGGGTTACCTCGTCTCACCGCCGCTGAAAGTCAGCGCCAACCGGGATTTCGAAATCCTGCTCAAGCATGCCTGGGACTTCCGGGACCCCCGCTACGAAGTGCGGGGCAACGGCTTCGTGGAGATCAGTACCGACGGCGGCGAATCCTGGTACATTCCCGATGCCGCCAATATGGAGTTCACTGATGAATCGCCGGACTATCCGGCGATGACAAGAACCAATCTGAATCTGGGTCGGGCGTATGCCGGTCAGACCGTGCTGATCCGCTTCCAGGCGAATCTTTATTACATGGCCACGCCGCATGACGCGACTGAAACCGGCTGGGCCATCGGCGGCATCGAATTCCGGGGCATCGACAATCGGCCGCTGCTGGCGGTGATGCCTCACCCGAATGACGGTCACAACCCCTGGTGGTAACCCGATGCAGGAACAGCGATTGCCGCCATTTTCGCGCCATTGACCCGGGCAGGCCACTTTTGTAGGAGCCTGCTCGCAGGCGAACAACTACGGAGCTCCGTTCCTGTTCGCCTGCAAGCAGGCTTCTACAGGAGGTGCTGAGTCTTAACTCACAGCATCGTAGCTAGAGCAGCGACAGCTGAGGCATGGTGCGGGAGCGCCATCCAATCCAGAAACTCTTCCTCTGTCCGGACTTCAGATTCACCGAAAGAAAGCCTGAGAGGCAGTTACACGCCATGCCAATGGATCCCGGTGACCGGACGCCGTTGACTCGAAATTTGAACTGATTAACACCTTCGCCCTTCCTGCCAAGATTCATAGTCCCAAAACTTGACAAGCGACTGAAAGACAATCACGATAATAAAATATTCTATTTTAATGGAGTATGAAGTATAAAATATTCCAAGGAAAGGATACCTTATCATGTCAACACATTCCTCCGACGAGCCAACGCTTCTCACTCGCCGTCAGATTCTGCCGCGTGCCCTTATGGTTACAGGTATCTGGAGAACCGCTTTCGAAATTTGTTGGGCGTGCATAAGACGCACTAACAAAACGGCGGTTGTCGCCCCTTCGGGGCTGGGGCGGTCTTTCCCTACTTCGCAGCTCCAAGTCCGCCCAAAACTGGGTGTTACGCACACAGGTGAATAAATGAAAATTTCTATTCTATTGTTAATTTTCCTTAGCGTATTCGCAGGAAAAACTTATTCAAACGATACCTCACAGGCGGTCAATGAGTTCTACACCGACCCCGGCTCCAACGCCTACAAGTGGGTGGGGTTGAACGGCGGCAGCGCCAACGCCGAGACCATCAGGACCCATATTGCCGAACGGGCCGGCGGCAAGTGGTACGGCACCCAGCACGACCAGCCGTGGGATGTGCAGCCGGTCGGAGAGTATGTCTCCGACGCCGCGGCGGTCGGACAGATCCCGATCCTGGTGGCCTACAACATGTACCAGCGCGACTGCGGCGGCGAATCCAATGGTGGCGCGAGTTCGAAGCAATCCTATAAGGCCTGGATCGACGACTTCGCCTCGGCTATCGGCGACCGCAAGGCTCTCGTTGTCCTCGAACCCGACGCCCTCACCCAATACCTGGTGTGCAGCAACATCGACAAGCCCGCCCGTCAGGAACTGCTGGCCTACGCGGTGAACTCCCTGGCTACCAAGACAACCAATGCCCAGGTCTACCTTGACGCGGGCAACGCCGAATGGCCCGGCGATGCGTCCTCCATTGCCGCCGCCCTCCAGGAGGCCGGCGTGGAGAAGATCGAAGGCTTCGCCCTCAACGTCTCCAACCACTACGAGACCTACAAGTCCTACGACCGGGCCGGGACCATCAACCACTTCCTCGGCACCAGGGCCGGCTATGTGGTCGACACCAGCCGCAACGGCGCCGGCAAAACCGACACCAGCGAGAACAGCTGGTGCAACCCCAGGGGCGCCAGGCTGGGCGAGCACTCCAGGTATACCCCCGAAGGGCCGGCCGACGCGGTGCTGTGGCTGAAGGTCCCCGGTGACTCCGACGGCAGCTGCAACTACGGCGAGGGCATCCCCGCTGGACAGTTCAGCGAAAAGCTGGCCATGGCCCTCATAACGGGCGAGTACGACGAATAGCTCCGACTCTCACAGGATCCGAGCGGTTCACCCCCAAATTGATCCAAGCGATGTAGGAGCGGCCGTTGGCCGCGGTCGATGGTGGGCTGCCGGCGAGATTGATCGCGGCCAACAGCCGCTCCCGGCCGGACCGCTCCCGGCCGGACCGCTCCCGGCCGGACCGCTCCTACATAGGGTGGGTAGTTACCAATCGAGAAGGTTAAAGCTGATGAAACTTCTACCTATTTCCTTATTTTCTCTAGCGGTCATGCTGAGCCCTCCGGCGTTCGCCGGCGGTCTGACCGACGCGTCGGACACCGTGGCCGCGAAATTCCAGCTCGGAGTCACGCATGAACGGCACAGTGCCGACTGGTGGGGCGACGAGGAGGCGGTGGCAGATGCCAAGCAGATCCTCAGCAGCGTCGGTCCACTGCAAAACCAGCATCTGATGGGCTTCGGCGCGGTAAATCCGTGGCCGGAGCAGCACTCCGACCAGCGGGACTGGCAGAGCCTGGACGAACGGATCGAACTCATCGAGGAAACCGGTGGCACCCCGGTGATCACACTGTGCTGCGCGCCCGGGTGGATGACGCCCGGTGGCGAGGACTGGCCGGACGAATACGAGGCTCCCCAACCGCAGTTCTACGACGACTACGCGCAGTTGGCCGCCGAGGCCGCGCAGCGGTATCCGCAAGTCAGGTACTTCCAGGTGTGGAACGAATTCAAGGGCTTCTGGAACAACGAGGCCAATCGGTGGGACTACGAGGGATACACCGAGCTGTACAACAAGGTATTTGCGGCGGTCAAGGAGGTGCGCCCGGACGCCGAACTCGGCGGCCCGTACCTGTCGCTGAACACCTATACCTACTGTACGCACGACTGCTCAGACCTGGAAGGGCCTTGGGGAACGGTCGATCAGCGTGACCTGGCCGCCATGGAGTACTGGCTGGCCAACGCGATCGGCGGCGAGTTCTTCACCGTCGACACTTGGTCATCGACAAATGATGGATACCACCCAACGGAGGTGGAGACCTACCAGAAGTTCCAGGCTATCACCCAGTGGATTACCGATCGCACGGAACTGCCGGTGTGGTGGTCGGAGTTCTACGCTCCGGAGAGGGCCGGCAGCGAGGCCAGTACGGTGGGCCTGCTGCGTGCCGCCATCGAGGGCATGCGCGATGGCGGGGCCGCGGTCGCACTTTTGTGGGGCCCGGAGTGCCAGTCTGAGCTGCCCTGTATCTGGACGGCCACCGATCAGGCCGGTGGCGGCCAGCCCACCGAATACCTGCCACTGGTCCAGGAATTCTCCACCCACCAGTAACGCGCGTGCTTGGCTATCCGCTCTCGCTTAGGCGAACTCCACGCAGTTGCGGGTCCGCGCCTGGGCTTGGAGTCCGGCCACCTCGTGGCCGGATATGAGTGCGATTTCGTCGAGACCCAGTTTCTTTGAGATCGAGCTCCTCGACGGCGGCGCCTATTCGATCGTCGCCTACGCCAGGGGCCAGTGCCTAGGTGACGATTGCCGCCCGTAACAAAGACTCGAATTTGAACTGATTAACATCTTCGTCCTTCCTGCCGGGATCTGTAGTCCCAAAGCTTGACAAGTGCCTGAAAGATAATCACGATAATAAAATATTCGTTAGTTGTCATTCATGTGGTATAAAATATTCCTAAGGAAGGATACACTGTCATGTCAAAGCATTCCTCAGATAAGTCAACGTTTCTCACTTGCCGTCAGCTTTTGTTACGCGCCCTTGCTCTTATGGTTACAGGTGCCGTCACGGTGCTATCGGTATTGATACCGCCAGCAGCTTCAGCTCAAACCACCGTCAATATGGAACGACTAGTTGTAGCCGCCATGGTCGATCCGCCAAAGTCCGGCACCGGAATCACACCCGGAGCCGGAGCGCACGTTGAGAGTGTGGAACGGGCCTTGAGCGCTAAGGGGCTGCTGAGCTCGCGCTATGTTGACGGGCACTTCGGATCGTCAACGATCTCGGCCTACGCCCAATGGCAAAGAAATCTGGGTTATTCAGGCCTCGATGCAAACGGATTGCCCGGGCCAACCTCCTTGAGGCAGCTCGGCAGCGGCCGTTATACAGTAACCCACGTGATCAATACTGGATCCCGTTGGGAAACCTACGGCGGCAAGCGCGTCAATACCCGCACCAAGCGGATGCTGGCTGCGGCCGATGCCAAGATTTCCTGGAGTTTGGTTCTCACCCAAGGTTCCTATACCTCGTCAAATCCCGGTTCCGCCGGCACACACGATGGAGGCGGAGTCGTTGACATCAGTGTGAGTGGATTGTCTACCACCCAGCGCTGGCAGACAGTCAAGGCTCTGCGCGACGTCGGATTCGCAGCCTGGCTACGCACACCATCCCAGGGCTTCGCCTACCATATTCACGCGGTTGCGGTAGCAGACACAGACATGTCCAGGACTGCGCAAGCGCAGGTACATGACTACTACTTCGGCAAGAATGGACTGCGCAGTCACGCTGGTGATAACACGCCGTCGAGATATCGGAGCAGCTTCACTTGGTGGGAGCAGTCCCGACGTTAAGTCGATCGCACTAGTCGGCCATGCGGTAAATTAGGTAACAAAAAGACACAGCCACAGGCTCCAGGGCAAGACGAAAAAGCGCAGGACCAGCCGCGTTAATCCAAGTTTTTTCAACGCGGCCCTGGGCCTCTGGCGAAGTGATCGGTTACAGAATTTACTGCATAGCCCACCACGCATCTTGTGGCAAGTACGCCAACGAATACGTCAAACCCTCCCAACCTGTGTTCAAGAGGAAATGTGTATGCGATTGCGTTCATGGAAAACGACATTGACCATTGGAGCCATCCTGGCACTGGCTACCAGCGCGGCAGTGGGCTCAGGTGAGTCCGACGAGGAGGTGCTGCCCTTCGATCTGCCGTCGGCCGAGGTGCTGCAGGCATCGGACCGGAAAGTCTTCGCCCACTACTTCACGCAGTTCCGCATCTCGATCGACAATCGGCCGGCGGAATCCGACTACTACACCCGCAACTACCTGAACCCGGAAGGCGAGGGCGGCATCCACGCGGCCTACGGCGGGTTTCTCCGGGATCGACCATTGCCGCGCGAGCCGCTGTCGGGCAACTGGGAGCTGACCGATAAAGTCACCGAGGTGACGCGCGCCCATCGGGCCGGACTCGACGGCTTCACCCTGGACATGCTGAGCATCGACCGGTCCAGTTACCACTGGCGGGCGATGAACGATCTGCTCACCGCCGCGCCCATGGTGGACGACGGGTTCGGCATCATGCTCATGCCCGACATGAACGCGGGGACGATCCGGCGCACCGACGCCGCCGGACTGGCCGCTGCCGTCGCCGAGTTGGCCGAATACGACGCGGTATACCGGTTGGACGATGGCAGGTTGGTGGTGGCCCCGTTCAAGGCCTCCAACCGCAGTCCGCAGTGGTGGTCGGAGTTCATGTCCATCATGGCCGACGAGCATGGTGAGGAGGTCGCGTTCGTGCCGATGTTCCTCAATCTCCACGACGTCAAGCACAACGGCCTGACCAACTTCGACGCCTACAAGTCCATCAGTTACGGCATGTCGGAGGGCAGCCACGGCGCGCCCGCGGGCCAGGCGAGTATTCCGTCCGAGATCGCCAGGGCGCACGATGCCGGTCTGGTTTTCATGCCGACCCTGGCTCCTCAGGACACGCGGCCCAACCAAGGCAATTTCTACGAGGCCAACAACACCGAAAACTTCCGCGCAGGCTGGGAGGCGGCCATCTCCGGCGGCGCCGACTGGGTGCAGTTGATGACCTGGAACGACTATTCGGAGAATCACCAAGTCTCCCCGTCGGTGGCCAACGACGGCGTCTGGCTGGATCTGGCCTCCTATTACCTCACCTGGTTCAAGACCGGACAGCCGCCCGAAATCCAGCGCGACACTATCTACCTGACCCACCGCAAGCAGTTCGCCCACGCGCTGCCGACGTCGGGACCGCAGACGAAATTCCAGACGGTCCGCCGCAATGGCGGCACGCCGCGCGACACCGTGGAGGTGCTGACCTTCCTGACCGACGGCGCGGCCGTGGATGTGTCGATCGGCGGCAGCCCGTACGGCTACCCCGCACCGGCCGGTGTGCACGCCGAACTTTTCGAACTCGATTACGGGTTCCACAGCGCGGTGGTGACGCGCGACGGCACCGAAACCGTGGCGGTGTCCTCGCCGTGGGAAGTCACTGACGACTTCGTCTCCCAGGACCTGTTGTACTGGGCCACCAAAAATAGCGACGCAAGTGGAGGCAACCCCTATACACCCGAAGAAGCTTGTGGCAGTGGTTACTCGGTAATCAACTCGCAGGCGCTTACCGGTGGGCGCATTTATCTTCTGCACAAATCGAGCAACGGCTACAAATGTGTGGTGACGATGAAAGCGTCGAATGTGGGAACACCATCGGCTATGTCGGCTTCCCTGCAAGTGCAAGGAGAGACCAAGGCAACCGATCCCGGCAGTTTCAGTTACTACGCTGGACCGGTCGAGAAGCACGCGGACGGTACCTGCGTCAAATGGGGCGGGTCAATCGGTGGTAGTTCCTGGGAGAGCCCCTACCAGTATTGTGAATGAGTTAGCAGTGTCGCCGGGCCGGGCGCGATTTTGGTTGCGATTGGACCAGCTACTTCTGTGTAGAGGGGTTTCGTGAAACCGACAGCGGATCAGTTTTCCCGTTATTTCAACAATTGAGCAGTCTTACTAATAAGAAACAAAGTAGCCGGACATGATTACGGTTTAAACGCAGATTTGTGGCCTGAAAAATGGAATTTCGCATGTCTCGATACTTATTGTCCCATTAGTATAAACCAGATAAAAAGAGCGAAATCATGGATAGAATGATAAAGAGCATTAACCGAGTGGCGGCATTGCTGTTCTGTCTGTTGGGGCTGTATTGTCCCTTCAGCCTGGCAGCGCCCGCTGACACACCCGACTACTACCTGTGTAACAACCGGGTCGGAGGTGAGTGGAACTTTGGCCGCGTGCCCGCCGCCTGTGACGTCGATCCCTGGGGCGATCCCGCCTATGTGATCGACCAGTTCGTTCCCGTAATTTTCGACGACAATGTCACCCGCTCCACGGAAAGGCAGCGCTATATGCTGGAAGTCCACGCAATGCTGCGGGACTCGGTGGAATACTACCTGCTGGCCCGCAAGCCCTCCGCCAGCGGGGCCGAGGTTGCCGCCTGGCAGCGGGCCAATTTTGCCAAGGCCCACCAGGAGACCTTCTGGACCCACTACCGCGAGGCTACCGACGACAATATAAAAATGGTCCGGGGCGATTCCGGCCACGGCCACGGTATGGTGCAGATCGATGACCGCTGGCATTTTCCCAAGCTGGAAGAGGGCAAGGGGTGGCATATTTTCGAGAATATCATCTATGGTATGGAGCTGTTCTACGATGCCTGGGAAGACGCTGCCAACGCATCCTGCGTAAGTAGCCCCAGCAACTGGCGGAATCGCGCGCGCAGCGCCTACTCGGTGTATAACGGCGGCGCCAGCAAGATCTGCCGCTGGACCAATCCCAACGATCCCTGGGCGCGGAACGATATCGGCTATGCCGACAAATACGATAGCCGGACCTGGTTGAACTATATCGGCAACAGGGACCACGAAACGACACTGGATATTCCCTGTTTTATGGAGGGAAATGCCGACTGTGCCGCGGTGGAGCCCGTGGACGCCGACGATCCGGCCAACTGGCCCGGGCGGCAAATCAACCTGGCCTCCGGCGAGGCCTGCCGTTTTGAAAATAATGCGTTCGAGTGCGTTGCCGAAGCGGTGGATATGCTGTGCCTGGATATTCAGTACGGTGCATCCACTGGCGGTGCCCTGTCACCGTCGGCCAGTGTGACCGACGCCTACGGTAAAACGGTGCATGAAAAGCACGCCTGTTTCGCCGGTGCTGTGACCGGGCTGTCTATGGTTGGGCAATCCATAACTTCGGAAATCGAGATTAACGTGCGTGCCACCCCGGGCGGCAGTGCCCTGGGTTTTACCTCCCAACCGGGCAAGGTCTACCAGGTGCTGGATTATGTGGTCGACGATATCGACGCACAGCATCGCTATTACCTGATCAGCGAAAATGGACAGCTCGGATATATCTACGCCGGCGAGGCCGGTGACCACGCAAGCTGGACCACCAGAGCCAGTCACAGTGGACTGGGTGAGGTTTTCATTCCCCTGGCCGGCGACCAGATACAGGTCGTCCCGTCCTCCGGCATCAACCTGCGCGATGTACCGGCGGGCAACTTGATCGGCTTGGTGCCCACAGATGAAATACTGTCTGTAATTTCCGTTGTTATTCAGGGAACCGATAACGACGTCTATTACGAGGTCAGCTACGGCGGCAAAACCGGATATATCTACGGTGGCAAGGTACTGAATGGCATGACGCTGCAGGATTGGATCGTTCCGTATGACGAAGTCGAAAGCAATCCATATACACCTGAAGAAGCTTGCGGCAGTGGTTACTCTGTAATCAACTCGCACGCGCTCACCGGTGGGCGCATCTACCTGCTGTACAAATCGAGCACTGGTTACAACTGCGTGGTGACGATGAAGGCGTCGAATGTGGGAACACCATCGGCTGTGTCGGCCTCCCTGCAAGTGGAAGGAGGGACCAAGGCAACCGATTCCGGCAACTTCAGTTACTTTGCCGGACCAGTCAAAAAACGCGCTCCCGGTTCCTGTGTCAAATGGGGCGGGTCAATCGGTAGTCGCTCCTGGGTGAGCTCCTACCAGCATTGCGACTGAGTTAGAAATGCCGCTGGTCCGGACGCGATTTTGCTTGCGACTGGACCAGCTACTTCCATAAGGAATAAACAATGAAATACTTGCTCAGCGTGATTGCGGTGGCGCTGGTAAAAGCTCTGCAGAGCAGCCGGCTGAGCGCTTGCCGAATTCCCAAAGGATAAAAACCATGAAGCATAAAAAGATCAACAGGAGATCCATTCTGATGGCCTGCGCCGGCGTGCTGGCGGGTCTGGTAGGCGCGACCATGGCCCAGGCGGCGAATGCCGGCCCAGCGCACAGCGAGAAGCTGCTGTTCGACGGTGGCGGTGGCGAGCGCCTGAACGGCATCACCTACCACTCGTTCCGCATCCCATCCCTGGTGCGTACCAAGGAGAACACACTGATCGCCTTCGTCGAAGGCCGGGCGTCCAACAACCGGGACTGGGGCAATATCAACGTGCTCTTCAAACGCTCTACCGACAACGGCGCCACCTGGTCCGCGCTGGACGAGGTGGTCGGTGCCGGCCCGGGCACCTGGGGCAACCCCACGGCCGTCGCCGATCGGCAGACGGGCACCATCTGGGTTTTCATGTCCTGGAATCCGGCCGGCTACAGCCTGGGCGGCAAGGACGGCACGACCAAGATCACCGCATGGAGCCACCGCAAGGTGTACGTCTCCCGCAGCACCGACGACGGCCGGACATGGAGCAAGCCAGCGGACATGACGGCGGCCCTCAAGCCGAGGACACGCAGCAACGGTGCCACCTGGGCATGGGACGCGATGGGACCGGGCGTGGGCATCCAGATGTCCAATGGTCGGCTGGTCATCCCGGCGAGCCACCGCAACATCTACAGCGACGACAACGGCGCCACCTGGAAGGTGCAGCGCATCATCGATGCCTCGACCGGCGGTTACCAGGAGGTCACCGGTGAGGGCAGCGTGGTTGAGCTGATGGACGGCAGGCTGATGCGCAATGATCGCGCGGGCGGCTCGGTGTGGGAGAGGGGCAAGCGCCGCTGGGTTGCGCGCGGCACCATCGAAGGCGGCTTCGACACCTATGCGCCCGACTCGACGCTGCTGGATCCGCGCTCGCAAGGGTCGATCCTGCGTTACAACCGCGACTCGCCGGCCCGGATCATATTCCTGAACTCGGCCAGCACGGTGACCCGCACCAAGATGCGAGTGCGGATCAGCTACGACGGGGGAAAGACCTGGCCGATCTCACGCCCGCTGAGCGACGCGCCGCTACCCTCCTGGCGGGGCCTGGGAGACGGCAACTGGGCCGAGGGTGGCTATTCCAGTATGGCCAAGACAGCCGACTTCGCCGTCGGTGCCCTGATCGAGGTCAACGAGAACACCCACAGCAGTGCTACCTCGCACCGCTCGATCGCATTCCGCAAGTTCAACCTGCCATGGATCCTGAACGGCGGGACCGAGGGAGGCAGCCCAAACCCCTATACACCCGAAGAAGCTTGCGGTAGTGGTTACTCGGCAGTCGACTCGCACGCTCTCACTGGTGGCCGCATCTACCTTCTGTACAACTCGAGCAACGGCTACAACTGCGTTGTGACGATGAAGGCGTCAAATGTGGGAACACCATCGGCTGTGTCGGCCTCCCTGCAAGTGGAAGGAGGGACCAAGGCAACCGATTCCGGCAACTTCAGTTACTACGCTGGACCAGTCAAGAAATACGCGCCCAGTACCTGTGTCAAATGGGGCGGGTCAATCGGTAGTAGTTCCTGGGAGAGCCTCTACCAGCATTGTGACTGAGTTAGAATTGGTAAAAGGCAAAGGGAATTGCCTTTCAAAACGGGATTGAGCATGCACAAAGTTTACAGCCTGATAATTGCTCTGGTGATTAGCGTACCGGCTCTGGGAGAGACCACTGCCGAGCAGCAGTGGCACTCCATCAAAGAACAACTGGCACAGCTGGAAAACTGCGAAGAGACCCAAAGTTGTCCGCAAGATCCTACCAATCCTCGCAACAGCTTTTACCTGCTGGGAGAACAAATCAACGGAGAGCTGGACAAACTGGCGGAATGGCAGCAGCAGTTCGGCGTCAGTGACGAAAGCCGCGCGCTGTTGCATCACTACCTGCTTTACCCCAACGAGTTTGTACAGACGAAGGCGGTGCAGATACTGGCGGAAATGAGTGCCGATGACGCCACAGCCGAACAACTGTTGACTGTACTGCCCGGCGTCAAAGACAAACAACTGCTGATTCCACTGCTGGTTCAACTGCAGCGTTACCCGCACCTGCGACAGGAGATTGACGGCGCTTTTGCTGAAGTTCTGCAGCGGGGCAGTTTTAATGCCGCCAAAGTGCTGGCGCAACACATTCAACCGTTCCTGACGGCGGAAAACCTGCCCTTTTACCAACAACTGCTCGAGCAGTTACCCGCGAACAGTGCCAAGGCCCGCGCCCTGGAAAAAGCCATTGATCGCCAGATGGCAAGGAATAAACCATGAAATACCTGCTCAGTGCGGTTGTGTTGGCGCTGGTCGGTGCACTTCTTTTGACCGCGGAATTCGGACAACAGCAGGCCCCGGCTCCAGCGACGGCGAAGGAAAAACCGGGTGAAGCCGATCGGCCCGCCTCTCTGTCGGGCGAGCCAACGCCACAACAGTTGGCCCGGGATCAACCCAAAGTGCAGAGCCAAAGCCTCGATGACCAGTCCGGGCAGGAAAGAAGCCTCCTGCACAGACAGATAGTGGAACTGGCCAACTGCCACCAGACCTATAGCTGCCCGCAGGATCTCAGCGATCCGCGGGCGTCCGATATTCTGCAGGGAAAAATGCTGGCCGAGAAGTTGCGGGCCTATGCCGATTTTCACCGCGAGAATGACTACTTTGACGAAGAAAGCGCCGAAATGGCCCGTGCCTTTCTCGATCATCCGGATGGCTTCGTGCAGGAGGCAGCCATTGATCTGATGAGCATGCAAGCCCCCAATAGAGACAATGCCCTGGTGCTGATAGAAGCCCTGAAGAGCAGCTACGACGCCAGGATCGTGAACCAGGCTATGAAAGAGCTGCAGCGCTACCCGGACTTGCAGCCCCAGGTTGATCAGTTGTTGTCGCAATCCCTGCAAACCGGCAGCCTGTTCGTTGCCCAGGAAATGGCCCTGAATATCCTGCCTCACTTGAGCCCGCAGAATCTTCAAGCGTTTGAGGAGGTGGCCGAAAAGCTGCCCCAGAATTCCCTGCGAGTCAAGGCTTTGAAATCCAATCTTCGCGAGTTCCGGTTGCGCCAATCCGGCGGGTGAGCGGTTGCCTTCCTGAGTGGCACTGAATTAAGCCGAACCCTTCTTGTAGCCTGCTGTGATCGCCATGGCAGAAGGCTGCTCTTGCATTTGTAATGGGCACATCCATGTGCCCAGCCGTTGGCCAGCTTCGCAGCATCAAATTACTCCAGGCAATTCCCGTCATCTACGGCGGTCAGAATTATCAATGAAATCGAGAATATCTCTCGGGTGGTCTACGATGTTTCCAGGCCGCCGGCCAGGCTCCCGGCCTACCTGCCCGAAAAGTAGCCGGGTCTCACCGAAGACGGCAGCCTGATGCTTTGAATTACAGGGATAAGTGCTGCGTTGGCGGATGCCGGCACGCGGCATCGGCTGATGGGGCAGCGCACCAGGATAATTTGAAAAGGATATCGTTATGTACCTGCACCGCCCGGTTGCTTTTATCTGCTTCGCGCTGACACTGGCCGCTTGTAGTGAAATGGCCCGCCTGCCGGTCTCCGCAGGAACCGGTCCGAACCCCGTATTGCCACCGCCCAGGGAATCTTTGATCCCGACGGTGAATATCGCGCCGGCCAAGGGCTGGCCCGGAGGGGCCAAACCATACTCGGCCACCGGTACCGCGGTGGTGGCGTTCGCCTGGGGACTCGATCACCCTCGCTGGCTTTATGTGCTACCCAACGGCGATGTACTGGTCGCAGAAACCAACAGACCTCCCAAGAAAGGGGGAGGGCTGAGGGCGTGGATTGCCGGCCTGATGATGAAAAAGGCCGGTTCGGGCGGCAAGAGCGCCAATCGCATTACCCTGCTGCGTGATACCGACGGCGATGGCGTGGCGGATCGGCGTTCGGTGTTCCTCGGGGGATTGCATTCACCCTTCGGCATGGCGCTGGTCGGCAACGATTTCTACGTGGCCAATACCGATGCTCTGCTGCGCTTTCCTTACGAGGTGGGCCAAACCCGAATCACCGCACCGGGGGAAGTGATCGTCGGGTTGCCCGCCGGGCCCATCAATCAGCACTGGACCAAAAGCCTGATCGCCAGCCCCGACGGTAGCAGGCTCTATGTGGGAGTGGGATCGGACAGCAACGTAGGCGAGTATGGCCTGGAAAAGGAGCAGGGGCGCGCTGCCATCTGGGAGATCGACCCCCGAACCGGCGGTTATCGCATCTTTGCCTCGGGGCTGCGCAATCCGGTCGGCCTGGCCTGGCAACCCGACAGTGGTGAACTCTGGGTGGCGGTCAACGAGCGCGATGCTCTAGGTAGCGACTTGGTGCCGGATTACATGACCTCCGTGCGGGACGGCGGCTTCTACGGCTGGCCATTCAGTTACTTCGGTCAACATCTGGATAAGCGGGTCGAGCCACAACGCCCTGACTTGGTTGCCAGTGCCATTGTCCCCGATTACGCCCTGGGACCGCATACCGCTTCGCTGGGCCTGGCCGCAGCCGAAGGCAATTCACTGCCCGGACTTTTCCGCAACGGCATGTTCGTCGGCCAGCATGGCTCCTGGAATCGCAAACCCCGCAGCGGCTACAAGGTGATATTCGTGCCCTTTGAAGACGGCATGCCTGCCGGTGAGCCGGTGGATGTGCTGAGCGGGTTTATCAGCGCGGATGGCGAGGCATTCGGCAGGCCGGTGGGAGTGGCGATTGACCAGCGGGGCGGATTGCTGGTGGCGGACGATGTGGGCAATGTCATCTGGCGGGTGAGTCGCGCACGCTGATAGCGTCGGAGTATGCCCTGGAGTAGTCCGCATCGGTCGCGCTGGCATCAACGCCCCTGGTGTGCGGAGAGATCAGCCAGGTCAAGAGGGTTAACCAGTAAGGGTAAGAACATCCTTGAAGCTTTCCTGCTTCCTTACCGAACTTTGGAGATCAATGCCATGGGAAATAATCAAGGTGCACACGGGAGTTACACGAAGTTTTTTGCGATGATCGGGACTGCGATGGTCGCGATGTTTGTCTTGATGTATTTGAATTCCTACCAGATTTTCGACCATGCGTGGTTCAGTGAAACGCGGCTGTTTATGACGTTTATTATGGGTGCCGCAATGATCGCGATAATGCTGGTGTTCATGCAGGGTATGTATAAGAGCAGTAAGGTTAACATGACGATTTTTTTTGGTGCCGGCCTGCTGTTCCTGTCCGCTGTGTGGCTGGTGCGTAGCCAGACAACGGTTAGCGGAGTGGACTATATGGAAGGCATGATTCCACATCACTCGATCGCTATCCTGACCAGTGAACGCGCGCGGATTGAGGACCCTCGAGTCCGGGAACTTGCAGATAAGATCATCAAGGCACAGCGCAGGGAAATTAAGGAGATGGAGTGGCTGATCGCCGATATCAGGGCCAATGGAGTGGCTGTCAGCCAGGCAGAGGCGGACGCGAGACCGGTTCCGGAGTTCTCCGGCACGCCCGAATAGTGGGTGGAAAAATAGCATCAACATTGCAACTTGGCGCCACCTGGGATGGCCCAATCCAGATCGATGCTCGGGATATCAATCTTACAGTCTATAAGTGGGATATGAAGGAGAAAAACATGGATGAAGCCAATCGCATAAAATTCTTACGCATCGCTCTTATAGTCGTAGGGCTTGTTTTTATTTTCGGTATATGGCCTCTCACTATCCTATGGCCTTCCGGTTGGTCTTGGCATACAGGAGGCCGATCGGAGTACCTCCAAATGATTCTCGGGATCTATGCGACGCTTGGCGTATTCCTGATTATTGCTTCGCGTAATCCAATGGCACACTTAAGCCTTATTTGGTTCACTGTCTGGTCGAGTATCGTGCATGGAGGGATCATGGCCGTGCAGGCTCTCGTTGATCCACAGCATATTGGACACCTGTTGGGTGATGTTCCAGCGTTGATAGTGGTAGCTGTGGTGTTGGCAGTTCTTACTCCACGCCAAGGTTCAAAAACTACATAAAGAGGCGTTAAAGATGTCCAATTTTTAGCCTGATAATAGCTTGCCGAAGAGCCGCGACACGGGCATCACCGTCCGCCTGGCGGGTGATTTGTTGGTCGTCGTTTTTGGGCAACTTCTCCGCATCGTTGTTTTGATATCAATCTGCGCCAACGTTCATTTGCAACTGAATAGTGGACCTTTAATAGGAAAATTATCTAACTAAGTGAGAAATATTGGACGATCTTCCTAAACAGGCTGCGCCTGATCAATAAGGAGAAATATGTGACAGGTGCCCACTATATATATGATAAATATGTTGTAATAAATCCGTGGGTGTCCTTCTCCGTGCCCCGGCACTGCATGCTGTATCCGGCATCCACTTCTTAGTTCAAGCAAGTTGGGCAATTATAGAAATAACTTTAGCCCCAGCTCTGCCTTGTGTTTACAGCTCAGCGGAGATGATTAGAGATGAAGAAACTATTAGCGTTCACTTTTGTTATATGCCTATTAGGAGGCACGAGAGGATATGCTGCCTTCGAGCACCCTGGAATCCTGCACACTCAAGCTGATTTCGATCGGATGAGTCAGATGGTTAACGCGGGCACACAACCGTATCTGGACGGTTATAACCAACTGGCCAACAGCTCGCTTTCATCATCCGATTGGACCCCGCGTGCTACGGATACGATCATTCGCGGCGGCACTGGCGATAATGTAGCCTTGTTGTACATCGATGTCGCCCGCGCATACCAGAATGCCTTGCTGTGGAAAATCACAGGCAACACAGCTAACGGCGACACGGCCCGTGACATCCTTAACGCCTGGTCGTCCATGCTTACGACGGTCACCGGTAACGCCGACCGCTATTTGGCTGCCGGAATTTTCGGATACCAACTGGCTAACACAGCTGAGATTATGCGGGACTATCCCGGTTTCGATGTGGCTCAGATGCAAGATATGCTGTTGAATGTATTTTACAAGCCGCTTAACGAGCGTTTCCTTATTGCTAATGAATTCGGCGATGATCACAACGACGCACATATCCAGAATTACAGGGCGAACTGGGATCTGTGCAATATGGCGGCGACGGTCGCGATCGGAATTTTTTCGGACCGCCAGGATCTCTATGATATCGGAATCGAGTACTTTAAACACGGTGCTGGAAACGGTTCCATCTATAACGCAATTCCATTCTTGCACACGGGTGGTCTTGCACAGTGGGAGGAGTCCGGGCGCGACCAGGCGCACACAAAGATGGGCATCGGATTAATGGCCTCAATAGCGGAGATGGCCTGGAATCAAGGCGACGACTTGTACGGATGGGCAAACAATCGTTTCCTGCGCGCCGCCGAGTACGTTGCCAAATATAACAATGGTGAGGATGTACCCTATACCACCTACCAAACCGCCGTTCGGACGGAATCGGAGATTTCCAGCAAGCAGCGCAGTGAAATGCGTCCGGTTTGGGAAATGATTTACAACCATTACGCAAACCGCAGGGGACTGTCGGTTCCCAATATTGCCGCACGTGCGCAGCTGGTGAGACCGGAGGGCGGTCCGACCTCACACGGCGACCATGCTTCGACGTTCGACCAACCCGGATTTGGAACGCTTCTCTATACCCGGCCTGCGGGCAGTGGCGGAACGGCCGCTCTTCCCGGCGGAAATATTCCGGGCGGCACTTATCGTTTCATTGTGAGCCATTCCGGCAAGGCTATGAATGCAGACGGAACATCAGATGGTGCAAGTATTACGCAGTGGTCCTATGATGGGGGAGCCAATCAGCAGTGGATCCTGACTCATCTTGATGGTGGTCAATACAGCGTGAAAAATGTAAAGAGCGGACGTGCCTTGGATGTGGCAAAAATGTCCAAAGATCATGGCGCTAAATTTCAATTGTGGGGCTATCATGGCGGGGACAACCAGAAATTTGCTTTTATTCCCGTAGGCGACGGCTATCACCGTATCACTCCAGTGCATAGCAACAAGCCGGCCGACGTGGAAGCCATCTCCGCTGCAGATGGAGCCCTTATACACCAGTGGGGTTATTTGCTTGGCGGTAACCAGAAATGGAGGCTAGAGCCGATATCGGTAGACGCCCGCTTGCAATCGTATAACTTTCCGGATCGCTTTATTCGACACAGTGGTTATCGTGCGAAAATTGATCCCAATGTATCTCCAGTAGAAGACTCCGAGTTCAGGATGGTTAGCGGACTGGCTGATTCGAGGGGCGTTTCTTTCGAGTCCGAGAATTACCCCGGGCGCTTCCTGCGGGTTCGCTCCAATGGAGAAATTTGGCTGGATTCGAACGATGATACGGTAACTTTCGCAGGTGACGCCACCTTCCGCCGGGTGGCGGGGTTGGCGGATGCCCAGAAATCATCCTATCAAATGTGGACGGATGCAGAAAGATATCTACGTCACCGTAGTTATAATTTGTATGCGGAAAGCGGGTCGAGTTCGTTATTCAAAGCCGATGCGACTTTTACCGAAGTCGCACCTTAACCTTCGTGCCGCGAGGTATGTCGGGTGTTAATGAAGAGGGCGACAGCCTCCTTCTTTCCAAGGCGCTTTAGGTACCTCGCAAAAGCTACTGCACGTTCCTGGCACGTTCGACGCTGACCGGACCCTTTCGTCCGGGATCGGAAAGACGAGCAACCTCAGGTGAGGCGCACGGAAGTGCCTCACATACTCATGTACTACTTGTAAATTTCGCCGCCTTCTCTCTCCGGTTGGCGCCACCAGGCACCCGCTCGCTGTGTTTTCCATAGGTTGGATGTTTCCTGGTTTTAATTGGAATCTTGCTTGGTTGTCCCAGCTGAAGTATGAGACGGGAGATACTGGCTTTGAGGCTACAATACAAATTCCAGTTTTGAAACAACGGAAAGGAAACAAGCGTGACTGGTGGAAAACCATGGCGCGAATCAGGTTTGTGTTCCTGGCGGATAGTCGGCTGCCATGTCGCTAATAATCGAAGGAGGGACGGAAAATCATGGATAGTAATAATCTTACCCGAAAACAACAGGCGATGGTCGAGATGTGGGAGCGGCATACGGCCGCCGAGTTTGAGCAGAAAAATATCGACGCCACCATGGCGACGATGACGTCGAATCCCTTCGTCAATAATGTCCCTGTAATGACGGGCGGTGTCGGCTCAAGTGAGGTGCGCCACTTCTACAGCACTTATTTTATCCCGGATAATCCACCGGATACCGAGTCCGTGCCGGTCGCTCGCACAGTCGGAGACGACCGGATCGTGGACGAACTGATTCACAAGTTTACCCACACTATCGAGATGCCGTGGATTCTCCCCGGCGTCCAGCCCACGGGTAAACGCGTCGAAATTGCCATCATCGTCGTTGTGCAGTTCGAGGATGGAAAGATCGCGGGTGAGCGTATCTACTGGGACCAGGCTTCCGTACTTGAGCAGGTCGGTTTGATCGATGTGGAGCAACTGCCCGTGAGGGGGATCGAGACCTCCCGCAAAGTTCTCGATCCTTCATGTGAGCCATCCAACAGCCTCATCAAGCGGGCAATCGAGTAAAGAAGATACACTGGCCTTCCGATAAAAAAGCCCGGAGGAAAGTTTTCTCCGGGCTTTCGTTTTATGCCGTTGGCAAACTACTTATAAGTCACGGGGCTGTGCACCGATAATCTGTACCTGGTAGTCCAGTCCCCTGATTTCCGGATCATTACCTTCGCTTTCAAACGCATTATAGGTATACAAGGTGTCCGGTGTATTGGCAACCACCAGGGTGGCTTCCTCGTTGCCGTTGACGAACACCGAGCCGTTTCCGGACGGTAGTTCTTCGTAACGCACGTTGCCGGACGTCGAGCGAATTGCAACCGTCGCCGTGAAATTGCTCTCCGGCAGGCCATTGCCAAGATTGGTGATCTCGAAACTGACGTTGCCGTCGCCAGTGACTGTCAGTGGGATAAGATTGCTGCCGCCGTACATCGGTTGCCGCGACCCGATGACCCTGTAGAACGAGTTTCCGCTGGAAGTCAGGTTGCGGTAGGCCCGCTGCCGGAAGACGCTGTTGTTGATGACGTTCATCAGGCGCTGCTGTGCCAGCGGATGGCCGATATCCAGATAGGCCATGCGGGCCCAGTAAGAGGCCACCACCTGCTGCCAAGGTGTCGACGTCATGCGTGCGATCGTATGCAGCGGCGTTTCGTTGCCCTGGTGGGAGCGGTACATGGTGCTCACGGCGCTCTGACCGAAACCCGTGTAGCCGTCCGGATTGTTGTTGAGGTAAGTCAGGAACGGCCAGGCTTCGTAAAGATTATCCGCGTGAACGAGCGTCAGGTACGAGCGGCCGATCACGGCATCCAGATTGATGATCGTGCTCGTCGCCGGTCGGTCGTAGCGCTGGGCGACCGGGCCGTACTGCGGCGCAAATGCCACGAAGTCGTCCGTATGCCAATTGGCGGTGGTTTCCCACCAGGCGCCGGTATTGCCCTTGTCCACCCAGTTGTACTCGGACAGCGTGATGGAGTGGCCAAACTCATGGACATAAACGTTGGGGCTGCCTATCGAGTTGGTGTGTACGACAAGATAGGGTAGCCCTGCGTTGAAGTCATAACCCATGGCGCCGGCAGCGTTCAGGTCCACCGTCGAATAGACATTCATCTTGAACGGACCGCCCGGACGGCCATTTACCGGCCGGCCGGGTGAGCGGAAACCGCGTTCCACCATCCAGTAGTCGTAGGCGGCTTCCAGGAAGTCCAGTACCTGTGTCACCTGTGCCTGGCTGTTGTGTCCCACTATGCCCCCGGCGTCGCGGCCGTCGGTCCCGTAGTAGACGCGGAAATGCTCCGAGTCCTGGAACAATGCATTGTCGGTGGTGATGTCGCGATACACGTACTCCGTGGTGACCGGGGTGTAGGCACTGCCGGAGGAGCTGGAAGAGCTGCTGCTCGACGACGAGCTACTGGAAGAAGAGCTTGTTCCCGCCGGCGTACCGGACACCCGCCATTCAAGAATGCCCGTCGACTGGCTGGTGTTGAGCATCGAGACCCGCAGGCGGTTGGTGGTGACGTTGTCGATAAAAATCGTATTGAATGCATCTTCGGCCAGCGGCACGTCGCCAATGGTCACCCAGGAACTGCCGTTCCAGTATTCCATGTAGGCGGTGGTGGGCACGAGCACGCCGCCGTTATCATCGAACCAGTACACCTGCGATGAAGTCAACGTGTAGTTCTGGGACCAGTCATATTGGACCCACTGAGTGGAATTGGGATTGTCCCAATTGCCGTAGGCGCCGCTGGATTTGTCGTTGGAGTTCGTCGGGTTGCTGTTGTCGTTGACCGCGCTCAACGTCTCCCAGGAAGAGACATAAGAGGTGCTGGCCGTGGCCAGGGGCGCGATATTGGTACCGCCCGAAGTGGAACCTGAGCTGCTGTTCGAGCTTGAACTGCTCGACGAACTGCTGCTGGATGATGAACTGCTCGAACTGCTCGAACTGCTCGAACTGCTCGAACTGCTCGAACTGCTTGAACTGCCGTTGCCGGAACAGCTCGGTGTCTCAAAGCTGCCGTCGTGGGTACCCTGAACCCCGAAGGTGCTGCTCTGGCCCGGCGACAGGTTGCCGTTCCAGTCGCAGCAGTTGGTGAACGACGGCGAGGCGGTGTCGCCGCCGGTCGCCGTCACGTTCCAGCTGCTGGTCACGTTGGCCGGTTCGCTGAAACCGGCCTGAACCGTCCAGCCGCTGATGGAATCGGGGCCGTCGTTGGTTACGGTAATATCCAGTTGGTAACCGGTGTCCCAGACGTTTGTCGAAGACACCGTACAACTGTACGAACCGAATGCCTGGCTGGCCAGCAACAGGCCGGACAGCGCAATTGTCAACATCGCTCTTAACATAAAACCTCTCCCTAGTTATTTATTATTAAATTATTAACCCGACAACCAAACAGGTCGCCAGGTTAATGCGGCACAAAGTGCCGCCGCCGACCGGAGGCCGGCGCGAGCCCTCAGTATTTCAGGGGCAATAACCAAACAGGTCAAGGATGATCTTTTTGGCTGCCGGGTTCATAGCTCGTAGCTCCCGCAGAACCCAAACTCAGTCGATGCGTCAGCATCCAATGTCGCATTCCAGGAAACGCCCGATGCCGTAAGAACCGTACCCGCCTGCGACCATTCAGCACTCCAAACCGACGTTACGGTTGCACCAATATCGAGCTCCACTGTCCAGGTCAGAGCCGTGCTGTTCGGATTGGTAACCGTCACAGTGGCGCAATAGCCGGTATCCCAGGAGTTGTCGGTGCGGATAGAGGTTTGGGCATCTCCAGTGGTACCACCGCTGGAAGAGGAGCTACTGCTGGAAGAACCACCGCTGGAAGAGGAGCTACTGCTGGAAGAACTACTGCTCGAAGAACTACTGCTCGAGGAACTACTGCTCGAGGAACTACTGCTCGAGGAACTACTGCTCGAGGAACCGCTGCTGGAGGAACTGCCACTGCTTCCGCCAGACACTTCAGAAAACTGAGTGCCGGTATCAATTTCCGTGTTCAGCACCAGCGAGATACCGCCGACTTCCACTGTCTGCCCCCAAAAGTCGGTGATCCGAAAGTCGTAGGGGCCGACACCAAAGCCACTGGTGGCAACGAAGTAGTTATAGGGCTCCCGGGGGAGGAGGGTATAAGTATCGCTGGAACCGGTGATGCGATACTCCAATGCGGATATCGGGTAAAGATGATCTCTGACCTGGACTGCGGTCCACCACTGGCTGGAACCCTCTTTGAAATAGAGTTTCATATTGCCCGCTACCGGGTTGGCAATATAGTTCCAGCTGATCGGGATCCGGCCTTTTGTTATGTCATCAATTTGGGCAAACGCATCCTGATCCAGGTCGACATCGCCTTCTGCACATTCCGGGCATTGATCATCGATGCGAACTGTTACACTGAGGCCCGTATCGATACTGGTCACTACGATAACTCCGCCGCAGGCGGCTGAACCGGCGTAATCGGTCGCGTTCATGGCTGCGGTCAGGATGTTATCCGGCACTGTCTCGAAACTGCAGTTGCCACCACCACCATATCCGTAAAAAGTGCCCTCTCCAGTGTGTGTTGAGCTGTCGGCCTGAACGGAAGTACCAAGTGCCAGAAGGCACAGAGCCAGGAATGGCTTAACTTCCTTCATAATCCTCATGGGGATATCCCTTTTAAATGTAATATGTATGACGAGAGAAACTTGCGGCCAGTCTATAGTGGATGGTCGTCTTGAATAGTTTGAAATCTCATTTTTGCCAAATGCTTCACACGAAGAGGCAGGCCTTATGACATTTCAAGCGCCAGGGTTAGCGGCAGGAAAAAACTAATGGCAGTCATCACTTGGAAATTAAGCAGATTGCTGGAGTCCATGAAATTATCTGCACTGTCTGCCGGCGATTTGCGGTAGGGTTGCTTAACCGACATAGCCTGCTTTGGATTTCAGAATGCTTTCAAAAATCATAAGTGGAGGTCAAACCGGCGCCGATAGAGCGGCACTGGATGCCGGCCTTGAGGCGGGGTTCCCGATTGGTGGAGCCTGCCCGGCCGGAAGGATGGCCGAAGACGGACCGATAAGTGATTCCTATCCTCTGGTCGAGATCAGTGGCGGTTATCGGCAGCGTACCAGGAAGAATGTTGAGGACTCTGACGGTACCGCCATCTTTTATAAGTCGTATTTAAAAGGCGGCACCGAGTTGACAGCGATTTTTTGTGTCAGATTGGGTAAGCCATATAAATTGATTGATATCGAACTCGTCAATCCGGAAACTGCAGCAGCGCTTCTGGCGCGCTTTGTGAAAGAGTTCGATATAGAGGTCCTGAATACTGCCGGACCGAGACAAAGTGGCTGCCCTGAAATGTATGAGTATGTGAAGCAGGCGATTGGCCTGGTTATAAAGCAATCAACATACTAATAAAGCGGAAGGGAGAGATACCCCTCTCCCGGGGCCGTATGAGGCAGGGATGCTGACCACAAAATGTCGTTCACGAATTTCACTACGGGCAGTAGCCATTCCTTCGGTGGGGAGTATGTCGAGTTGGTGCAAAATGAAAAGTTGCGCTACACCGACAAGTTCGACGATCCGAATCTTCCCGGTGAGATGCAGGTGACGATCACCTTTAAGGAGGTGTCCTGTGGGACTGAGCTGAATATCACTCAGGAAGGGGTTCCCGATGTTATTCCGCCTGAGGCTTGCTATCTCGGCTGGCAGGAGTCGCTCACCCTGTTGGCGAAGCTGGTGGAGGCCGAAATTCCCGATGAGTTGTAAGGGGGAGACGGTCCTCCAGAAAATCTCCGTACTTGGAAATTTTGTAGGATGGGCAAAGCGCAGCGTGCCCATCAAGGCAGTGGAAGATGGGCAGGCTGTGCTTTGCCTATCCTACAACTTCTGGGTTTTCAACCTCGATCAAAAGAGAGCGGCTCGTGGTCCGCGACAGATTGGCTTCGTAGCGCATTCTGATCGCGGCCATGGGCGGATGGCCGCCCCGCCGCTCCTACAATGAGGAAATCTGTCTTCATTAGAAGCTGTAGTTCACGCCCGTATTGATCGTGGTTCCCAGGCCCATGGTGTGGTAGGCGCCACCGCTATAAGTGAATGCCTGGGCGCGGGCGGAGAAGTATTTCTCATTGAGGAGGTTTTCCACACCGGCGAAGAAGTTCCAGTTGTCCCGGCGGTAATTGGCGCTGAGATTGACCACGTCGTAGGCGCTGACCGGGGCGAAGGAGCCTCCCCAATTGCCGTCTTCATCGGGCTCGAAGCGCTTCCTTTCCCCAACGCGATAATAGGTCAGGGCCAGGTTGGCGTTGTCCACCGGGCGCCAGTCCAAATGTGCGACGAACTTGGGTGGGGAGATGATCCGCGCATCCAGGTATTCGTCGGTCTTCTCGTTCTTGCCTTCCACCCAGCTGTAGTTGGCGCCGACGTTTAGGCTCTCGGAAATGCGATACTTGAGCGCGAGTTCGTAGCCCCACATCTTATGGGGGGCGCGGACCGGTTCGTACACCCCCGTCTCCGGGTTGTAGAAGCTGGAAGTGCCCAGTTCCGAGGTGCTCTTGTAGGCGGCGATGCTGACATCGAAGTTATCGAAATGGCTGTCCAGGCCGACTTCGTAATTGTCGATGATGGAAGCTTCGGTCTGGATCAGGGCGATATCGTTGACAGTGGCGGAGCGCAGCAGGCCCCCGAGATCGGAGATGTCCGCGCCCTGGGAGTAGTTGGCGAAGGGGCTGAAGTGGTCGTTGATGTGATAGCGCAATGCCAGGTTGTAGGTGGTGGCTTCGTAGCTGAGGGTGTCTCCCCTCACATCCATGGGCACGGAGCAGGTATCCGCGTTCGCGCACAATTTCAGGGTGCGGTAATCGTCCACCACCAGGTCGATGTTTTCGCGGCGCACGCCGGCCTTGAAGATCCAGTCGTTGTCCAGAATCCACTTGGTTTGCAGGTAGCCGGCCAGACTGTCCATGTCCATTTCCGGAACCCAGATGCGGCCATCGAGCAGCGGCTGGGAGGTGACGTCGTTCAGGGCGTCCAGGCCGTAGGTCAGGGTGCCATCCACCCGTTCCCAGCCCAGCTGGGTGTTGAAATTGAAACGCAGGCCTTTTTTCTCGGATTTGATCATCGACTGGCCGCCGTCGTAACCCTCTTCCGGATTGGACAGGGCAGTGGAGAAAAAGAATACGTTCTCGATCTTCTGTCCGTAGGCGTCGATGGTCATCTGGGTGTTGTCGGTCAGGTGGTCGTCCACATATTTGATCGTCAGGTTGTGGTTGCCCCTGGGGCCCTGGGCATCGCCCTGTTTGGTGTCGCCGTCGGAGAGGGGCAGGGCGTAGGTCTTGGTGCCCTCGTTGACCGAACCCAGCACATCCACCAGGTCGGCGTTCTGCCGGCCTTCGTAATAGTTGTAGGTGAGCTGCAGGGATTTCTCATCGTCCAGCCGGTAGCCCAGCTTGGTGAAGTAGTTCTCGGTCACGCTCTCGGACAGACCGTAGATGGTCCCCATGATGTCCCCTTCCGCGTCCCGCTCCACTCCCCGTTCATCGCGAGAGGCGCTGACCACGAAGCTGAATTTGTCGCGGGTACCGCTCACCGAGCCCTGGGTGCGCAGGCCTGCGCTGTCCTCGAACTTGACCGCGCTGAAGCGGCTGGAGACCGAGGTCTGGGCGGCGAATTCGCTGTCCGCGGCGCTTTTGGTGATGTAGTTGATGATGCCGCCGGCGGCGCCGTTGCCGTAGATGGAGGTGGCCCCCTTGATCACTTCGATACGCTCGATAACGTCCGGGTCCAGGGTGCGGATTCCCAGGGCGCCGTTGCGCAGCGGAGTGGACTGGGGCACGCCGTCGATCATCACCAGCGGCATGCGGCCGCGCAGGGTGGTGCCGAAATTACTGGTGCTGCCGTTGGCGGGGCCCAGGCCCGGGACATGGATGGCCAGCAGGTTCTGCAACTCGGAGCTGACCTGGAGCTGTTGTTGGATGGTGTCCCGGTCGATGACGGTGACCGAGACCGGCACCTCGTCGATGCTTTCCACAAAGCGGCTGCCGGTGACGATGACCTGCTCGATATCCCGGTTGGTTTCGTCTGCGTAAGATGTGGTGGTGCAGGTGGCCGCCGTCAGGGCGAGGGCCAGTAAGCGCATTTCCATCGATATTTTCCGATTGATTGTGATTAGGAAGTCGTTGAGCTCTATGGAGGGGCCCTCCAATACGGGAGTTAATGATAACGATTTGCGTTAACTTTTGTAAGTGTTGTGTTTGCCGATTGCTTTGCGCCAGCGGGGGGAGTGGGGGCTGGGAGGATTTTCGTAGGATGGGTAAAGCGAAGCGTCATCTTCCGCGGCCTCGATGGGCACGCTTCGCTTTGCCCATCCTACAAAAGAAATGCTTAACAGGCCGCCGGCACGATTGTCCCGGCGGCCGGTTTCATCACATCAGTCCTGACAGCGGATTTGCGCGGATTCCGCCCCGCCCGGCACATACTTGATATTCGCCACCGCCAGGGACAGCGGCCCCTCGCTGCTGAACGCCAGGCCGTGGGAGACGCGCGAGAAGTCCGCGCCGCTCTCGGCGAAGCACTGCAGGTCGATGGTCAGGTGGGACCAGTCCCCGGCGGGCAGCGACTGCAGCGGTTTCAGCAGCGACAGTTCGCCGGCGCAGCCATCCGCGCAGGCGATCTGCGCGTACACCGGTTTTTCGGGTTGCCGGTCCACGCGGATATCAAGGGCCAGTGCGGCATTTTCGTCCAGGTAACGACTCAGGTCCTGGGGCTTCCGTGCGCTGAGCTGCACGCTGCCGCGGCGCAAGCCTTTCCAGTCGATCCGGCGCGCGTCCTCCTGGGATTCCATATCGATGGAGGCCACGGTGATGTTGCCGTCCCCGCTGCTGGCGCGGTTGCCGGCCACTGGCACCGGTTCGCCGCCGTCGGCGATAAACAGTCCCCAGGGCTCCCGCGGGCGGGATACCATCAGCCAGGCGTCTTCCAGGGCCCCCAGGGCGTAGGTGTCACCCTTCTCCGGGAGGTCGCCGGCAATCTGGACCTTGTCGTCGTAGTCGAGGCCGTAGCCGTAGGCGAACAGCGGTTCGTAGGATTTGTCGCCGCGGTTGAGGCTGGTCTGGTGCACCAGCTTTGGCCAACTGAAGGTGAGCTGGCCGGTGAAGTCGTGCTGCACCTCGCCTTCGGCGTCGGTGAGAATCACGTCGGCAACGCCGGCACCCTCGGAGCCCGGCAGCCAGGCGGCGACAAAGGCATCGGACGCGTTCATCTCCTTGTTGACCCACAGGGGCCGCCCGGAGAGGAAGATGCTCACCACGGGAATACCCTGCCGCTTGAGCTTCTTCAGCAGCTCCAGGTCCTCTTTGTTACCCAACTGGTACTCGATGCTGGCCAGGTCACCGTGCCACTCGGCGTAGGGCTCCTCGCCGTAGACCACCACCGCCACATCGGGCTTTTTGCCGTTGGCGAAGGTGTCCGCGGAGAAGTCGCCGTTTTCGCTCAGCGCCGCCTCGCCACCGGCCGTTTCCACCGCGGCGCGGATGCCCTGGTAGATGGAGGTGGCTCCGGGGAAGTCCTCGGTGGTGGTGCCGGTGCCCTGCCAGGTGATGGTCCAGCCGCCGCTCTGTTTGGCGATACTGTCCGCGCCGTCGCCGGCCACCAGGATGTTCCGGCGCGGATCCAGGGGCAGCAGTTGGTCGTTGTTCTTCAGCAGCACCAGGGATTTGCGCACGGCCTCCCGGGCCAGGGCGCGGTGCTCGGGATTGCCGAGGATATCGGCGCGGCCCGCCAGCGGACGGTCGCGCTCAAACAGTCCGGCGCGCAGCTTGACCCGCAGGATGCGCGATACCGCGTCGTCGATCCGCGCCGGGGAAATGTCCCCGCTCTTCGCCTGCTCCAGGGTGTTCACGTAGAGCGCCTTCCAGTCCGAGGGCACCATAAACATATCCAGGCCGGCGTTGATCGCCGCGGCACAGCTCTCCACGGTGCAGCCGGGCACGAAGCGGTGGCCGTTCCAGTCCCCCACTACGAAGCCGTCGAAGCCCAGGCGGTTTTTCAGCACCTCGGTGAGCAGGTACTGGTGGCCGTGGAGGCGGTCGCCGTTCCAGCTGTTGAAAGAGGCCATCACCGTCTGTACACCGGCCTGTAGCGCGCTGATATAACCGGCCGCATGGATTTCCGCCAGTTCCCGTTCGCTCACCCGGGTATCGCCCCGGTCGATGCCGCGGGTGGTGCCGCCGTCGCCGAGGAAGTGCTTGGTGGCGGAGACCAGGTGGTGGCCGTCGAGAAATTCCTTGGAGCCTTTACTGCCCTGGATGCCCTCGACCATGCTGCGGGCGTATTCGCTCACCACGTCCGGGGCTTCGGAATAGCTTTCATAGGTGCGGCCCCAGCGGTCGTCGCGCACCACCGCCACCGTGGGAGCGAAGGTCCAGTCCACACCGGTGGCCGCCACTTCCCGCGCGGTGGCGCGGCCGATGCGGTGAATCAGTTCGGGGTCGTGGGTCGCGCCCAGGCCGATGTTGTGGGGAAACAGGGTGGCCCCCACCAGGTTGTTGTGACCGTGCACCGCGTCACTGCCCCAGATGATGGGGATGGCCACGCCGCCGTCGGAGGTATCCATGGAGGCTTCGTAGTAGGCATCCGCCAGTTTCTGCCAGTCCTGGGCGGTGGCGAACTTGTCATTGTTGGGGTAGGTGCCGCCGCCGTTGAGGACGGAGCCGATATGGTATTCCTTCACTTCTTCCGGGGTGATGTACTTGATTTCCGCCTGGATCAGCTGTCCCACTTTTTCCTCCAGGGACATGCGCCGCAGCAGGCCGGCGATTTTCTCCTCCAGCTCGGGGTCCCCGGGCAGGGCCGGTTGAAGCTGGGGCCAGGCGCTCCCGGTGGTTGCGGTGACCGATTCTTTCCTGGGCTCCGCCGACTCGCCGGCATCCGCCGCTGAACGCTCGCCGCCACAGGCTGTGAGCAGGGCGCTCAGTGCCAGGGCGCAGGCGGCGCATTGTTGCTTGTAGAACATAGACACTCCGGGAAATAGGGTTCAGTGAAAGTGCGGGAGGTCCCGCAGGGAATACCGTCCGGTCGGAGGCGCGGTGATGCGCCGGCCCGGCAGTGAGCATCACTGCCGGTGCTCCCTCTGTTATCGTTAGAATCGGGTTGCGATGTCTCGACGGTATTTTCCCGTCGGGCCCGGCCACAATCGTCCTGATTTGCGCCGCTTCACAATTTTGGACGTCCAACTTTGTGCGCAGTGCAAAGTTGGACGGAATGAGAAGTCATCGCTTGCCTGGCAGCTGGTTAACAATTAACCTTTGGCGTCAGGTTTATAAGAACAAACAAGAGCGATGGTAGAGCGGATATGGATATTCTTCTGTTCAACTTCCACGATGTAGTCCTGATGATGACCAGCTATCAGTGCACCCTGTTTGCGCTGTTACTGCTGGTAATCCGCAGGGAAGGCTATATCAGCAATGTGCTGCTGGCACTGTTTCTATTCACCCAGGCGGCGATACCGCTGGACATCCTGATCAATTTCGGTGCGGGTTTCCGCGACTGGGCAATCCATACTTCTCCAAACCTTTTCTACGTGTTCGGTTTCGGCTACTGGCTGGAAGGGCCGGTACTGCTCTGGTACACCCGCTCGCTGATCTACCGGGAATACCGCCTGACCCGCCGGGACCTGATCTACCTGGTGCCCTTCGTCGCCTACGCATTGTTCGAATATTTTTCCTATTTCCGCTTCGATACCGCGACAAAAGTCTCCATGCTCGAGGGTTACACGCCCTACGATGAGACGCTGCTGAACCTGGCGATCGGTTTCGGGCGGGAGGTGCTGCGGGTGGTGTTCGGCGTGCTGTGCCTGCTGGAGATCCACAACTGCCGTCGCCGGATACAGGATTCCTATTCCAATATCGAGAAAATCGACTTCACCTGGCTGATGATGCTGGTGCTGGGCTTCCTGGTGATCCGCAGCTGGGCGGTGCTGGTGAACATAGCGCTCACCCTGGCTGCGCAACTGGATATCATGGTGGACTTCCGCATTATGGGGCTCACCAGCAACTACACGGTCTTTATCCTGATCAGCGCGATGATTTTCTTCAGTCTCAGCTACTCCTCCATGTTCGAGGGCCTGGAGCGGAAATCGGACGAAGACGAGCCGCAGCAAAAGGCGGAGGAGAAGCCCGCGGTGGACAGTGCGCTCGCGGGGAAAATCACCCGTTATATGGAAGAGGAAAAACCCTTCCTGGCGCCGACCCTGACCCTGGAGCAGCTTTCAGTTCAACTGGAGATACCCAAGCGAGCGCTGTCCAACACCGTCAACCGGCACTTCGGGCGCAATTTCTTCGAGTTCGTCAATCACTACCGCATCGAGGAGGCCAAGCGCCGCCTGGCGGACCCGGACTGCGCGGAGCAGACGGTGATGGATATCATGCTCGACTCAGGCTTCAACACCAAGGCGACTTTCAATTCCTTCTTCAAGAAGCTGGTGGGTATGACACCCACCGAGTACCGGCACCGCAACCAGCCGGAGAAGGTTGCGGCCATATGATTTGGGGGGTGGTTTCAAATCAAGTTTTCATTGACTCGTCATACCGGCGCAGGCCGGTATCCAGTCTAGTGGCACCTGGGTTCCGGTACCGGATCAAGTCCGGCATGACGTTCCTGCGCCGGAACGACGAAATTGCGCTGTAAGAGGCCGGATCAGCGCTTCGGGGAAACGCGCTCAGCCTTCCATCTGCTCCAGTTCCCGCCCCATCGTCTCCCGCACCATACTGACCACGAAGGGAATGGATAAAACCGCAAACAGCAGGTAGATACCATAGGCCCCCGCCAGGCCGATGCCGGCCAGCAGCAGCGGGAAGGTCATGGTGATGACGAAGTTGGAGCCCCACTGGGACAACCCCGCCACCGCCAGCCCGGAACCGCGGATCTGGTTGGGGAACATCTCCCCGAGCAGGGTCCACATCACTGGACCCCAGGAGCCGTTGAAGAAGAACACGTAGGCGTTGGCCGCCACCAGTGCCAGCAGGCCCATGGAATCCGACAGCACCAAGTTGCCGTCGGCGCCGATATCGGCGCTGGTGAACGCCATGACGACAAGGGCCAGGGTCATGGCCATACCGAAGGAACCCGCCAGCAGGATCGGCTTGCGACCGATCTTGTCGATCAGGCTGAGGGTGATCACACAGGCGCCGATGCTCACCGCGCCGGAGATGATATTGATCAGCAGCGCGTCCGCCTCGGAGAAACCCACCGCCTGCCAGAGTACGGCGCCGTAGTAGAACACCACATTAATGCCCACCAGCTGCTGGAAGGTAGCCAGGCCGATGCCCGCCCACACGATGGGGCGCAGCCGCCCGGCCTTGTCGAGCAGATCGCTCAGGCGCGGCCGGTGGTCTGCGGCGATGGACGCGTCGATATCCCGCAGTTTGGACTCCACGCTGCCTTCGCCGTAGAGTCTGCCCAACACCTTGCGGGCGCGCCTGGTCCGTCTGGACAGGACCAGGTATCGGGGACTTTCCGGAATCCACAGCAGGGACATAAAGAAAATGGCCGCCGGAAGCATTTCCACCCAGAACATCCAACGCCAGGCCTCGAAGCCCATCCACCAACTGGTGCCGGCGGAGCCGGCGGTTTGCGCCAGCAGGTAATTGCTGACAAACGCTGCGAACAGGCCGGAGATAATGGCGATCTGGTTGATGGTGATCAGGCGCCCGCGCCAGGCCGCCGGCGCCACTTCGCTGATATAGGCCGGCGACATCACGCTGGCGGCACCCACCGCCAGCCCCCCCAGTATCCGGTAGAAAACGAACTCGGCGGAACCGCTGGCAATGCCCGAACCCCAGGCGCTGATTACGAAGAACACCGCCGCGAGCAACAGCAGCTGCCGGCGCCCCCAGAGATCCGCCAGGCGCCCGGCGAAGAATGCCCCGGCGGCGCAACCCAGCAGCATGGAAGCCACATTGAAGCCGGTGCCGGCGCTGTCTGAATCAAAAGCCTGCTGCAGTCCGGCCACGGTGCCGTTGATAACGCCGCTGTCGAAACCGAACAGGAAACCACCGATGGTGGCGACGCTGCAGATAAGAACGATAAAGCCCAGCGAGGCTGAGGATTGTTCCTCGGCCATGCCGGCTTGAGGAAGACTCTCGGTCGCTTCCATGGTGATGCTACCTAATTTATTGTGTTTCGATATGGGAGTGGTCGTAGGGGCCAATCCTTTCGTGAATTCCGTCGCAAATCGTCCGACTTCTGGAAGAATCGCAAAGTTGAACCGGGTAAAAGTGTGAACGCCATTTTGGAAACGCTGAAAGCGGCGCTGGCCCGCCACCCCTGTGATGGCCGCTACTGGCTGGGCTACAGCGGTGGCCTGGATTCCAGCGTACTGCTGCATCTGCTCGTCGCGGAGGGCATTCCGGTGCGCGCGGTGCATGTTCACCACGGCCTTTCGCCCAATGCGGACCGGTGGCAGGCTCACTGTGAGGAGACCGCCGGGGCCCTGGGCGTTCCCATTGTTACCCGGGATGTCTCCGTGGACCCGGCGGACGGCGGCCTGGAGCAGGCCGCCCGGCGCGCCCGCTATCGGGTTTTTGCCGGATTGTTAAAAGAAGGAGACCAACTGCTGCTGGCACAGCACGGCGACGACCAGGTGGAGACATTCTTTCTGCGCCTGCTGCGCGGTGCCGGCGTCCTGGGCCTGGCCGCCATGGCGGAGAGCCGCCCCCTGGGCGCCGGCAGTCTGTTGCGCCCGCTGTTGGGCTGCGGTCGCAACCAGTTGGAATCCTATGCCCGCGAACAGGGGCTGAATTGGATCGAAGACGAGAGCAACGCGGACCAGCGTCTGGAACGCAATTACCTGCGCGCGGTAGTGCTGCCACTGCTGAGTGAACGCTGGCCGCTGCGCCGACGGGTGGCGCGGGCGACGGAAAACCTGCGCGAGGCGGCGGAGCTGTTGCGGGAAGTGGGGGTGGATGACCTAAGCGGTTGCGGGCGGCGCGATGAGCGCTTTGGTGAGAGCCTGGAGCTGGCCGCACTGCGGCAACTCTCCGCGCCGCGGCGGAGAAACCTGCTGCGCACATGGCTGGCGGAGAGTGGCGGGGCCATGCCGGAAGCCGGGCACCTGGAGGAGGCCCTGGTCCAGGTGTTGGAATCCGCCGGCGACAGCCGACCCGCCGTTGCCCTGGGTGGTCGTGTGGCGCGCCGGTTCCGCCAGCGCCTTTATATAACTCCACCGCTGCCCGCCGCGGATCTCAGCGGTGAATGGCAGTGGAATGGCGCCGGGACTCTGGCGCTGCCCGGCGGCTGGGTATTGGAGCCCGGGCCCGATTGGCCGGCTGGAAACTACTTGGTCCGGTTTCGCCGCGGCGGCGAACGGGCCAGGTCGGCGGGCAGGAAGCACTCCCAGACGCTGAAGAAACTCCTGCAGGAACAGGCCCTGGAACCCTGGCTGCGGGACCTGGTACCCCTGGTCCACCGCGGCGGTGAACTGGTTGCAGTGGGGGATATTTTCCTGTGTGGCGAGGGGGTTGCAGGAACGCTCAAATGGCGCTATGGCGGGGCCTGCGAGTGATTGGCGATTGAGCGGACAGGGCCTTTCTGGTAGTCTGGCGTCCCATCTCGAAGGCACTAGAGCGCCTCAAAATTTATTGCGCGTGCGCCGCCGGCGGCTCGCTGCGATTTTAGAGACGCTCTCTGGGATGGGTCCTCAAGCCCTCCCGAGCCAGCCCCGCACGCTCGATTCCATCGGGCATTCAACTGACCAAGGTTTTGCATGACGCGCTATATTTTTGTCACCGGTGGCGTGGTTTCCTCGTTGGGGAAAGGTATCGCTTCCGCCTCCCTGGCCGCTATTCTTGAAGCCCGCGGCCTCAAGGTCACCATCCTCAAACTGGACCCCTATATCAACGTGGACCCGGGCACCATGAGCCCCTTCCAGCACGGCGAGGTTTACGTCACCGAAGACGGTGCCGAGACCGACCTGGACCTGGGCCACTACGAGCGCTTTATCCGTACGCGCATGTCCAAGCGCAACAACTTCACCACCGGCCGGGTCTACGAAACCGTGCTGCGCAAGGAGCGCCGCGGCGACTATCTGGGCGGTACCGTGCAGGTGATCCCCCATATTACCGATGAGATCAAGCGCCGCGTCTTGGAGGGAGGCCGCGACATGGACGTGGCCATCGTCGAGATCGGCGGCACTGTGGGCGACATCGAGTCCCAGCCATTCCTCGAGTCCGTGCGCCAGCTGCGCGTGGAACTGGGCCTGTCCCACGCGCTGTTGATCCACCTGAGCTATGTGCCCTACATCACCACCGCCGGTGAGACCAAGACCAAGCCCACCCAGCACTCGGTGAAGGAACTCCGCTCCATCGGCCTGCAGCCGGATATCCTGCTGTGCCGCTCGGAGCGCGCCATCGACGATGACTCCCGCCGCAAGATTGCCCTGTTCACCAACGTGGAAGAGCGCGCGGTAGTGCCGTTGCCGGATGCCAAAACCATCTACGGCGTGCCGCGTATGCTGCACGACTACGGTCTGGACGATATCGTGGTGGAAAAGCTGCAGCTGGAATGCGCTCCCCCGGATCTGTCCGAGTGGGATTCCGTGGTGGACGGCAAGTTGAACCCGCAGCACGAAGTGAAGATCGCCATGGTCGGCAAATACATGGAGTTGCTGGACGCCTACAAGTCCCTGATCGAGTCCCTTACCCACGCAGGCATCAAGCACCGCACCAGGGTGGATATCGATTTCATCAATGCCGAAGACGTGGAGGCCGAGGGCGGCCTGGAACTGATCAAACACGCCGATGCTATCCTGGTGCCCGGTGGTTTTGGCGAACGCGGCCTGGAGGGCAAACTGGAAGCGGTGCGCTACGCCCGCGAGAACAATATCCCCTTCCTGGGCATCTGCCTCGGCCTGCAGTCGGCAGTGATCGAATACGCGCGCAATGTGCTGGGGCTGAAGGACGCCAACAGCACCGAGTTCGACGTGAACACTCCGCACCCGGTGATCGGCCTGATCACCGAGTGGATAGACAGCGAGGGCAAGGTGGAGAAGCGCGATGAATCCTCCGACCTGGGTGGCACCATGCGCCTCGGGGGCCAGGAGTGCCGGCTTACCAAGGACAGCAAGGCGCAGGAAATCTACGGCTCCGACGTGATCGTCGAGCGCCACCGCCACCGCTACGAAGTGAACAACAACTACGTGGACCGCCTGCAGAAAGCCGGCCTCAAGATAGGTGGCTGGTCCGCGGACGACACCCTGGTGGAAATGGTGGAACTGCCCGAACATCCCTGGTTCGTCGCCTGCCAATTCCACCCGGAGTTCACCTCCACCCCCCGGGACGGCCACCCGCTGTTCGAGAGTTTTATCGCCGGGGCAATGAAACAGCACGAACAGGCCGAGAGCTAGGAACCCGGGACCGCGGAGCTCCTGCTCCGCTTGCGGGCCGCAGGCGCCGTGAATGCCTGGAACGGCCGGGGCAAAAATTTGCCAGGCGAACAGTATCTCTTGGGAGAAAGGGAAATAAATTGAAAATCATCGAAGTCGGAAAAATCCAGGTCGCCAACGACAAACCATTCACCTTGTTCGGCGGCATGAACGTACTGGAATCCCGCGACCTGGCCATGCAGGTGGCGGAGCACTACGTAAAAGTCACGGAAAAACTGGGTATTCCCTATATCTTCAAAGCCTCCTTCGACAAGGCCAACCGCTCCTCCATTCACTCCTACCGCGGACCGGGAATGGAAGAGGGCCTGAGAATTTTTGAAGAGGTAAAAAAAACCTTTAACGTGCCGTTGATCACCGATATCCACGAGCCGCACCAGGCCGCGCCTGTCGCGGAAGTGGTGGACGTCATCCAACTGCCCGCTTTCCTCGCGCGGCAGACCGACCTGGTGACCGCCATGGCGAAGACCGGTGCCGTGATCAATGTGAAGAAGCCGCAGTTTATGAGCCCGCCGCAGATAAAAAACGTGGTGGAGAAATTTGCCGAGTGCGGCAACGAAAAGGTTATCCTGTGCGAGCGCGGCGCCTGCTTCGGTTACGACAACCTGGTGGTGGACATGCTCGGCTTCCGCACCATGATCGACGCCACCGCCGGCGCGCCGCTGATTTTCGACGTGACCCACGCGCTGCAGATGCGCGATCCGGGCGGCGCCGCCTCCGGCGGCCGCCGTGCCCAGGTTACCGAACTGGGCCGCGCCGGCTTGGCGATCGGTATCGCCGGCCTGTTCCTTGAGGCGCACCCGGACCCGGACAAGGCCCTGTGCGACGGCCCAAGCGCACTGCCGCTGGAAAAACTGGAGCCTTTCCTGGCGCAGATGAAAGCGGTGGACGACCTGGTCAAAAGCCTTCCACCACTGGATACCAAATAATACTCGGCACTCGGGACCGCGGAGCTCCAGCTCCGCACACTCCCCTCTCCCGCTTGCGGGAGAGACGCCGGGGGAGAGGGCCCAGGCCGAAGGCCCACCCAACAACGAAAAAACCTGTTCAGCCATTCAACAACACGGAGCCCAAATTAATGAGCAATATTGTCGCCGTAAAAGCCTACGAAGTACTGGATTCCCGCGGTAACCCCACGGTAAACGCCGATGTAATTCTGGAGTGTGGTGCCGTGGGCTCCGCCTGCGCCCCCTCCGGTGCCTCCACCGGCTCCCGCGAGGCGCTGGAATTGCGCGACGGCGACAAGAGCCGCTACCTGGGCAAGGGCGTGCTGAAAGCCGTTGAGAATATCAACACCACTATTGCCGACCTGCTGAAAGGCATGGATGCGACCGACCAGCGCGCCCTGGACAAGGCGATGATCGATGCCGACGGCACCGAGAACAAATCTGTGCTGGGTGCCAACGCCATTCTGGCAGTGTCCCTGGCCGCCGCAAAAGCTGCGGCGATTTCCAAGAATGTGCCTCTTTACCAGCATATCGCCGAGATCAACGGCACCGCCGGCCAGTACACCCTGCCGGTACCTATGATGAATATCCTCAACGGCGGCGAGCACGCCGACAACAATGTGGATATCCAGGAATTTATGATCCAGCCGGTAAAAGCCACCAGTTTTGCCGAAGCGCTGCGCCAGGGAGCGGAAATTTTCCACGCCCTGAAGAAGGTGCTGGCCAGCGAGGGGCTGAACACCGCGGTGGGCGATGAGGGCGGTTTTGCACCGAACCTGCCGTCCAATGAAGCGGCGCTGAAGATGATTGCCGAAGCGGTGGAAAAGGCCGGCTACAAGCTGGGCGACGACATCACTCTGGCCCTGGATTGTGCCTCCTCCGAATTCTACAAGGACGGCAAATACGACCTGGCCGGAGAGGGCAAGCAGTTCGACAGCGAAGGCTTTGCCGATTACCTGGCCGAGCTGTCCGCCAACTACCCGATTTTGTCCATCGAAGACGGCATGGACGAGAGCGATTGGGACGGCTGGAAAGTCCTGACCGACAAGATCGGCAGCAAGGTACAACTGGTGGGCGACGACCTGTTCGTAACCAACACCAAGATCCTCAAGGAAGGCATAGAGAAGGGCGTGGGCAACTCCATCCTTATCAAGTTCAACCAGATCGGTTCCCTGTCCGAAACCCTGGACGCGATCAAGATGGCCAAGGACGCCGGCTACACCGCGGTGATCTCCCACCGCTCCGGGGAGACCGAGGACACCACCATCGCCGACCTCGCAGTAGCCACCGCCGCCGGCCAGATCAAGACCGGTTCCCTGTGCCGTTCCGACCGCGTGGCCAAGTACAACCGCCTGCTGCGTATCGAAGCCGAGCTGAACGGCTCCGCTCCATACCGCGGCCGCGCTGAATTCAAGTAAGCTGTTCGGGTCCCGGTACCCGGGACTGCGGAGCTCCAGCTCCGCCCTGGGAACGCCGAGCTCCAGCTCGGCAACGGGCCGCAAGCCCGCCGAAATAATGTGACTTTTCCATGAAATGGCTGCTGGCAATCCTGATCGCGATATTGCTCGTCACCCAATACCGCCTCTGGGTGGGTGAGGGCAGCTTGGCGGAAGTCGCGCGGCTGAAACGCCAGCTCGCCGAGCAGCGGGATAAAAACACCGCGCTGGAGCGGGAAAACCGCCAGCTGTTGCGCGAAGTGCGCAGCCTCAAGGAGGGCACCGACGGCGTGGAAGCGAAGGCGCGTTACGACCTGGGCCTGATTGAGGAGGGCGAGACCCTGTTTATTTTTCTCGATCCGGAAGAGACGGAAGAGTGATTAGCGGTTCTCTTGTTAGCGGTTATTGGGTAGTAGTGCCCGCCGCCGGTGTCGGCAAGCGCATGGGGGCGGACAGGCCCAAGCAGTACCTGCCACTGCTGGGGCGCCCGCTGTTGTCTCTCACCCTGCGGAATATCCTGTCCTGGCCGGGGCTGGCCGGCGTGGTCGTGGCCCTGTCGGAAGACGATGCCAACTTTTCCCACCTGCCGGAAGCGAAGCATCCGCTGGTGCAGCGGGTGACCGGCGGCGCGGAGCGCGCCGATTCGGTGCTGGCCGCGCTGAACTACCTGGCGACACGGGAAGCCGGGGAGACCGCCGTGCTGGTGCACGACGCCGCGCGGCCCTGCGTGGCGCTGGCGGATATCGAAGCGCTGCTGAGGGCCGATCCGGTGGCACTGCTGGCTCTGCCCGCCAGCGATACAGTCAAGCTCGCAGCCCCTTCTGCCGCGAGCGGGGGAGGGGAGCCAGAGCCTCGTTTGTATGTGGAACAAACCCTGGACCGGGGCAGCATCTGGCTGGCCCAGACACCGCAGCGCGCCCCCCTGGGCCTGCTGCATTCCTGTTTGCGCCGGGCGTTGGAGCAGGGTGCGCCGGTGACCGATGAGGCCAGCGCATTGGAACTCTTCGGCCATGCGCCGCAGTTGGTGCGGGGCCGCGGGGACAACCTGAAGATCACCCATCCTTCCGATATCCTTCTGGCGGAGACTATTTTGCGCCTCCGCTATGCACCCACTGAGGGTAAACGCTAATGAGTTTTAGAATCGGCCAGGGCTTTGACGTACACGCCTTCTGCCCCGGTGATCACGTTATCCTGGGCGGGGTGAAAATTCCCCATGAGCGCGGCCTGAAAGCCCACTCCGATGGCGATGTACTTTTGCACGCGCTGGCCGACGCGTTGCTCGGCGCCCTGGCGCTGGGGGATATCGGTCACCACTTCCCCGATACGGATGCCAGCTACGCCGGCGCCGACAGCCGCGCGCTGTTGTGCCATGTGGTCGACCTGGTTTCGGAACGCGGCTACCACTTGGTCAACGCGGATGCCACGCTGATCGCCCAGGCGCCGAAGATGGCCCCGCATATCGAAACCATGCGCGCGAATATCGCCGCGGACTGCGGCGCGGATATCGGAGCGGTGAGCGTCAAGGCCACCACCAGCGAGCGCCTGGGTTTTACCGGCCGCGGTGAAGGCATCGCCGCCCAGGCGATCGTGTTACTCGAGCGTTTCCATGCCTGATTCCGGGACTCTGTATTGGCCGCAGGCGCTGGACTGGCCGCGGGCGCTCGGCGGCGCGGCGATAACCGGCGATTTTCGCTCCCACCCGGAGGATTTCGTGGTGGAGGAACTGGCGGCGCCGCCGGCTGCGCAAAGTGGCGAGCACGTCTATCTGCGGGTGCGCAAGATCGGCGCCAATACCGGCTGGGTGGCGGGGCAGCTGGCGCGCCTCGCCGGTGTGCAGGTGCGGGATGTGGGTTACTACGGCCTGAAGGACCGCCACGCGGTAACCACCCAGTGGTTCAGCGTATGGCTGGCGCAGAAGCCGGAGCCGGACTGGGAGCGGCTGAACAGTAGCGAAATAACCTTATTGGAACACTGTCGCGGGCCGCGAAAACTGCGCCGGGGAGAACACAGCGGCAACCGTTTTTCGATTCGCCTGCGGCACATCCGCGGCGACCGGAGCAGGGCAGAGCAGGTGCTGGCACTAGTGCCCGCCGGGGTGCCCAATTATTTCGGCGAGCAGCGCTTTGGCCGCGACGGAGGTAACCTGGATCTCGCGCGGCAGCTGGCAGAGGAGAATATCCGGGTACAGAAAAGCTCCAGGGCCTTTGCCATGTCCGCTGCGCGCAGCTGGCTGTTCAACCAGGTACTGGCTGAGCGGGTGCGCCGAGGTAACTGGAGGGAGCTACTCCCCGGCGAGCCCGCGGCCGAAGCCAGCGGTCCCCTTTGGGGGCGAGGCCGGAATCCGGCGGCCGGTGAGCAGGGGCAACTGGAGGGAGAGGTAATTGCTCCCTGGCAGAGCTGGTGCGACTGGCTGGAACACTGCGGCCTCAAGCAGGAGCGTCGGCCGCTGGCGCTGCATCCGGAAGCGTTCGCGTTCGAGTGGGACGGGGAGGACCTGGTATTGCAGTTCGCTCTGCTGCCGGGGACTTTTGCCACGGCGCTGTTGCGCGAGGTGGCGGAGCTGGTCAATGTTGCGGACGCCACATAGAATTCCAGGGACCGCGGAATTCCGGCTCCGCATGCGGGCCGCAGGCCCATCGGTGGCACTTACGAACTCAGCTTCCCCTGTAGGAGCCTGCTTGCAGGCGAAAAGAACAGAACTCTGTAGCTGTTCGCCTGCAAGGGGGGCCAGGGGAATTCCGCACGCAGCGGAAAAGTTGGAACAATAAAGAAATATGGATCGCTTGAAACGAGAAGGTTTGGGGATGACCTCGCAGCGTACCCGCAATCGCCTGATTCAGCGGCTGCGGGAGGAGGGGATTCACAGCGAAGAAGTCCTGGATGTAATGGCATCCACGCCGCGACACCTGTTCCTGGACGAGGCACTTGCGGCACGGGCTTACGAGGACACTGCGCTGCCCATCGGCTACGGCCAGACCATTTCCCAGCCCTATATCGTCGCCCGCATGACGGAGCTGCTACTGAGTCGCGCCAAATCCCTGCACCGTGTGCTGGAGGTGGGCAGCGGCTCCGGCTACCAGACCGCAATACTCGCCCGTCTGGTGGATCAGCTCTACTCGGTGGAGCGTATCGGCCCGCTGTTGGAGAAGGCGCGGCAGCGCCTGCGTGAGCTGAGTATTTACAACGTGGAACTGAAACTCAGCAACGGCGGTTTCGGCTGGCCCGAAAAGGGCCCCTTCGATGCCATTCTCGCCGCCGCCGCCCCCGCATCCGTGCCCGCGGAGCTGAAGCAGCAACTGGCGCCCAACGGTGTGCTGGTGCTGCCGGTAGGCAATGAGCGACAACATCTCACGGTGGTCACCCGCCGCGAGGACAGCGATCAATTTGATGTGGAGACTATGGAGGCGGTGCGCTTCGTGCCGCTACTCTCCGGTGTGGTGCGATGAAATCTATTTTGCAAAGTCGCTATTGGGGCGTGATGGCGCGCGGTATGGCCATGGGCGCGGCGGATGTGGTGCCGGGTGTTTCCGGTGGCACCATCGCCTTTATTACCGGTATTTACCAGGAATTGCTGGATTCCCTGAGCAGTATCGGCCCCCACAGCCTGAAGCTGCTCGCTCGTCGCGGCCCCCTGGTGGCCTGGCGAGTGATTAACGGCAATTTTCTGCTGGCGCTGTTCGGCGGAATCCTGATCAGTATTTTCAGCCTGGCCAGGCTGATCAGCTCCTTACTGCAAAGCTATCCCATTGTGGTGTGGGCTTTCTTTTTCGGCCTGGTACTGGCTTCCGCGGTGCCGATTCTGCGGCGGGTTCCCCGCTGGTCCCCACTGGCATTTGCCTGCTTTGTCGGCGGTGCCCTGGTTGCGGTAGCCGTCAGTGAGCTGCGCCCAGCACAAATTGAGGCGACGCCCATCACTCTGTTTCTCTCCGGCGCGCTGGCGATCTGCGCCATGATCCTGCCGGGAATCTCCGGGGCCTTTATTCTATTGTTGATCGGCATCTATCCCCGCGTGCTCGCCTCGGTGCACGAACTGCAGTTGCTCAACCTCACTTGTTTCGCCGCGGGCGCAGCCACCGGCCTGATGCTGTTCAGCCGCCTGTTGTCGTGGTTGATGCACCGGTACCTGGCGTCGACCCTGGCATTCCTTGCCGGGATACTGCTGGGCAGCTTGAAAATTATCTGGCCCTGGAAACTGCCCGCCCACGGCGTCGAGTCGGTGGGTGACAAACTGGTACCGCTGATGTCCAACACTTCGCCGGCGACCTTTGCCGCACGCACCGGCGAGGACGCCCATCTGGGGGCCGCGCTGGTTGCCGCATTTGCCGCGATGGCATTGGTCCTGCTGGTGGAATACCTCGGGAACAGGCACGGGGTGGAGAAGCAATAGTTGTTGAGAGGTGCGTCTCCGCCGCAATAAGATCTGTTTTAAGTCGGAGTTGCAGCTTTTTCTAAAGGTTTTTGGCGGATTTTTGGAACATTTTTTTAGACACTTTTTCCATAAATGCGACCCTCTGATGTAAAAAGAGAATAATGAAATGTCGTCAATTGCAACATTTTGAATGCCGACAAAGGCTGGGGAAAAAACATCTTTCCCGCCAGCTTAATTTGATAGTGTTCAAGATATTAAGCCTGGCACTTCTGTCCCTGTTGGTTGCTGCCTGCTCTAACCCGCGCGCTCCCACCAGTTCACTGGAGCAGCCGCCGGGCATTTTTCTCGACCATCATACAGTGAGCAGCGGCGAGACCCTGTACTCTATTGCCTGGCGCTATGGCAGGGACTACCGGGAGCTGGCGGCCATCAATCGCATTCCCTCCCCCTACCGGATCTATCCCGGCCAGCGACTCCGGGTCACCGGCGAGGCGCCCCCTGCGCCGGTTGCAATGGGAAAAACGCCCGCCAAAGTGAAGCGGAAGCCGCCACCGCCGGCAAAAGCTCCGCCAGAAAGCTCAAAATCCTTAACACGCGCCACGCCGCGCAAAACCCAGAGCCATTCCTCGAATAGTTCCATCCGCTGGCACTGGCCGGCAAAAGGGAAAGTAATCAGCGGGTTTCGGTCACAGGATCCCTTGCGCAAGGGTGTTGATATCGCCGGAGAAAAGGGAGACTCTGTACTCGCAGCAGCCAATGGCACCGTGATCTACGCGGGAAGTGCGCTGAGAGGCTACGGAAAACTGTTGATCGTCAAGCACAGCGAGGAATTCCTCAGTGCTTACGCCCACAACCACAAGTTACTTGTGCAGGAGGGAAGCGAAGTCAAAGCGGGGCAGAGGATCGCGGAACTGGGTTCAAGTGGTACCGACCGCAATAAGCTCCACTTTGAAATTCGCCGCAACGGTCAACCGGTGGACCCGCTGGCCTATTTGCCATGACCCGTGTTGGTGTCTGACTCTGCAATAAAAATGGATTTTGGTTTGTACCACTTGAGGTAGTCACCGGAGTCGCACGGCCGCGGCCGGCAGAAAATGCTCCTGCAATTTCAGCATTGCCGTTCCTTGGTCATCGATCCGGAGACTGTCGCACCCGCAGTTAACGAGCTGGTAGCAGTCGAACTGCAGTGCGGCTGACATTGGCAAAGTACAAGGAGTTGGGGAAATGGAAGCACAACGGCAAGACCGGATGTTGGGTAGCCAAGTGGATCTTCCTCCAGAGTTGGCAGTGGACCACAATGAGCAACAGTTAGATCAAACAGAGGACAGTGTTAAGAGCCGCACCCGGAGGACAGCGGCAAAGAAAACCTCCGAACCCTCCCCCATTAAATCGAGGGCGCGCAAGGTGGAAAGTGATAGCCACCTGCAGAAAAACCTCGACGCCACACAGCTATATCTCAATGAAATCGGTTTCTCCCCGCTGTTGACCGCTGAGGAAGAGGTCTACTACGCGCGCAAGGCATTGCGTGGCGATGCGGCGGCGAGAAAACGCATGATCGAAAGCAACCTGCGCCTGGTGGTCAAGATTGCCCGCCGCTATGTCAGTCGGGGTCTGGCGCTGCTGGACCTGATTGAAGAGGGCAACCTGGGCCTGATTCGCGCAGTGGAGAAGTTCGATCCGGAACGGGGTTTCCGCTTTTCCACCTACGCGACCTGGTGGATTCGGCAGACCATCGAACGGGCGATCATGAATCAGACTCGCACCATTCGCCTTCCCATTCATGTGGTGAAGGAATTGAATGTCTACCTGCGGGCGTCCCGCGAACTGGCGCAGAAGCTCGACCACGAGCCCTCGGCGGAAGAGATTGCGACCCTGCTGGAAAAGCCGGTGGAAGACGTCGAGCGCATGCTGGGGTTGAACGAGCGCGTCACCTCGGTGGACACGCCTATCGGGCCCTCCTCGGAAAAAACGCTGGTGGATACCATTCCGGACCAGCACGAATCCGACCCCGCGGAGCTGTTGCAGGACAGCGACCTGTTTGACAGCATCAACCGCTGGCTGAGTGAACTGCCGGACAAGCAGTGCGAAGTGGTGTCCCGCCGCTTCGGCCTGCGCGGCTTCGAGGCCAGCACCCTGGAGGAAGTCGGCCGGGAGATCGGCCTCACCCGCGAGCGGGTGCGCCAGATCCAGGTGGATGCGTTGAAACGGTTGCGGGAAGTGATGGAGAAGCAGGGCCTGGACGGGCAGTCTCTGTTCGGCAATCTGTAAACCCGGGGCGCCACTCTGCCCCTTGCTGTAGGAGCGGCCGCTGGCCGCGATCGATCCCGCTTCGTAGCGGCGTCGATCGCGGCCAGCGGCCGCTCCTACAGGGCGCCAAGCGATTAATTGGCCATTATTTCCTGACCCATCGCCCCCGGGTATCCTGGTAGTACTGCCCGGCAGACAGCCGCGCCTCCAGTTTTTCCGCCGCGCGTGCGGCCACCTGGGAAATATCGATATTGTTGCGCTTGGCAATCCTGGCGTATTCCGCCTTGCGCTTGGCGTTCACCTCCGCCACCAGACTTTCCAGTTCGGGCGAACTCTCGCCCACCGCGGCGATATAGCCGCTGTTGGCCTCTCCCACCAGTCCCCGGCTTCTGGCTTCGTCCAGGGTGATGGCCGCTACGGGAAGGGCGATGGCCAGGCCCAGGCAGAGCAGGGCAGTCTTTAAAAGCTTCATGGTTCGGCTCCTCAGAAGATTCCTTCTTTATCCTCAAACACGTTGTCCAGCTCTTTGTCGACTTTCACACGAATCTCGTGCTCTATCTTCACATTGAGGTTGACGGTAATCGGTTCTTTGGGCGCCTGCACCGCTACGGTTGGCGTGCAGCCCGCCACGATGACAGCGCTGAGCAACAGCGGCGGAATCAGTCGGGTGGTCGTCATCGGACGCTCCTCGGGGTTGAACAACAAGGGCATTGTAGCCGGGGTAGCTTAACCCAAACTGAACTCCGGTGGCGCGCCGTGTTTGCCGGTTACTGAAGCTCTTTCTCCAGTGCCTCGGTCAGGTCGCGGCTGGCCTGCAATGAGCGGAGCATGGCGGGAACGTTGTTTTCCAGGTTCAGGTTGATGATCAGGTCCCGATCGGCGGCCACCGACTCGCTGCGTCCCACCAGTTTCAGCTGCATTTGCATATCGCCGCTGGGAGGGTACTCAACCGTACCGGAGAGCTCCCGGTAGTTGTAGTCCTCCAGGGCTCCGGCGACCAGCTTGAGTTGGGGATTGGCGGACAGCATATCGGCGGAGAAGGCGCCGTAGTAGCGCAGCCGCCCGCCGGGGGGGCGTGCCTCGATCCGGCCCTGTTTCACTGTGATGCCCTCGTCACCGGTGTGCAGCGGTATCTGCAGGTCGACGGTGCCGGTTGCGGCGAAGTTTTCCGTTTCCAGCTCCCGGGTCAGCGTCCGGAGGGAAATGCCGGAGAAATTTACCAGGCCGCTGCGCGCTTCTCCGTCCAGGTTCCAGCGCAGCTCGCGCGCTTCCAATGCGCCGTCGAGCAATTCCGCACGGACGCCGGTCAATACCAGATCCCGTTTTTCGTCCAGCGAGACCGCAAACCGGATATTCTCTACCGGGACACCGATATCCAGGGTTTCCGCTGTGAACGGCTGAGGCCGCGACGCAATCCAGTTGTCGCCCTTGCGGCCGGAGGAGAGCTGACCGGTGATTCCCACGGCAAATACATCCCCGTAGACCGCGGCCACTTTTTCGAGCCGTGCATCGAGAAAATCCCGTTGCGCCGCGGGCCAGGACAGCCGGCCTTTGGCGGAAAGCTCTCCCGCCACCAGATCCACCGGCAGCCCCTCTATGGAGTCGCTCAGGGACTGTTGCTGGCTGAAAGTCGCGGGCTCCACAGTGAAAGTGGCGCTGCCCGCGTCGCTGTCCAGTTGGTGCCGCCATTCACTTTCAATGGCCAGCGCCCCGGAGCGCAGCCGATTGTTGCCGCTGAGCTGGTTTCCCTTGGCGGCCAAATCGCCGGCAACGCTGGCTTTCAGCTGGTACTGGTTGCGCGCCCGCAATTGCAGCTCATCGGATTGGTAGCGGGCTCTGGCGCGGAGCCGACCGGCGGCAGAAGCGAAGTGCAGATCGTTCAGCGCCAGTGCGCCCTTTAGCTGAAATTCCGGGCCGCTCAGCGCGCCCAGCTCAATACCGGCCGATGCTCCGAAGCACTTGAAGTCCTGTTTATGCCGGGTGCACTCCATCTCCGCGGACTCCAGCGTTGCGGATTTCACCTGTACCGTTTCCGTGCGGATCTCGCCGGCGGATAAGGACGGATTGATCAGTCGCAATTGCTGTTGTTCATCTCTCCGGGAAAATTCCAGTTGGCTGTCGGTCTGCAGTTCCCGGATGTCGATACCGTCGAATTCGAGCCGGGAAATAGCCGATTCCTGGAAGAGAGTGCATCGGACATCTTCTTCCAGTCTGCAGCGGATATTTTTCAGGGTGGCGTCGAGAGAGAGCGTTTCAGCCGCTTCTCGTGCGCGGATCTGTACTGTCTCCGTTTCGATCTGTACCGGGCCCGGCCATCGGGCCGCCGCAATCGTAACCGGCGCGGGCAGCCGCAGGTCCACCGTCCCGCGATTCCAGCCCAACTGCGCTAACAGGGAGTTCCCGTCGGAACTGCCCACCACTGCTTTTGCCCTGCCCTCGGGCAGAAGGGTCACGGTAAAACTGCGCAGGGGATTGCGGCGGCGCTGCGCGTCCATCTCCGCAAGGGGCAGCAATTCCGCTGTTCCCCGAAAGGAGAGATTGCCTTCCGGGGAGCTTATCGCAACAGGACTCAACACCTCTCGCCAGCGGGCGGACTGAAGCAGCGATGCCGCGGCGCGCAGGTCCAGGTTGCCGTTTGCGGTGAGCAGGGGGGTATCCCGCGGCGTGCGCGCATCGAGCTGCAGTTGCAGTAACGTGTCCTGTTCGGCACCGGGAGACAGGATACGGATATTCGCGCTCCCGGACAGTTCCCTGGGAGTCAGCGGCCACAGTGATGCCAGGTCTACCGAGAGCGGTTCCAGGGTGTCGGCGGAAAGTTGAAGCGGTGCACCGATCGGGTCTTCCGGCAGGGGGATATGCAGGGATTTTGCACTCAGCCGGGCGACGGTCCGGCGGTATCCCTCCAGGTTGAGCAACTGGTCGGGAAATTGCGATTCAATCCTGAGGGAAAACTCGCCGCCGGCCCCGGTGACGGTTCCTGCAATGGGCGGTAACGCCACCAGCTGTTCCAACTCCGCCTGCAAGCGCAATTCTCCCTGCCACGCTTTTCTCTGCTGGCGGGTGGCACTGCCGTCCAATTGCAGGACGTCCTCCCCGGTTGCGGAGGAAATCCGCGCGCGAAGCCGGACTGCGGTGTCCTGCGACACCAGTTGCCACTGGGCCTCCAGGTCGTTGCTGTAGAGGGTTCCGCGAATGGTGTCGCCGTTTTCCCGGCGAAGGCTTAAACGCCCACTGCGGGGCTCGGGCCCGGCCCATTGCAGTTTGTCGATGTCGATTTGCCGGGGCATCTTGCGGCGCAGCAGTTGGAGCAATTCGCTGAGGTAGAGTTTCGGCTCCGCCTCCGACTCTTGGCGGGGAATTTCTGTCGCGGCTTCATCGGACTCCAAAGGAGCCGGCGCCGGATGATAGGTAAGCCCGGCGATAGTCAGTTGGCTGCGGTTGTGTTCATCGCCGAACAGCGCGCCCAGCGGGTGCCGAAGCCGCAAGCCCCACAGTTGGATGCTGGCGCCGCTGGCCAGAAGGATTTCCAGGCTGTCGGCCGAGATGGCATCCGCGCCCAACTGCAGGCCCTGTGTGGAGTGAATCCGGTCGCCGCCGAGCCACGGATTGACCAGCCAGGGCACAACCCTGTCCCTGTCCCGCCATCCCCACCAGCAGACCGCCACCGCTATCAGCAACGTTACGGCGAGGGTGATCAGGCGGTATTTGCGCACAGGAACCTCTTTGAGCTGGGTTGAAGCTGGCTTGCGGGCACAGTCGTAAACAGGGAGACTGGTGACATCGCCGTTACACTGGATATCAGACAGGACACTAGTGTAATGGAACAAGAGAATAATCGGAGTACCGATCGTGAAATACACAATCCGCTTTTTTTACACCGTTATACTGGTTCCTTTCCTGCTTTCAACCGCCGCCGCGGCCGGCGCCTACGACCGGGTAAACGGCGAGGGCTTTGCCAGCCGCTCGCCGGTGCTGGCCCGCAACGGCATGGCCGCCACCAGCCAGCCGCTCGCCACGCAGATCGCACTGGATATCCTGAAGCGCGGCGGCAGCGCCGTGGATGCAGCCATCGCCGCCAATGCGGCACAGGGGTTGATGGAGCCCACCGGCAGTGGTATCGGTGGCGACCTGTTCGCCATCGTGTGGAGCGCCGGGGACGGAAAACTCTACGGCTTGAACGCCAGCGGCCGCTCTCCCAAATCGCTGACTTTCGAATACTTCGCACAGAACAACCTGGATAAAATCCCCTCCCACGGCCCGCTGCCGGTGTCGGTTCCCGGTGCGGTGGACGGCTGGTTCGAGCTGCATGAAAAATTTGGCCGCCTGCCCATGGAGGAGGTGCTGGCACCGGCAATCGACTACGCGGAAAAAGGCTTTCCGGTCACCCAACTGGTGGCCTACTACTGGAAGCGATCTGTGCCGCTATTGGAAAAATATCCGGGCTTTCGCGAGACCTACATGCCAAACGGCCGCGCGCCCATGGAGGGAGAAATCTTCCGCAATCCGCGACTGGCGAAAACCTATAGCGCCATTGCCAGGGGCGGGCGCGACGCTTTCTACAAGGGGGGAATCGCGAAAAAAATCGCCGCCTATATGCAAAACAACGGCGGCTTTCTCTCCTACGACGATCTGGCCAGCCATCAGTCCGAATGGGTGGAGCCCGTGTCCACCGACTACCGAGGCTACGATATCTGGGAGCTGCCCCCCAACGGCCAGGGTATAGCTGCCCTGCAGATTCTCAATATCCTGGAAGGGTATGACCTGGCGGCGCTGGGGCGGACAAGCCCTGAATATATCCACCTGTTCGCGGAGGCGAAAAAACTGGCATTTGAGGACCGGGCAAAATACTACGCTGATCCCGCGTTCAACGAGATTCCGGTGCGGCAACTGATCTCGAAGAAATATGCCGCGGAACGGCGCAAACTGATCGACCGCGACCGGGCGGCGAAACGCTACGACGCCGGCAGTGAGGCGCTGCGGCACGGCGACACCATCTACCTGACGGTGGCGGACAAGGACGGCAACATGGTATCCCTGATCCAGAGCAACTACCGGGGTATGGGCTCCGGTATGACGCCCGGCGACCTGGGTTTTATCCTGCAGGACCGCGGTGAACTGTTCAGCCTGGAAGACGGGCACTTCAACCAGTACCGGCCGGGCAAGCGCCCCTTCCACACCATCATTCCCGGATTTATCACCAAAGATGGCGAGCCGGTGATGAGCTTCGGTGTCATGGGCGGCGCCACCCAGCCGCAGATGCACGCGCAGATCGTGATCAATATGCTGGACTTCGGTTTGAATATCCAGGAGGCCGGCGACGCACCGCGCATCCTGCACAGCGGCTCCAGCCAGCCCACCGGGGAGATGATGCTCGACGGCGGCTACATCAGCCTGGAGGACGGTTTTCCCATGGAAACCCGCCGCAGGTTGGTGCAGATGGGTCACCAGTTGCGCTTCGAGAGCGGCCCCTACGGTGGCTACCAGGCCATAATGCGGAGTGGGAACGGCGTTTATCAGGGGGCGTCCGAGAGCCGCAAGGATGGGCAGGCGGCGGGCTTCTGAACAGCGGGATGCTGGGTGGCGCGGTTGTATGCCCCGACCTCTTGTGGATTCTCACTGGAGTGATAACGTGTGCCTCATTTTCTGAGACCGGATTGTGGAAAAAACTGGAATTGCCATGAAAGACGCCCAACCCCGCACCGTTTACCTGAAGGACTACCGCGCACCCGACTACCTGGTCGACAGTACCCGTCTGCATTTTGAACTGCAGCCGCAGGACACCCTGGTGAAGTCGCGACTGCAGATCCGCCGCAATCCGGCGGCGGAATCGGCGCCCGGGGAGGCGCTGCCGCCCTTGCTGCTGGACGGAGTGGACCTGGAGCTGCTGTCCCTGTCCATCGACGGCGCACTGGTGCCGGCCAGCCGCTACCGGGAGCTGCCGGAGGGCCTCTTGATCCATGTGGAGAATCCGGAGTTCGTGCTGGAAGTCCACAACCGCATCAATCCAAAGGACAATACCTCGCTGGAGGGACTGTACCTCTCCAACGGCATGTACTGCACCCAGTGCGAGGCGGAGGGATTCCGCAAGATCACCTACTATCCTGACCGCCCGGACGTAATGTCCCGCTTCACAACCACCATAGTGGCGCCGCGCCAGTACCCGGTATTGCTGTCCAACGGCAACCAGATAGAGCGGCGCACCACCGAAGACGGGCGCCTGCTCGTCACCTGGGAGGACCCCTTCGCCAAGCCCGCTTACCTTTTCGCCCTGGTGGCGGGAGAACTGCAGACTGTGGAGGACAGTTTTACCACTGTCAGCGGCCGCGAGGTCAAACTGCAGATTTTTACCGAGGCGAAAAATATCCGTAAGTGTGACCACGCCATGCGCTCATTGAAAAAAGCCATGCGCTGGGACGAAGAGGTCTACGGACGGGAATACGACCTGGATATTTTCATGGTCGTGGCGGTGGATCATTTCAATATGGGGGCGATGGAAAACAAGGGGCTGAATATTTTCAATTCCGCCTGCGTGCTGGCCAGCCCTGAGACTGCCACCGACGCCACCTTCCAGCGTATCGAATCCATTGTCGGTCACGAGTATTTCCACAACTGGTCCGGCAATCGGGTGACCTGCCGGGACTGGTTCCAGCTGAGCCTGAAAGAGGGCTTTACCGTATTTCGCGATGCGGAGTTTTCTGCGGATATGAATTCCCGCGCGGTAAAGCGGATTGAGGATGTCTCCCTGTTGCGCACCGCGCAGTTCGCCGAGGACGACGGCCCCATGGCCCACCCGGTGCGCCCGGACTCCTATATGGAGATCTCCAATTTCTACACCCTCACCGTGTACGAAAAAGGCGCGGAAGTGGTGCGCATGATCCACACCTTATTGGGTACAGCAGGTTTCCGCAAAGGCAGCGACCTGTATTTCCAGCGCCACGACGGATGCGCGGTAACCTGCGAGGACTTTATCGCGGCGATGGAGGACGCTAACGGCGTGGATCTCACCCAGTTTCGCCGCTGGTACAGCCAGGCGGGCACGCCGGTGCTGGAAGTGAGCGACGCCTTCGACGCCGCCCATGGCAGCTACGCATTGACCGTCAGACAGTCCTGTCCCGCCACGCCTGGACAGAATAAAAAGTTGCCCTTCCATATCCCCCTGGCGGTGGGACTGCTGGGTGCCGACGGCCGCGACCTCCCCCTCGACCCCCAGGGCACCACACAAAAAGTATTGCAGGTGACCGAAACGGAGCAGACCTTCAACTTCACAGGCCTGAAGGAAAAGCCGCTGCCCTCGCTGCTGCGCGGTTTCTCCGCCCCGGTCAGGGTGCGCTACGGCTACAGTACCGAACAGTTACTGTTCCTGATGCGCAACGACTCCGACGAGTTCAATCGCTGGGATGCCGGCCAGCGCCTGGCCTTTATGGCACTGGAGCAGTTGCAGAAGGACTATCGCGAGGGGCGCAACCTGCAGTTGCAGCCACAACTGGTGGACGCCTACCGCAGTGTGCTGCAAAACCGTGAACTGGACCCGGCGCTGGTGGCTGAGATGCTGGCGCTGCCCAGCGCGCAGACCCTGGCGGAACAGTGCGAGCAGATAGATGCGGAGGCGATTATTGTCGCGCGGGAATTTGCCCGGGGCGCGCTGGCGGAGGCCCTGAAGGGTGAACTGCTGAACTGCTACCGACGGCTGGACCGCGACAAACCCTACCGCCCGGAGGCTGCCGATATCGCCGAGCGCAGTTTGAAAAATACCTGCCTCGCTTATCTCTGTGTCACCGAGGAGGCGGAATTGCTGGCGCTGGCACAGGCGCAGTTCGAAAATGCCGCCAATATGACCGACAGCGCCGCGGCGCTGACTTCTCTGGTCAATCACGCCGCCGACGATATGGCGCAGCCGGCGCTGGAGAGTTTCTACGAACGCTGGCAACAGGATACTCAGGTGGTGGAGTTGTGGTTCGGCTTGCAGAGTACCAGTGCCCGGCGGGGTACCCTGGAGTCAGTCCGGGAATTGATGCAACACCCGGCCTTCGAATTGACCAATCCAAACAAGGTGCGCGCGGTAATCGGCGGCTTTGCCAACCGCAACTTTATCCAGTTCCACCGAGCCGATGGCCGCGGTTTCGAGTTCCTCGCGGAACAGGTGGTCGCCCTGGACAAACTCAACCCGCAAATCGCCGCGCGGCTGGTAACGCCCATTACCCGCTGGAAGAAATACACCGGTGAGCTGGGTGAAAAAATGCATCGGGCGCTGCAATCGGTTATGGAATCCGGGAAGTTGTCGCGGGATTTGTATGAGGTGGTGAGTAAGAGCCTGGTTTAATGCCCGGGACCCGGGACCCGGGATTTGCGTAGGATGGGCAAAGCGAAGCGTGCCCATCACTCCGCAGATGATGGGCACGCTTCGCTTTGCCCATCCTACGGACCGAATTGAGAGCGACGGAGCTTGTTCCTACAGGATGCGGCTGCGGCGTTCCTCGCCCAGTCGCAGAACCTCGAGCCTTCCCCCTTGCAGCCGCAACTCTGTCACCGATGCGTAGTCCGGCCGGAACTGCTGTATGCGCCGGTCGCCCCGTATATGCGCCACGATTGAATTGATCACCATAAAGTGGCAGAAGATCGCCGTGTCCCGTTCCAGTTGTAGAAGATACCGCGCGATTCCCCGGCGCCAGTCCACCTGCTGCCTGTCCCCGTCGTCCCAGTTGCTGTCGAGCAGGCGGCGGATCCAGTCTCTGCGCTCGCTGGTGGGCAGCCCCTCGGGGGAGGGAATTTCAGTCACTGCCTGCTCGATGGTCACCGAGCGCTGCCAGAGTTGGGCCAGCGGTTGGGCCGTCTGTTGGGTGCGGGCCTTGGGGCTACTGGCCAGCGCAATGGGAGTCGTCCGGGTAAAGTGTTGCGCCAGTCGACGCGCCTGTTGCCATCCCCGTTCGGTGAGATCGGGATCGACGGATTCCGGCGTTTTTGCCGCCTCGCCATGGCGTATCAGCAATATTTTTGTCATGGATGCTCAGAGGTAACTGCCCAATGTACTGTCCGGTATATCCTGCCACAGAGAGGAGAGCTGCGCTGTATCGAAGGCGCGGTCTTCCGGGTGTTCGCCAAAGCGGCGGCTGTCTCCGTTGGCGAAAGTAGGCCAGTCGCTCTCCGGGTCGCCGCACTCGGCAAAATTCAGCCATGCCTCGCGCACAGTGTGGCTGAGCTTGTGTGGCTCGGTCTCACCGCCATAGAGGGATTGCAGCGAGGTTTCGCCGTGGGTGCCGAATACATATCCCAGTTCCACGGCGTGGCAGGCGCCCAGTAGCGGTTGCGCCGCCAGCGGCTGGGCGAAGTGGTAGTGAAAGCGGTTTCCGCCGTGGGCCTGCAGCAGGCGCAGGCCGGGCAGGGTGAACACCATATCGGTGAGCAACAGGTTCCAGGTGCGGCTCCACTCAGGCCAGGGATTGCCGGCCAGGGATCTGGCCAGCTTGTGGTAGTGCCCCAGCAGCGGGTCGAGGTGGTGCCGTGGCAACAGCCATTCCAGGCGCGCGCGTATCTGTTCGCCATCCAGGGTAAAGGTTTCCGGCGCTACGGCGCTGAACAGGTTCCACTCATCCAGGTTGCTGCCCAGCAACAGCGATACCTCCGCGCCGCTGCCGCCCCGCAGCGCAGTCATGGGTTCAGTGTGCAGCAGTTCGCCGTCCAGCACCGGCTTGAACGGCAGCTGGCCCCATTTCTGCTCCAGGCGCGGATCCGACAGTATTGCCTGCTGGGCACGCAGCAGCGTGCGGGTGTCCGCGCGATGCGGCGATTCGCCGAGATGTTCGACAAATGCCTGTGCCAGGCTGTTGGCCCTGTTGCGGGAGTGCAACGCACAGGGGTTGCCACTCTGCACTATGGCCCTGCGGAACAGGCCGCGGCAGCGGGGCGAAGTCAGCAGGGTGGCGATACTCATGGCGCCGGCGGATTCACCGAACAGGGTGATATTGTCCGGGTCGCCGCCGAAGGCGGAAATATTTTTCCGAACCCACTCCAGCGCCGCCACCTGATCCAGCAGGCCTTCATTGCCGCTGGAGGGGATATCGCTGATATCCGTGAGGCGCAGAAACCCCAGTGCGCCCAGACGGTAATTGAAGGTCACCACTACAGCGCGACCACTGGCAGCAAGATAGCAGCCGTTGTACACCTCCTGGGAACCGGAGCCGATATAGAAGGAGCCGCCGTGTATCCAGAGCATCACCGGTAGTTTTTTATCGCGCCGGCCCGCCGGGGTGTAGATGTTCAGGTAGAGGCAGTCCTCGCTGTCCGTCGTCTCTCCGTTGGGGCCGCGAACCTCGATCAGCCCGGAGGGATTCTGTGCCGCCGGCATACCGAAGGCGGTAGCGCGCAGCGGGGACTGCCAGGGCGGCAGCGATTGTGGCGGCCGCCAGCGCAGCTCGCCGGTGGGTGGCGCGGCATAGGGAATGCCGAGGAAACAGTGAACACCTGTCTTTCCATCCACCGCACCGATCAGGGGGCCGGCGGGTGCGTCCAGTATCTGAGTCTCCTCTCGCAGGTTGCGATGAATTTCATGGCGAATATTGGCGTCGCTGGTCATGGGCCGGTCCCTGCTCCTGTTCCTTCCTGGACAATTTCAGTATAGCTGGCATGTTTTTTTATCTACTCTCCGCGGCCGGAGGAAAAATATTGAAAGTTCCACTTGCAAACATTCGGCGCTCAGATAGTATTAACGTCATAGTGTCAAGTAGCGACAGTTTCCGATGAACACGCAATCTCTCCATTACCTACCGCGCCTGCGCTCCGCCCTGCAGCATTTGCTGCCGGCCGCTGTGCGCCCGTGGTGTGGAGTCTGTGTTCGCAAAACCCGCTCCATGTATAAGCGCCCGGTGACCGCAGTGATCACCTAGCACACCCGACAGAGCTTCAGGCGATGGAAGGTGTAAAAGCCTTCCTCCCAAGAGAAAACCCGGAAGGCTTACCTTCCGGGTTTTTTTTTCGCCGGAGAATGGCTTTTGATTGAGCGATCAACGTGATGCGAAGCCCCCGGCAGCAGGATCGCCCAGTCGCTTGATTCACAGCCGGGGGCGGCCCTGCTACCGGGTGCTACCTTGCGAGACACGCCGTAAATACATCCCTGTAGGCTTGTCTGCGAGGTCCCTCTCGCAGACAGTCTCGCAAGGTAGCACCCGGTACCAGGGCCTTCGCATCACGATCAGTGCTTAAGTGAGCAGTATTACTCGGTAGCAGGACTGTTTAGGGCTTCAATTAGGCCGCTGAACAGGTTCTAGAAAAGAAGTCCAAGGAGTAGAAAGATGGATAGGCAGTGGTGGCAGCGCCTGCACGGTTTTCCGCCGTTGGTTTGGATTGTTTTGGTCGGCAGTTTCTTCGGCCGCGGAACCTATTTTATGGTGTGGCCGTTTCTGGCCATTCTGCTGTATGAGAAATTCCAGCTGGGAGCCGCGGAGATCGGGCTGATTCTCAGCGCCTCCGCGGTGGGTGCGGCTCTGCTGGGCTTCTATGTGGGGGCGCTGTCCGACCGCTACGGCCGGCGCAATGTATTGCTGGCGGGCACCGCGATCAATTTCCTCGCCTTTGCCCTGTTGGCGGTGGCCCAGGCACTGCCGGCTTTTATTCTGGCAATGACTTTCTGCTCCATTGGCCGCGCCGTTTGGGAGCCGCCGGCCAGTGCACTGATCGGTGACCTGGTTCGGGACAAGCAGAGCCGCGAGCTGGCGCTGCAATTCCGCTATTTCCTGATCAACGTGGGCGCGGCCCTGGGGCCGATTATCGGTGTCTGGGCCGGGCTCAGTGCCCAGCAGTCCACCTTCGGGCTCACCGCGCTCAGCTACCTGTTATTGAGCCTGGCGTTTTTGTGGGGATTTGCCCGCACGGAAACCGGACGTATGGCGCACAGACGGCGGGATATGAGCGCGAATTTCCGCGGTACGCTTGCGGTGCTGAGAAAGGATCATGTATTTCTGGTGGTGATTGTTGCCAATGTGCTGACGCTGTTTATTTATGCGCATATGGATTCCAGCCTGGTGCAGTACCTGACCCGGGCGCAGGCGCCGAACCTGGTTCAGCTGATTTCCAGCATGATCCTGGTGAATGCGCTCACCATCGTGCTGTTACAGTTTCCGCTGCTGCAGTTGATGCGCAATATAGAGATAAAAGGGCGGATTGTGATCGGGCTGGGCGTGCTGGCCGCCGGGCAAGTGTGGTTTGCACTCAATCCCGTGCACTGGTTTGCCGGGTGGATGGGAGCCACTTTTGTGGTGAGCCTGGCGGAGGCGGTGCTGTTCCCCACCATGAGTGTGCAGATAGACCGCCTTGCGCCGGACCACCTGCGCGGCAGCTACTTCGGGGCCTCGTCCTTTTACTCCCTGGGCTGGTCTGCGGCGCCGCTGGTGGGCGGTATAGTGATCGAGTGGTGGAGCGGGCCGGCGCTCTACTGGTTGATGTTCGGCCTTTGTGGCCTGGTCTTTCTGCTCTACCGCCTGACTGAGCGCCTCTCCAGGCCGCGGTGGCACGATGTGGAGGATCAAGCGGAAATTGGTGAGGGTGTGGCCCAGCCTCAGTAAAGGAACCCTTGAAAGGAAGCTTTGAAAGGAACCCCTGTTCTTGGCCCCTCGCGGGGCCTTTTTTATGAAAGCGGTTCAGAGGTTCCTTAAATTTGAGTCAGCAGTTCCCGGCTGTGGCAGACCTGTGCGTACTCACCCTGTAGATTGCTGAGAAAAATTTCCTGTAACTGCTCTGCTTCGATCAGCGTGCCGTCGCGCAACGGCGTAGCAAAGGTGGCCGTGGTGTCTTCCGGCAAATAAATACGGTAGCCCAGTGCCGCTCCCACCTTGACGGTGGCGTCCACCGAGTGGTTGATTACCACACCAGTTACTACCAGTTCGCGCACTGCCAACTGTGTGAGGGTGTCGTGCAGCTCCGTGCCGATAAAGGCACAATTCTCCCGTTTTGTCACCATCACTTCGCCGGCTTCGGGTGCCACTTCCGGCTTGAATGCAAAGTACGGACTGTCGGCGTGGTAAGGGGATTCGGGAAAACGGGAGGAATGGCGGATATGAATAACCGGCCGGCTTTGTGCCCGCCAGTATCGCAGCAGTGCGGCGATATGCTCCTCCGCTTGAGGGTTGCTGCGCAGGTGAGGGGAGAAGTGATCGATGGCCAACTGTACATCGACCACCAGCAGTGCCGGGTTATCGGTTTGCAGCATTGCGACACTCTCCCCTGGTTTCCTTAGATTTCAGCGGCCAGCCGCGAGCCCTGGTCGATGGCCCGCTTGGCATCCAGTTCGGCAGCCTCGTCGGCGCCGCCGATCAGATGAACTTTGGTCTCTGTGTCCAGCAAGGCATTGTACAGCTCCCGCGACGGTTCCTGCCCGGCGCAGATCACAATGTTGTCCACTTCCAGCAGCTGCTGCTCATCGGCCACGCGGATATGCAGGCCTCGGTCGTCGATCTTCTCGTATTCAGCGCCGGGAATCATCTGTACCGCGCGGTGTTTCAGGCTGGTACGATGAATCCAACCGGTGGTCTTACCCAGGCCTGCGCCTACTTTGGAGGTCTTGCGCTGCAACAGAATCACCTGGCGCGGGGCGGTGACCGGTGCGGGCGCCTTGAGACCGGCGCGGTTTTCCAGGCGGATATCCACGCCCCATTCATCGAAAAACTCCTCTTTGTCGACGGCGATCAGCTCTTCGTCGTTGTTCCCCTCGTGCGTCAGATATTCCGCCACATCGAAGCCGATACCGCCGGCGCCGATAATCGCCACCTTTTCACCCACCGGCTTTTTGTGTTTCAGCACGTCCAGGTAACTGAGCACTTTTTCGTGCTCGATCCCGGGGATGGGCGGGGTGCGCGGAGCGATGCCGGTGGCGATAATCACTTCGTCAAATTCCTGCAGGTCCTCCGCGGTGGCCCGGCAGTTGAGCTTGACGGTTACTCCGGTGAGTTCCAGTTTGCGGTTGAAGTAGCGCAGGGTTTCCTGGAATTCCGCCTTGCCGGGAATCTGCTTGGCGATATTGAACTGGCCGCCGATTTTGTCTTCGGCCTCGAACAATGTGACCTTGTGCCCGCGTTCGGCGGCCACGGTTGCGGCGGCGAGGCCGGCGGGACCGGCGCCCACTACGGCAATCTTCTTCGGATGGGCGGGGGGCAGGTAATTCAGTTCGGTTTCGTGGCAGGCGCGCGGGTTGACCAGGCAGGAGGTGAGTTTCAATTCGAAGGTGTGGTCCAGGCAGGCCTGGTTGCAGCCGATGCAGGTGTTGATCTCGTCAGCGCGGTTTTCCGCCGCCTTGTTGACGAATTCCGCATCCGCCAGAAAGGGCCGCGCCATGGAAATCATGTCCGCGTGGCCGGCGGCCAGTACGGCTTCGGCGACTTGGGGCATATTGATGCGGTTGCTGGTAATTACCGGAATATTCAGGTGTTGCTTTACCTTGGCGGTGATTTCGCTAAAGGCGGCGCGGGGTACGCTGGTGGCGATGGTGGGAATGCGGGCCTCGTGCCAGCCGATACCGGTGTTGATGATGGTCGCGCCCGCTTTCTCGATGGCCTTGCCGAGGGTGACCACTTCCTCGAAGTTGCTGCCGCCCTCCACCAGGTCGAGCATGGACAGGCGGTAGATAATGATGAAGTCGCGCCCCAGCGCTTCCCGGATGCGGCGTACGATTTCGATCGGCAGACGGGTACGGTTTTCGAAGCTGCCGCCCCATTCGTCGGTGCGCTTATTGGTGCGCGAGACGATAAACTGATTAATGAAATAACCTTCCGATCCCATGATCTCCACGCCGTCATAGCCTGCCTCGCGGGCCAGGGTGGCGCAGCGCACATAGTCATCGATCTGGCCTTCGATTTCCCCACTGCTCAATTCGCGGGGCGTAAAGGGATTAATTGGTGCCTGGACCGCCGAGGGCGCCACCAGGTTGGGGTTGTAGGCATAGCGGCCGGCGTGGAGTATCTGCATGCAGATGGCACCGCCTTCGGCGTGTACCGCATCGGTGATTTCCCGGTGCTGTTGTGCCTCTTCGGTAGTGGTCATCTTGGCCGCGCCCATGGCCACGCAGCCCTCCTCGTTGGGGCCGATACCACCGGTCACAATCAGGCCCACGCCACCGCGCGCGCGTTCGGCATAGAAGGCCGCCAGCCGCGAAAAGCCGCCTGGGTGCTCCTCCAGGTTGGTGTGCATCGAGCCCATCAGTACCCGGTTTTTCAATGTGGTGAAACCCAGGTCCAGCGGGGCCAGCAGGTGGGGATAGGCGAGGGACATGGCGGTTCTCTCATTCTTTAGTCACGACCGGAAAGGTATATGCAACTCTTTGCATATTGATGTGGCGGAGAATAGCAGGGGGGAATAGTGAGGGGCAGTGACCGATCCGGCCGAAATCAGTGATCAATCTCCGGCCGTAGCGGTGCTTCATCACGGGACAAACAAATCCATCAACTGCCCCCGCAGCCACTTGTTCGCCGGGTCTTCATGCTGGTTCTTGTGCCACAGCAGGTGCCAGTCCATCTGCGGAATCTGAAACGGCAGCTCGAACAGCCGCGCCGGATACTGGTCGGTCAGGCTGGCCGGCACCGTGAGCGCCAGGTCGGTGCGCAGTACCACCAGCGGCGCCACCCGGTAGTGCTGTACCCGCAGTTTGATACTGCGGCGGCGCCCCAGCTTGTTCAGGGCGATATCCACCAGCCCCGGCCCGCTGCGGCGGCTGGAGACGTGGATATGCTCCAGTTGCAGGTATTGATCCAGGGTCAGGCTGGCCTGATCCGCGAGTGGGTGGCCGGCGCGCAGCATACACAGGTAGCGATCGTTGATCAGGCGCTGCTGGTGCAGCTGGGTGGCGGAGACCAAAGGGATATCCAGGCCGAAATCCAGGGTGTTGGCGGCCAGCTCCTTGACCAGCTGGTCCCGGGGCACGTAATAGGATTCCACCGCAATTCCCGGCGCCTGCTGCTGCAGCCGTTCCAGCAGTCGGGGCAGTAGCAGGGTTTCCGCCATGTCGTTCATGGACAGGCGCAACGTCTTTTCCTCGGTGGCCGGGTCGAACAGATGCTGTTCGCTCAGGCTGCCGCCGAGCAGCGCGAGGGCCTGCCGGACCCTGGGCATGATGCGCTCCGTCAGCGGCGTCGGCTGCATACCGGCGGGGGTACGGGTGAACAAAGGGTCATCCAGGGTGCGGCGCAGGCGCGCCAGGGCATTGCTGACCGCCGGCTGGGTGATATGCAACTGCTCCGCGGCGCGGGTCAGGTTGCGCTGGCTGTAGATGGCCTCCAACACCAGGAAGAGGTTCATATCCATCTGCTTCAGCTGCACAGTGGTCACCAATCATTAACGCTGTGAATGATTGGATATTCGCATAATAAACTTTGATGATTCAATGAGCGGCGGTAGGGTACGAGGCACTGAGTTAAGGACCCTGGCGGCCCTGCTACCGGGGGCTTTTTGCGGGACACGGGCTGGGCGCCCCCCCTTAATCCGTCCCTGGAGGCTTGTCCGCGAGGTCCCTCTCGCAGACAGTCCCGCAAAAAGCCCCCGGCATCAGGCCCTTCGCATCACGGTTATCGCTTGACTTAGTGCCATTGGGGTGAGGCAACTGAAGGGGGATCACAGTGGCTGAGTTCTATACCGTGCGCCATGGCCAGGCGTCTTTTGGTGCCGCCGACTACGACAAGTTGTCCGACCTCGGCTGGCGCCAGGCCCGCTGGCTGGGGGAGCACTGGCGCGATGGGGTGCGGTTCGATCGTATTCTCTGCGGCGATCTGCGGCGCCACCGGGAGACGGCACAGGGTATTTGCGAAGGAATGGATCTGGATGTGTCGCGGGTGGAGCTGGCGCCCCAGCTGAATGAATTCGATTTTCACAGTGTGACGCGCAGTTATGGCGAGCGCGATCCGCAGTCTGTGCCGGGCGAAGGCGCCGGCCCTTCCGATTATTACCGTTTTCTCAAGAAGGCGATGCTCGCCTGGGCCGAGGGGGAGATCAGCCCGGTGGAGAGCTGGCAGGCGTTCGAACAGCGCATCGGGGAAGCCTTGAAGTTGATTGGCGACTGCCCGCGGGGTGCGAAAACCCTCGTGGTCAGCTCCGGCGGCGCCATCGCAATGATGGTGCGCCAGGTGCTCGGCGCCCACGCCGAGACGGTGACCAAACTCAATATGCAGATCAAAAACACGGCAGTGAGCCATTTCTTTTGCGGTGCCGACAGTATCAGCCTGCACAGTTTCAACCATGTACCGCACCTGGAGCGCGAGGGGCGGCGGGAGTTTATTACCTACAGCTGAATAGCGCTGAGTTAAGCGATAACCGTGATGCGAAGGTCCCGCTCTCTTGACCTGGGCCATTTACCTGTAGCCAGCTGGAGTGGATAGCAATGGATTTCGAGTATTCCGACAAGACAAAGCAATTGCTGGAGCGCCTCAAGTGCTTTATGCATGACCATGTCTATCCGGCGGAAGCCATGTTTCATCGGCAGTTGCAGGAGGACCGCTGGGGCGAGCCGGCGATACTCGCGGAGCTGAAGATCAAAGCCAGGGAGGCGGGGCTGTGGAACCTGTTTCTGCCAGATTCGGACTCCGGCGCCGGGCTGAGCAACCTGGAGTACGCGCCATTGGCGGAAGAGATGGGTAGGGTGCTGTTCTCGTCGGAAGTATTCAACTGCAGCGCGCCGGACACCGGCAATATGGAAGTGCTCGCCCGGTACGGCAGTCCGCGGCAGCAGGAACAGTGGCTGAAACCGCTGCTCGCTGGAGAGATCCGTTCCGCCTTCGCCATGACCGAGCCGAAAGTCGCCTCCTCCGATGCCACCAATATAGAAACCTCTATTGTGCGCACCGGCGACGACTACGTGATCAACGGGCACAAATTCTATATCAGCGGCGCCCTCAACCGCCGCTGCAAAATACTGATCGTGATGGGCAAGACCGCCCCGGACAATCCCGATCGCCACCGGCAGCAGTCGCAGATACTGGTGCCGGTGGACACTCCCGGCGTCAATATTGTGCGCCCAATGACCGTGTTCGGTTACGACGATGCGCCGGAGGGCCACGCGGAAATTGTTTTCGATAATGTGCGTGTGCCGGCGGACAACCTGATCCTGGGGGAGGGGCGCGGTTTCGAAATTGCCCAGGGGCGCCTGGGCCCGGGACGCATTCATCACTGTATGCGCTTGGTGGGCCAGGCACAGCGGGCGCTGGAAATGATGTGCAGGCGCGCGGAGCAGCGGGTGGTGTTCGGCCGGCCGATGAGCAGGCAGGGTTCGGTGCGTGAGGATATTGCCAGATTCGCCTGTGAAATCGAACAGGCGCGCCTGCTTACCCTGAAGGCCGCGGACCGGATGGACCGATACGGCAACAAGGCAGCCAGGGACCTGATTTCGATGATCAAAATCGTCGCGCCGCAGATGGCCTGCAATGTGATCGACCGGGCGATACAGATCCACGGGGCCGCCGGGTTGAGCCAGGACTACAACCTGGCGCAGCACTACAGCTACGCGCGCACCATTCGCCTGGCGGACGGGCCGGACCAGGTGCATATGATGCAGCTCGGACGAAATCTGGCGGCGCGTTACGGTGCGAAAAGCGATTGAGGGGGAACTCCTATGGCAGAGGAAATCCAGTCCAAAAAGCATGCGGTTGACCACTTGCCTCTGGAGCGGCTGGAAAAATACCTGGCTGCTTGTATCGACGGTTTTCGTGGCCCGCTCGAAGTCAATAAATTTTCCGGCGGTCAATCCAATCCCACTTTCAAGTTACAGGCGGTATCCGGCACTTATGTGCTGCGTCGACAGCCGCCCGGGAAGTTGCTGAAGTCCGCCCACGCGGTGGACCGCGAATTTCGCGTAATGCGGGCACTGGCCGGCACCGATGTACCGGTGCCGAGGGTGTTGCACCTGTGTGAGGATCGGGAGCTGATCGGCTCCCTGTTCTATGTGATGGAGTACTGCGAGGGACGCATCTTCTGGAACGCCGCGCTGCCGGATGTGGACGGGGCGGAGCGCAGCGCGATTTACGAGGAGATGAACCGCGTGCTGGCAGCGCTGCACAGTGTGGATGTGGAAACTGTGGGCCTTTCCGATTACGGGCGCCCGGGCAATTATTTCCAGCGCCAGTTCGAGCGCTGGAGTGGACAGTACCGCGCCTCCGAAACCGAAAAAATTGCGGCCATGGACGAACTGATCGGCTGGCTGTCGGGCGCGCTACCAGAAGACGACGGCCGCGTGGCGCTGGTGCACGGCGATTATCGCCTGGACAACATCATATTTGCCCCCGCCGAACCGCGCGCTATCGCCGTACTCGATTGGGAGCTCTCCACGCTCGGCCACCCTTTCGCCGATCTGGCCTACCAGTGTATGCAACTGCGCATGCCCGCCGATGGCGACAGGATCTCCGGACTGATGGGAGTGGACCGCCATGGGTTGGGAATTCCCACTGAAGCCGAATATGTGGCCCGCTATTGCGAGCGAATGGGCATCGGGAAAATCGACAATTGGGCCTTTTACCTGGCGTTCAGCTTCTTCCGCCTGGCGGCTATTATCCAGGGCGTGGCCAAGCGGGCCCGGGATGGTACTGCGTCGAATAAAAATGCCGCGCGGTTGGGGGCGCTGGTGGAGCCAGTGGCTCGTATGGCACTGAATATGATCGAGAAAGAGTACTGAACCTGTTTCGTAGGATGGGCAAAGCGCAGCGTGCCCATCGATATCCCGTGATGGGCACGCTGCGCTTTGCCCATCCTACAGATAAGAAAGAATTCTGAGAAAATTTATGCCGACCAATCTATTTGACCTGAAAGGAAAAGTCGCCCTGGTAACTGGTGCCAGCCGCGGTATCGGCGAGGCCATCGCCAGGCTGCTGGCGGAACAGGGCGCCCATGTTCTGGTGTCCAGCCGCAAGATCGAAGGCTGCCGCTCGGTGGCGGAATCCATAGTGGAGGCCGGCGGCAGCGCCGAGGCGCTGCCCTGCCATATCGGCGATATCGAGGAGATCGGGCGGGTGTTTGCGGATATTCGCGAAAGACACGGCCGGCTGGATATCCTGGTCAACAACGCGGCGACCAATCCCTATTTCGGCCATATTCTCGATACCGACCTGGGAGCTTTCCAGAAAACCGTGGACGTCAATATTCGCGGCTATTTCTTTATGTCGGTGGAGGCGGGCAGGATGATGCGCGAGCAGGGCGGTGGCTGCATCGTCAACACGGCCTCCATCAATGCCCTGCAGCCGGGCGCCGGCCAGGGAATCTACTCGATTACCAAGGCGGCGGTGGTCAATATGACCAAGGCCTTTGCCAAGGAATGTGCCCAGTACAATATCCGTGTGAACGCGCTGCTGCCGGGGCTGACCAAAACCCGGTTCGCCGGTGCGTTGTTCTCCCATGAGGAAATTTACAATACCGCCATCGGCCATATTCCCCTGCACCGCCATGCGGAACCGGAGGAGATGGCGGGCACTGTGCTCTACCTGGTGTCCGACGCTTCCAGCTATACCACCGGCGAGTGTGTGGTGGTGGACGGCGGACTGACAGCTTGCGGAGGAATCTGATATGTCCAGGGATCCATTGCTGGATTTTACCGGCAGAGTGGCGCTGATCACCGGAGCGGCCAGCGGCTTCGGCTCGTTGCTGGCTAGAGAGCTGGGCCGTCGCGGGGCGCGCCTGGTGCTGGGGGATATCGACGAAGCCGGCCTGGCGCAGACCGCGGATAAATTGGGTGGTGCGGGAATCGAACTGCATGCACAGCGCTGCGACGTGTCCTCAGAGGAGGACTGTGCGGCACTGGTAGGGCTGGCCGGGGAGCGCTTCGGGCGCCTGGATATCGCAGTCAACAATGCCGGTATCGCCCCGCCTCTGGCGTTTCTGGACGATGCGGATGAAGAGATGCTGGACCGCCAGCACAGTGTGAATGTAAAGGGGGTTTTCTTCGGCCTCAAGCATCAATTGAAAGCCATGAAGCCGCAGGGCTCCGGTATTATTCTGAATGTCAGTTCCCTGGCCGGCCTCGGCGGCGCGCCGAAGGCCGGTGTTTACTCCGCGGCCAAACACGCGGTGATCGGGCTGACCCGCACCGCGGCGGTGGAGAATGCCAGGTACAATATCCGCGTCAACGCCATCTGCCCGTTTTTCACCCTGACGCCGATGGTCACCGGAATAGAACCCCCTCCGGGTGTGAGCGGCGAGGAGTTGCGGGCTTCGATGGCGAGCGGCTGCCCCATGAAACGCCTGGCGGAGCCCGAGGAGGTGGTCAATGCCATGGTGATGCTCTGCTCGCCTTCGCTCAGCTACGTCACCGGTCAGGCGCTGGCGGTGGACGGAGGTGTTTCCGCTTTTTAAGGCGCGGCCTTCTGCGAAGATTCAGTAGCGCCATATGGAGAAAAAATAATGTCGACGCTGATTCCGCGAGAAAAAATCCGAGACTATATTGGGTACACCACTCAACCCACCGACTGGTTGCTGATCGACCAGCAGCGCGTCGACGCCTTTGCCGAATGCACCCTGGACCGCCAGTTTATCCACGTGGACCCGCAAGCGGCGAAAATGACACCTTTCGGCGGTACCATTGCCCATGGATTTCTCACCCTCTCGCTGCTTTCGTATTTTGCCGGACAACTGCAGGTGGAAATCGAGAATATGCAGATGGGTGTGAACTACGGTCTGGACAAGGTGCGTTTTATCACTCCGGTCAAGGTCGATAGCAGGGTACGGGTGCGCGCAAAAGTACTCGATATCCTGGAGAAAAACCCCGGCCAGTACCAGCTCAAGCTGGAGGTCACTATGGAGATCGACGGCGGAGATAAGCCGGCACTGGTGGCCGAGTGGTTGTTTATGCAATTCGTATAGGAATTACCGCCGTCAGGGAGTGGGAAGCAGGCGGCAGTGGCTGCGGGCCGCTGCTTCCAGGTCCCGGGGGAGTTTTTCCAGGGCGGAGCTGCGCTGTTGGCGTCGCCACTGGTTGCACAGGTTGACGTAGTTGCCCGCTTTCACCTCGCTGCGCAGGGCATACCAGGAATCGGTTTTCTCCAGCAAGCGGTCGCTGCTCCGTCTCCACCGGGCCATGTGATCGCTCTGGGTATCCACCGCGTGTCCATCGGGGGTGAGGGCGCCGAGGTATTGGGCCGGGTGTGCCAACAGCACGACCACAGCCAGTGCGGCGCAACCGCTGGCGGTCCTGGATAACCAGCGATGGTCTTTTTTCAGCGGTTTGTACCGGCGGGCGTGCTGCAGGATTTTTTCATCCAGGCAATCCGGGGAGATCATCTCCGCCACTGCGTCCCGGTAGTGATTTTCCCACGCGCTCATACTGCCACCTCTTTCGTCCGCCAGGGTTGTCTTCGCGATCCATTCAGGAGCGTTTGGAGTCTATCTCCGCCGTTGCGATAGTATTCCCGGCACTTTTTCAGGGAAATTCTTTCGATGTCTGCGATAGTGGCCAGTGGCAGCCGGCACTCCATATGCAGCAGTAAAATATTGCGCTCGATTCTCGGCAGGTTTTGCAGCGCGGAGAGCAGTTTGCTGCCCGGCAGGGGTGCTTCCGCAACCGTATCCTGGTTTTGCTCCGTGGCGTTATGCAACAGTTTGTTTACATGAATAAACAACCAGCTGCGCAGCAGCCGCCCGTACAGTTGCGGTGGGCGTTCCAGAATATTTCTCCAGAGCTCCTCCAGCACACTGCCGGCGGCGGCGAGATTCATCTGGCTGCAATAGCGATAGAGACTGTCTTTGTGGCGCGCGTAGAGCAGGCGGAAGGCGCGGATATTGCGCGTGGAGTGGTAGTAGTCGAGCAGTGCTTCATCGCTCAGCTGTTGGAAATGATTCCAGAACACTCAGTCGCGCCTCCTGCGCCGGTTGAGATCCGCTACCTCCTGTGCGATCCGCTCCGGGATTCCTCTGCACCGGGGGTCTTCTCCGCAGGCTCTTTTCCGGAACGGCTTTTTTTCCAGCGTCCCAGAAACAGTGCAGCCAAGCCAAGTAATATTTCGTCGACAAATGGCACCAGATCGGGAATCAATAAATCCACCAGAAAAATGACACTGATCCATTTGAACAGCTGCGGGTGCTCCAGGGTTCTGGCGTAGTTCAGAAACCAGCCGACCAGGGCGCTGGGGAGCACTCTCTTCATCGAACAGATCCTTAGCGGGTGCTTTGGTGAGTATAGTTCCGGGGATTTGGAGCCCGGGTTTGCGAAGTGTGCGGCGGCGCCAGATTTGCAGTGGAATGGGTGCCGATTCAGGCGGACAGGCGCTCCGCACCGGGCAGCGGCAGGGGTAACTGCTCCGGGCCAAACTCGGCGCGCAAATCCCTGAGTTTCACTCCGACCCCCAGCAGGCGGATGGGTTCCGCGCGCTTGTCCCAGCACTGTTGCAACAGATGTTTGAATTCAGTGATACGGCAGGACTGGCTCGCCCGCTCCTGGGTCATAAGGGAGAAGTCGCCGTATTTCACCTTTACCGCGGCGCCGCTGATCCGGTAGCGGTCGTCGAGATTTTCCAGCCGCTCCAGCAGGCGAATATACAGTTGGGTGAGTTGCTCCTGCCAGTCGGGCAGCGCCACGAGATCCTCGTTGAAAGTGTGTTCCACACTGACGCTCTTGCGTGAGCTGTCGCTGTCCACCGGGCGCTCGTCGATGCCGCGGCATAGCTCGTAGAGCCGGCGGCCGAATTTGCCGTAGGACTGAACCAGCTCGATCAGCGAGTAGTTGCGCAGATCGGCACAGGTGCGGATGCCCTGGCGGTGCATCTTCTCCGCGGTCACCCGGCCTACGCCGTGGATCTTGTGCACCGGAAGGCGCAGTACGAACTCGTCCACGGCCTCCGGCACGATAACCGTGAGGCCGTCCGGTTTGCGCCAGTCGCTGGCGATCTTGGCCAGGAATTTGTTCGGTGCCACCCCGGCGGAGATGGTGATCCCCAGCCCCTCGCGTACCCGCCGGCGTATCTCCTCGGCGATCAGGGTGGCACTGCCGCGGCAGTGCCCGCTGTCGCTGACGTCCAGGAACGCCTCATCCAGGGACAAAGGTTCTATGATATCGCTGTATTCCAGGAAAATATCCCGGATCTGGCCGCTGACCTCCCGATATTTTTTCATGTTGCCGGGTACTACAATCAGATCAGGGCAGAGCTTCTTCGCCTGGGCGCTGGGCATGGCCGAGCGCACGCCAAAGCTGCGCGCCTCGTAGTTGCAAGTGGAGATGACCCCGCGTTTGTCACTGGCGCCACCCACTGCCAGCGGCCGGCCGCGCAGATTCGGATCGTCGCGCATTTCGACCGATGCGTAGAAGCAGTCGCAGTCGCAGTGGATGATTTTTCGCATGCTGGGATTATATACAGTATTTCAGCCGGGCGGGAAGTGAGTAAGTTTGAGACCGAAGTGAATTGGATGAAGGCAGGTGAACCATGAGCCGTATCCCTCTGGTAAAGGACCCCGAAGATGAAGAGATTCAGGAAATCTTCGCGGAGATAGAGGATGAACTGGGCTCGGTGCCGGATTTGTTCCGGGCCTATGCTCACCACCCAGCCTTGCTGAAGGCGAACTGGGACAAATTCAAGGCACTGATGTTGCACGGTTGCCTGTCGGCGCAGCTGAAAGAGGGGATCGCCCTGGTGGTCTCCGCCGACAATCGCTGCGACTACTCTATCTACTTCCACAGCACCACCCTGCAGGAACTGGGTGTGGATCCGAAGGAGGTGTTGCGCATTCGCTCCTACCCCGAGCACGTGCACTATCCTCCCGGGGAACACGAACTCTTCGACCTCGCACGCCACGCCAATATCGCCCCCTACGACCACGGCGAGCGGCTGCTGGACGCGGCGCGGGACGTGGGGGTGAGCAACGAGGAAATAGTGGAGGCCCTGGGGGTGATGGAGATGACCGCGGGCTTTAACCGCTTTGCGGATATGCTGGGGCTTGAGCACGAGTAGTAGCGTTGGCCCACTGGGCAGGGCGACACCGGCAAAGCGCAGCCGTTTTTTAGTCCCCTTTGATACCAGGCGTGGCGTTAGGGATACCGCAGTACTATTGCGCCTCCGCCAGCAACTCGGACAGGGTCACGAAGCGGAATCCTCTCTGCCGCAGATTCCCGATCACTACCGGCAGGGCCTGCTGCACCGTTTCCCGGTACCCGTTCATAGGATGCAGCAGGATGATGGAACCGGGGCGCACCTGCTCGAGAATAGCGCTGCTGATTTCTTCCGGCCGCCGCATGGGGCCGTCGAAAGTTTCCGGGGCGATATCCCAGGTGACCGTAGTGATACGGTTATCGGCGAGATAGCGGGGCAGGTTGAACAATTTCTTGCCATAGGGTGGTCGGAAGAGGATCTCACCCCGATAGCCCGTCTGCCGGATCAGCGCCTCGGTTGTTTCCAGTTCCTCGGCTACCCGTCGGTAATCGAAAAAGACCATCCGGGAGTGGCTGTAGGAGTGATTGCCCAACTGATGCCCGGCTTCGGCGATCATTTTTGCCTGTTGCGGATTGCGCTCCAGGGACTTGCCCACCAAAAAGAAGCTGGCTTTTACCCCCTGCGCGTCCAGCAACCGCAGCAGCTCTTCGGTGGCGCCGGGCTTTGGGCCGTCGTCGAAGGTGAGGGCGACAACTTTTTCCCGCGTATCCACCCGGTGGACGATCTCGCCGAAGGCCTGCCAGGTGACGCTTTTGCTGATCAGATAGAGAGCGACGGCTAGCGCTGATGACAGTATCAGGGCCAGTCCCAGCCATTTGGCCGCCCTGTCGAATCCCAATGTGTTCACAGTTGCTCCTTGCTTTCTATCCCACCGCCGGCGATTGCGGTGGGAATGATTTTCATTTTGCTTTGGTTCTTGTTGGGCCAAAATGAAAAAAAGCCGTCGGTGACGGCTTTTCAGTGATCGGTTCAGCGCTCCAGCTGGTCCAGTTTGCCCTTTTTGCCATCCCACTCCGCGGCGTCCGGGAGCGGGTCTTTCTTCTCGGTGATATTGGGCCAGATCTCCGACAGCTCCGCATTCAGTTCGATAAACTCCTGCTGGTCCTCCGGCACCTCGTCCTCGGAGAAGATGGCGTTGGCGGGGCACTCGGGCTCGCAGAGGGCGCAGTCGATACACTCGTCCGGATGGATCACCAGGAAGTTGGGGCCTTCATAGAAACAGTCCACCGGGCAAACTTCCACACAGTCGGTGTATTTGCACTTGATGCAGTTTTCCCCAATTACGAATGTCATGCTTGTCCCTCGATAATGCCCTGAGTCAATGGAGCAGCGGATTTTAGCAATTACTGGCGCGAAATGTAGAGGCTTTTGAGTCCGATTGGTTGGGTGCTTATAACTGCCGGGACTCGGGACTCGGGACTCGGGACTCGGGACTCGGGACTCGCGTAGGGTGCGCCGTGCGCACCGCCCAACTGTGCCGGTGCGCACGGCGCACCCTACGGAGCCTTGTAGGAGCGGCGGGGCGGCCATGGGCGGATGGCCGCCCCGCCGCTCCTACAGGAGTTTGCGCAGCGCGTAGAGCTTCTCCAGCGCCTGGCGCGGGGTCAGGTCGTCCGGGTCCAGTTCCTCCAGGGCTTCCACCGCCGGATGGGTGGGGGCGCCGAACAGGTCCACCTGCTGGGGTGAACCGGGCCCGGGTGCCGGTTGCGGTACCTTTCCCCGGGTCCCGCTTGCTGTTTCCCGAGTCCCGTTTTCCAACGCCTCCAGCCGGTGCTTCGCCTCCACCAGCACATCCCCGGGAATCCCCGCCAGCTTCGCCACCTGCAGGCCGTAACTCTTCGACGCAGGGCCCTCCTGGATACGGTGCAGAAACACGATACCGTCGCCGTGCTCAGTGGCGTCCAGGTGGATATTGGCCGCCTCCGGGCACTGCTCCGGCAGTGCGGTGAGCTCGAAGTAGTGGGTGGCGAACAGGGTAAAGGCGCGCACCTGATCCGCCAGGTAGTGAGCGCAGGCCCAGGCCAGGGACAGGCCGTCGTAGGTGCTGGTGCCACGGCCGATTTCGTCCATCAGCACCAAACTGTTCTCGCTGGCGTTGCGCAATATGTTTGCCGTCTCGGTCATCTCCACCATAAAGGTGGAGCGGCCGCCGGCCAGGTCGTCGGCGCTGCCGATACGGGTGAAAATGCGGTCCAGCAGGCCGATGCGTGCGGAGTCCGCCGGCACATAACTGCCGATATGGGCGAGCAGGGCGATCAGCGCGGTCTGGCGCATATAGGTGGACTTACCGCCCATATTGGGGCCGGTGATCACCAGCATGCGGCGGTCGTCGCGCAGCTCGATATCGTTGGCGACGAAGGGCTCGTCCAGCACCTGCTCCACCACCGGGTGGCGGCCGGCGGCGATGGCCAGCCCGGGCTCCGCACGCAGTTCCGGGCAGCACAGGCGCAGGTTGTCGGCGCGTTCGGCGAGGCAGGCGAGCACGTCGAGTTGGGACACCGCGGCGGCGGCGCCCTGCAGTTCCGCCAGGGACTGGTTGAGTTGGGTGATCAGCTCCTCGTACAGGGCCTTCTCTCGCGCCAGGGCCCGGCTCTTGGCGGAAAGGGCCTTGTCCTCGAACTCCTTCAGCTCCGGGGTGATAAAGCGCTCGGCATTCTTCAGGGTCTGGCGGCGGATGTAGTCGGCGGGGGCCTTGTCGCTCTGGCCGCGGCTGATCTCGATAAAGTAGCCGTGCACCCGGTTGTAGCCCACCTTGAGGGTGGGGATGCCGGTGCGCTCCTTTTCCCGGACCTCCAACTGCACCAAATAGTCGCCGGCGTTTTCGCTGATGGAGCGCAGTTCGTCCAGCTCACTGTCGTAGCCATCGGCGATCACACCGCCGTCCCGGATCACCACCGGCGGGTTTTCCACCAGGGCGTGGTCAAGCAGTTCCACCGTCTCCGGCCACTCGCCGATCTCCCGCGCCAGCTCCGCGAGCAGGGGGGCATTGGTTTCCGCCAACTGGCGCTGGATCTCCGGGAACTGCGCCAGGGACAGTCCCAGCCGCGCCAGGTCCCGCGGCCGTGCGGAGCGCAGGGCCAGGCGGCCGAGGATGCGCTCCATATCGCCGACGGGCTTCAGTGCCTCCCGCAGCGGTTCGAAGCGGTAGTCGTCGATCAGTGCGGCGATGGCGCCCTGGCGGTTCTGCAGGGTCTGCAGCCGGCGCAGCGGGTTGTTCAGCCAGCGGCGCAGCAGGCGGCTGCCCATGGCGGTCTTGCAGCTGTCGAACACCGATAGCAGGGTGTTTTCATCACCGCCACCCAGGTTCAGGTCGATCTCCAGGTTGCGCCGGGAGGCACCGTCCAGGGCCACGGTATCGTCGCTGCTTTCGGTCTGCAGGCTGCGGATATGGGGCAGTTCCGTGCGCTGGGTGTCGCGGGCGTACTGCAGCAGGCAGCCCGCGGCGGCCACCGCCGCATGCATATGGCTGCAGCCGAAGGCTTCTAAATTGAGGGTGCCGAACTGCTGGTTCAGCAGGCGCAGGGCGGTTTCCAGTTCGAACTCCCACGGGGCGCGCCGGCGCAGGCCGGGACGCTTTTCTATTTCCGCAGGCAGCGCCAGGCCTTCGGCCGCCAGCAGTTCCGCCGGACCGTGGCGCTGCACCTGTTCCGCCAGCGCCTCCAGGCTGTCCACCTCCTGCACCGCGAAGCGCCCGGTGGCCAGGTCCAGCAGAGCCAGGCCGAACTTGTCGGCCAGCTGTGCCACCGCCGCCAGCAGGTTGTCCCGGCGCTCATTGAGCAGAGCCTCGTCGGTCACCGTGCCGGGGGTGACGATGCGCACCACCTTGCGTTCCACCGGGCCCTTGCTGGTGGCCGGATCGCCGATCTGCTCGCAAATGGCCACCGACACCCCGGCCTTGATCAGCCGCGCAAGGTAGCCCTCCGCCGCGTGGTAGGGCACCCCGGCCATGGGAATGGGATCGCCCCCGGACTTGCCGCGAGCGGTGAGGGTCACATCCAGCAGCTCCGCGGCTCGCTTGGCGTCGTCGTAAAAGAGTTCATAGAAGTCGCCCATGCGGTAGAACACCAGCTCCTGGGGGTGCTGGGCCTTGATCTTGAGGTACTGCTGCATCATGGGGGTGTGCTGAATGGTCGCGGTCTGCGGCATGGAAGGGCTGCTTCTTCTTGTTCAGGTTGTGGATGGAAGGGGCGCTATTGTAGCGGGTCGGGCTGTCGATTAAACCGGGTTTGAGTGGTGACGCTGGCGTCTGGTTGTTCCTGTACTTAGAGATTGAAGCTTTTCGGTTTGACCATCTTGTTGGAAACCGGCCAAAATAAGGCCATGGGTAGAGCTTGAACCTGTAAAAAATCTATTAAAATCAATTCATTATGATATTTTTGAACTGGCCATAAATCCGGCCATTTTGCCTATGGTTACCAGTATCTTAGATATAGCGCCATTTATTCCCAGCGACAGAGCTCTGGCGGATTCATCGCTGCCGGACAAAGCCATGGCTCTGGTCGCCGCCTCTGCAAAGCTAGCGGGCCATCTCGCCCCCGTCAGCAGGGTTGTGCTGCAGGCCCATATGGCTGTGATCAATTCCTACTATTCCAACCTGATCGAGGGCAACCGAACTCAGCCTGCGGAAATACGCGCGGCCCAGCGTGGTGACTTTTCGGCCGATCCCGTCAAGCGGGATCTGCAACTCGAGTCTGTGGCACATATTGCCGTTCAGGAGTGGTTGTCTGAACAGAGGCTTGACGCGAGTACACTCTATTCTTCGGATTTCATTCGCGCCCTGCACCGGCAATTCTACATTGGAGTGCCGGACAGTTTGCGCCGGATCAGCAATCGCTCGGGAGATCTGATTGGTGAAGTGGTTCCGGGTGAATGGAGGGACATGGACGTAACGGTAGGGCGACACGTCCCTCCATCCCCCGAAGATCTGGATAGCCTTGTGCGCGGGTTTTGCGAGACCTATTCGCCGCTGCGGTATCGGGGCGACAAAAAAGTGATCGCGGCTATGTGCGCCCATCACCGTTTTGCCTGGATTCATCCCTTTCTCGATGGCAACGGCCGGGTTGCACGTCTGTTTACCGACGAGGCCCTGCGGCTGGCAGGACTGGAGAGCGTGGGCGTCTGGTGCCTGAGCCGGGGGCTCGCGCGCGCGTCGGATCGTTACAAGGGATTGCTGGCCCGCGCGGATTTCCCGCGACAGGGAAACCACGACGGGCGCGGTGCCCTGAGTGAAACGGCACTGCTGGAATTCTGTGAATTTATGCTGGATACAGCGCTGGACCAGGTGAACTACATCGGAGAGCTGTTGAAACTGGAGGGTCTGCGTGAGCGGATAAAAAGCTACGTTCAGGCGCGCAATGATGGACGGGTTGTGGGATACGGTGAGCTGAAACCCGCGGCCGCCAATATTCTGTTGCAAGCATTTGTCGAGGGAGAGCTGGCTCGCGCTTTGGTCATAGAGATGGCCGGCGGTTCGGAACGCAGCGCCCGCCGTCTGATTTCCCAAATGAAAAGTGATGGCCTGCTTACTGAAACCAGTAATCGTTCGCCATTGCGGTGGGCGATACCCGAGCACGCGGAACCCTGGTATTTTCCGCAGTTGGCTCCGATTGCCCCGGCCTCGTAGGAGCCGGTCCACGCTGTGATGAACTGTGATAAGGTTCGCGCTAACAAAATGAACATGGTCCGATCGGAATTGGACTCCGCCCCCTTCTTGTCTGGAAGGGTGGGCAGGATGGTTTGAGAACGGATAACAAAAGCAAGTAATCCAGCCTTTTCAAACTGGGGCGATCCCGACGTATGCGGATTGTACTCGGGACCTGTGGCGAAGAGATGTGTTATTGACCTTCCCGCCTGGACCTCTATTTCCCCGGCTGTTGGCTCAGGAACCCAGAAAGTATGAGCAACACGATGTATGCGCCCGGCATGCGGGTGGAAGTGCGGGACGCTGAATGGCGTATCAAGCGAGTCGACCACAGCTCCGATGGCGGCTACATCCTCACCTGTGAAGGCCTGTCTGAACTGGTGCAGGGGCGCGAGGCCCTGTTTCTGTCCGAGCTGGACAAGCCGCGCATTCTGGACCCAAGGGAAACCCTGCTGGTCGACGACACCTCTGGCAACTTCGGCGGCAGCCTGCTGTACCTGGATTCCCTGCTCAGAAAGACCGCACCTTCCGATCAGCGCCTGCACCTGGGCCACCGCGCCGCCATCGACCAGCTCGACTACCAGCTGCAGCCAGCCCTGCAAGCCCTGCGGCAGCCCCGCCAGCGTATCCTGATCGCCGATGCCGTGGGTCTGGGCAAGACCCTGGAAGCGGGCATTCTCACCAGCGAACTGATCGCCCGTGGTCGCGGCAAACGCATTCTGGTGCTGGCCGTGAAATCCATGCTCACCCAGTTCCAGCAGGAATTCTGGAACCGTTTCACCATTCCCCTGGTGCGCCTGGACTCCACCGGCCTGCAGCGGGTGCGCAATCGCATCCCGGCCAACCACAACCCGTTCCACTACTTCGATCGTGCCATCATCTCCATCGATACCCTCAAGCAGGATATCGAATACCGGCACTACCTGGAGCAGGCCTACTGGGACATCATCATCATCGATGAAGCCCACAATGTGGCTGAGCGCAGCTCCAACTCCCAGCGGTCACGGCTGGCCAAGCTGCTGGCCACCCGCTCCGACACCCTTATCATGCTGTCGGCCACTCCCCATGACGGCAAGGCAGAGAGCTTTGCCAGCCTGGTCAACATGCTGGACCCAACCGCCATCGCCAACCCGGCGGACTACGCGGAGGGGGACTTCCGGGACAAAGGCCTGGTGATCCGGCGTTTCAAGAAGGACGTGCGCGACCAACTGCAGGGCAGCTTCCCGGAACGGGAAATCGAGGTGGCGAAGACTCAAGCCACCCAGTTGGAAGATGCCGCCTACGACCGGCTGATGGAGGTCAGCTTCCATACATTGGACGGCCGCGACAGTGGGGCAGGGCAACTCTTCCGCACCTCCCTGGAAAAGGCTTTGTTTTCCAGCCCGGCGGCCTGCCTGTCCTTCGTTCGCAACCGTATTGCCCGGCTGCAAAAGCAGCTGGAGAGAACCCGTGACGACGAGCGCGCAACCCTCCTGATCGAGGATATCGATGCCCTCCAGGGGCTGGAACTGGCCCTCAAGGCCATTACCCCGGACCAGTTCAGCAAGTACCAGCTGCTGAAAGATCAGATCACCAACGTCATGGGCTGGAAGCCCAGCAAGCCGGAAGACCGGCTGGTGATCTTCACCGAAAGCATTGCCACACTGGAGTTTCTGGCCGAGCAGCTGCACAAAGACTTGGAGCTAAAAAAGGGCCAGCTTGCCGTGCTGCGCGGCGACATGCGCGACCGCGACCTCATGGACACCGTGGAGCAGTTCAACCGCAGGGAAAGCCCCATCCGGATCATGGTCTGCTCCGATGTGGCCTCCGAAGGTATCAACCTGCACCATCTCAGCCACCGGATGATCCACTTCGATATTCCCTGGTCGCTGATGGTGTTCCAGCAGCGCAATGGCCGTATCGACCGTTACGGCCAGACCGAACAGCCGCAAATCCGCTACCTGCTCACCGAGAGCAGCCACCCCAAAATCCGGGGCGACCAGCGCATCCTTGAGGTGCTGATCGAAAAGGACAACCAGGCCGGCAAGAACATCGGCGACCCTTCCGAATTCCTCGGTCTATACGACCAGCAGGCCGAAGAAGAGGCCGTGGCCGGCGCCATGGAGCAGGATGACAGTGACGACGCCTGGGCCCTGTTTGAGTCCCTGATGGACGGCACCGCCAAAGACAGCGAAGCGCCCCTGGACAAGTTTATTCCGGACCCGGTACAGACCGGCGGCGAGTCCCTCGGCGCCCTGCAGCGGGTATTTCCCAACGGCCTCGAATACGCCCGTGCCGCCCTGCGCTGGTTCGCCGAGCGGGGCGAAAAGCTGGATGCGACCATCGCGGATAACGTCTTCGAGATCACCGCCCCCAGGGACCTGCAGCCGAGGCTGAACTATCTGCCCCGCGAGTGCCGGCCCGAGCACGACCGCTTTGCGCTCACCACCGACAAGTCCGCCATCGACAACGAAATCCGGCGTACCCGCCAGGAAGAGGGCGCCCTCTGGCCCCAGCTGCACTTCCTCTGGCCCGTTCACCCGGTCATGGAGTGGCTGTCAGACCGCGCTCTGAACGCCTTTGGCCGCCATACCGCGCCGGTGCTGCGGCTGCCGGGCAAACTGGCCGAAAACGAGCACATCGTGCTGATCCACGGCGGCTTTCCCAACCGCCGGGGGCATGTGCTGATTCAGGACTGGGTGGGGGTGCATATCCGCGATGGTGCCATCGCCGGTGATTTCGATTGGGCCACCCTGCAGGAACGATTCGAACTCTATCCGGGCAAGTTGCCCAACCCGGGGTATACCGGCGATACCGGCCCGCTACAGTCCCTGCTGCCCCTGGCCGTGGAGGAGGCCGGCACGCGCCTCAAGCGCCTCAAGGCGTCGTTTGAATCCGAGCGCCGAGCCAGCCTGGAGGAACAGCAGCAGCGCCTGGCTGCCCTCAAGGATAAACACCAAACCCAGCTGCACCTGGAGCTGGAGCGCTCCGGGCAACACGAAAGTCTCAAAGCCCGCACCCGCGAAGAGCGCCAGCGGCATATCGACCGCCTGTTCCAGGATTATCAGGATTGGCTGGACAATACCCAGAGCACAGAAGACCAGCCCTACATTCAGGTAGCGGCAGTGCTTACCGGACAACAGGGAAAGGAGAACGCCTGATGCCACGCTTCCTGCATACCGCTGACTGGCAGATCGGCCGGCAATACGGCCGCTTCGCCGAAGAAGACGCTGCCGTCCTGTCTGATGCCCGATTCAAAACCGTGGAGCGGCTGGCAGAGCTGGCTGTTGCCGAAAAGGTGGACGCCGTCCTTGTGGCCGGTGACGTTTTCGATACGCAAACGGTCAGCGACCGAACCCTGCACCGTACTTTCCAGTGTATGTCGGGGTTTGCCGGCCCCTGGATTCTCATTCCCGGCAATCACGATGCCGCTCTGGCGGAAAGCATCTGGACACGGGCCAGCCGAATCAATGCCATCCCGGAGAATGTGCATGTTCTGTTGGCCCCTGAGACGGCAGTTTTCGAGGCAGCCGGCTTTGCCATCCTGCCCGCTCCGCTGACCCAACGGCAGACCCATCAGGACCTCACCGATTGGTTTGATCATGCCGAAACACCGGCAGGGCTGGTGCGTATCGGTCTGGCCCACGGCAGTGTTGAAGGGCAGTTGGCCGATGTCGTGGACTCCCCCAACCCCATCGCTGAAAACCGGGCCACTAGTGCCCGGTTGGACTATTTGGCCCTGGGTGACTGGCACGGCTGCAAACAGATCAACGCCCGCACCTGGTACAGCGGCACCCCGGAGCAGGAGCGGTTCAAGGACAATGGGGCCGGTCAGGCGCTTATCGTAGACATCCCGGAGCCCGGGGCCGAGCCTCAGGTCCAGGCTCACGTCATCGGCCAATATCCCTGGCACAGCCTGCACCATACCCTTGCCGTCGAGTCAGACCTGGATGAACTGCTTGCCGCGCTGGATGCATTGCCGGCTGATTCCGTGGTGGATCTCACCATCGACGGCCAGTTGGACTTGGCAGGTCACCAGCGCCTGCGCCAGGCCCTGGCCGCCGCCGAAGGCCGCCACCGCAGCCTGCAATATCACCTGTCCGGACTGGACCTGCAGCCCACCGAAGAAGACATCGCCGCCCTGCATGCCGATGGGTATGTGGGCGACGTCATCAGCGATCTGCGAGATCTGCAGGCCGCGCCGGGCGATGACCAGCAGACCGCCCGCGATGCGCTCGCCATCCTCGCAGGGTTCCTGCAGACCCAAACCAGGCAGGAGGAAGCACAATGAAACTCACTCGTCTGCGCATCGAGCAGGTCAGGCAATTCCGGCAAGCGTTGGAAATCACCGAACTGGAGCCGGGTATCAATCTCTTTGTCGGCCCCAATGAATCCGGCAAAAGCACCATGGTGCACGCCATTCGAGCGGCCTTCTTTGAAAAGCACAAATCCAGCAGTGTCGATGATCTGCAGCCCTGGGGGGACTCTTCCGCCAGACCGGAAATTGAGCTGGCTTTCCAGTGGCAGGGCAGTGGCTGGACTCTTAATAAGCGTTTTCTCAAAAACAAACGCTGCGATCTGCACATCGACCACCAACACCTCAGTGGCGATGAAGCGGAAGAGCGCCTGGCGGAGCTGCTGGGGTACAGCTTTGCCGGGCGCGGGGCCAGCAAACCGGAACACTGGGGAATTCCGGGCCTGTTGTGGGTGCAGCAGGGTGACGTCCAGGAAATCCATAACTCGGTCAGCTACGCCGGCGACTACTTGCAAACCGCCCTTGGCCGCAGCCTGGGTGAAATCGCCAGCAGCAGCGGCGATGCTCTTATCGGCCAGGTGGAAAAGGCGCGTGGCCAACTGCTCACCAACACCGGCCGGGAAACCGGTGAATACAAAGCGCTTATCGCCCAGTGTGATAAAAAAGACGCGGAATTGGCTGAGCTGAGACAGAAAATCACCCAATACCGTGAGCAGGTAGATCACCTTGGCAACCTGCGCAAACAGCAGCAGGACATCGATGCCCCCCGTCCCTGGCAGGCCCAACGCCAGCAAGCCGAAAAGGCCGGCGAGCAACTGGCGGAAGTTAAACGCTGGCAGGCCGAACAAGAACGGGAAGAACAGGCGTTGCGGCAATGCCGGCAGGAACAGGCATTGCATCGCCAGCAGTTGCGGGATTTTCAGAACCAGGCCAACCAACTGGCCGAACGGGAAAAGGACAAACAGGCGACGGCCGAGGCCCTGGAAGACATAGGTGCCCGCGGGCCTCGCCTGCAGGCGCAATTGAAACAGGCAAAGCAGCAATACGATGCAGCGGTTGCTTTGTACCAGCAGGCCAGGCAGCAGTCCGCCCGGCAGGCCCTGCAAAAAGAATATGACCAGCGCATTGAAAACCTGAAACAGCAACAAGACACCCTGCAACAGGCTCGCGATTGCCAGGCCGAGCTGCAGAAAAGCCGCGAGAAGTACCAGGCTATCGCCCTGGACAAAGATAGCCTGGCCAGACTGCGGCAAGTGGAGCAACAGCTGAACGAGCTGCGTATCCGGCAACAGACCCTGGCAACCCGCCTGCACTATGCCCTGGAAAACGGCCAGACCATCACTGTCGGCCAGAACACCGTCAGCGGTACCGGCGAAGCCCTGCTTTTGGAAACCACCAATATTGCCATCCCCGGTATCGGTAGCCTGCGCTTGGAGCCAGGCGGTACCGATGTGGCGGAACTGCGGCGGCAACAACAGGAGTTGGAAAGTGATCGGCAAAGCCTGTTGCAGCAACTGGACATCCCCAGCCTGGAAGACGGAGAAAAACGGGCTGAAGACAGCCAGATGCTGAATCGGCAGATCGACCACCTGCAACTGCGCCTGGACAGTCTGGCCCCCAAAGGCGTGGATGCCCTGTCTGCCCAGGTGACTCTGCTGGAACAGCAACGGGATGCCCATGCGGAAAAACTCAAGGACATGCCGGAGCACAACCCGGACCTGCCGGATGAAGCCGCCGCAGAATCAGAACGTGACCGGGCCCATGAAAACCTCAAGGCCATTGAGCAAGCCCATACCGAACACAAAAGGGAGCTGGGCCTGGCGGAGCAGGCGCAGGCAACTGCCCTGCGCGAATGGCAGCTACTCAATGACCAGCTCCAGGCCCCGGATCGTAAAGCGCGCGAGCAGCGCGCCAATGACGCCCTGGCCGATTTGAACGCCGAGGCGGCTAAATTGCAGCGCAACCTGGAAGAGCGGCAGCAACAGATCGACGAGGCCAACCCCGATATTCTCCAGCAGGACGTGGAGCGCTTTACCCGCTCAGCCGACGCCATGGAGAAAGCCGCCGGTGAACGCAGCAGGTCCATAGAGCGCCTGGAAGTGGAACTCGACGCCCTGGGGGCCCAGGGCCTGGAGGAGAAATATGCCGCCCTGCGACAGGAAACCGAGCGCCTGCAGCGCCGCCGTGATGAACTGGCCCGCCATGCCCGTGCCCTGGACCTGCTGCTCAACCTGTTGCGCGACAAACGCCAGGCCCTCACCCGGCAATTGCAGGCGCCCCTGCAAAAACACCTGAATCACTACCTGAAACTGTTGTTCCCCGGTGCCAGCCTCAGCGTGGACGAAAATCTCATCCCTACCAGCCTCACCCGCACGGTAAATGGCGGTGGGGAAGAGCGAGGTGAAGTCACTGCCCTCAGCTACGGAGCGCGGGAACAAATGGGGCTGATCAGCCGCCTCGCCTATGCAGACCTGCTTCACGAAGCCGGCAAGCCCACCCTGGTTATGCTGGATGACGCCCTGGTGCACAGCGACGCCAACCGCTTGGTGCAGATGAAACGGATCTTGTTCGATGCCGCCCAGCGTCACCAGATCCTGTTGTTCTCCTGCCACCTGGAAAACTGGCAGGACCTGGGTGTCAGCCCCCGCGATATGCAAGCACTCAAGGTAAACGCTGCATGAACCATATCGGCCTGATCAACGAAAACGAATTCTACTCGGACCACTACCTGTCCGAGATCTTTGCCGGTGATGTAAAAGACGTACTGGCCGCCTGGCAGCAGCGCGAGGATGAATCCCGGGCACTGGCCAAGAGCAAAGGCGAAAAGCCGGCCCAGTACAGCGGCTACCGCACCCCCCACGCGCTGCTGTCCGGTATCGGCCGCGAATTGCTGCAGCGGCTGGAAGACAGCGAGCGGTTGCGTCAGCCCCAGGAGCGGCTCACTGCCGTGCGCAGCCTCTGCCGTCGCCTGCTGGAGGTTTTGGAACTCCCTTGCCAGCCCCGCTCCCATACCTGTGAAGACGGCACCGAGCTGCCCTTGATTGGGGCACTGAACAACGCCGATGGCACACCGCTACTGTGGATTCTGGAAGCCTTACCTGCCCAGCAGGAAGAGCAAGATATTGATCCGCTCACCTGCACCCTGCAGCCGGAACAGGTCGAGCTGGAGACCGCCCTCCGCAGAAACGGCGCCCGGCCAGACTGGCAGAAACTGCTCAGCACCCAGATATTCAGCCTGCCGCAACCCCCGCGCTGGGTCCTGCTGGTCTCCCCGCGCCAGTGGCTGCTCCTGGACCGCAGCAAATTCGCCCAGCACCGCCTGCTGCGTTTCGACTGGGTGGAACTGCTCAGCCGCCGCGAAACCGATACCCTCAAAGCCGTCAGCGTACTGCTGCACAGGGATTCCCTGCTGGACCACCAGGGCCAGGCCCTGCTCGACACCCTGGACGAAAACGCCCACAAGCACGCCTACGGCGTCTCCGAAGACCTGAAATACGCCCTGCGCGAATGTATCGAACTGCTGGGCAACGAAGCGGCCCGGCAACTGGAAGCCCGCGCCCAGCAGCAGAAGAAAAGTATCTACGCCGGCCGCGAGGCCCTGGACCCGGCGGAACTCAGCCTGGAAGCCCTGCGCTATATGTACCGGCTGCTGTTTCTCTTCTATATCGAGGCCCGGCCCGAGCTGGGCTACGCCCCGGTCAGCAGTGAAACCTACCTGCGCGGCTACTCCCTGGAACACCTGCGCGAGCTGGAGCTGATCCCACTCACCAGCGATGCCGAGCGCAACGGCCGCTATTTCAACGACAGCCTCAGGATGCTGTTCCGCCTGGTCAACGACGGCTACGAACCCAGGCAGGACATGCTGGCCGCCCACAGCCGCCAATCCGGCCGCGACGCCTTCACCATCCAGGCCCTGAAAAGCCACCTGTTCGATCCGGACCGCACCCGCCTGCTGAACAGGGTGGTCTTCCCCAACCACCTGCTGCAGCGCGTTATCCAACTGATGAGCCTCAGCCGCCCGGCCAAAGGCAAAAAGCGCAGGGGGCGCATCTCCTATGCCCAACTGGGCATCAACCAGTTGGGCGCCGTGTACGAGGCCCTGCTTAGCTACCGGGGCTTTTTTGCCAGGGAAGATCTCTACGAGGTGAAGCCGGCAAAAGACAAGTGGGACCCGCTGGGCACCGGCTATTTCGTCAATGCCGAAGCCCTGTCCGAATACGAGGGCGACGAGAAGGTCACCACCAGGGACGAGGCCTCCGGCAAAAACAAACTGCTGATGCACCCCAAGGGCAGCTTTATCTACCGGCTGGCGGGCCGCGACCGGCAGAAGTCCGCCTCCTACTACACGCCGGAAGTACTCACCCAGTCACTGGTGAAATACGCCCTCAAGGAAGTCTGGAAAGAACAGCTGGACCCACTGCCGGACGATGCCGCCCGGGCCGAGCGCCTGTTGCAGCTCAACGTCTGCGAGCCCGCCATGGGCAGCGCGGCCTTCCTGAATGAGGCCATCAACCAACTGGCGGACAAATACCTGCAACTGGTGCAGTCCGCCCGCGGTGAACGCATCTCCCAGCAGGACTACGCCCGCGAAAAGCAGAAAGTGAAAATGTACCTCGCCGACAACAATGTATTCGGCGTGGACCTGAACCCGGTGGCGGTGGAACTGGCCGAGGTATCGCTGTGGCTCAACGCCCTGAGCGCCGACCGCTTTGTGCCCTGGTTCGGCCTGCAACTGCACAACGGCAACTCCCTGATCGGCGCCCGCCGCGAGGCATTCAAAAAGGAACAGCTGGCCCACAGCAAAGACGGCAGCTGGCTCAAGAGCGCGCCCCTGCGTCTGCCTCTGAAAGTGAAGCAAGGGGAAGAAGCGGATCTGGCCGGCCATATCTGGCACTTCCTGCTGCCCGACAGCGGCATGGCCAACTACACGGATAAAGACGTCAAAGCCCTGTACAAGGAACAGATCAAACGCATTGCCGACTGGCGCAAGCAGTTCACCAAACCCTTTGCCAGGGACGATATCGCCCGCCTGGAAGTGCTGAGCCAACGCGTGGATGAACTCTGGCGCGAGCACGCCGCCAGCCAGGCCCGCCTGCGCCTGCGCACCACCGATCCCTATGCCATTCTCGGCCACGTCGCCAGCGGCGAGGCCAGCTCGCTTTCCTTCAAGGACCAGGTGCTGGACCAGGAACTGCTGGCCAGCCAGATGGAAAGCGCCGGCAGTTACCGCCGCCTGAAACTGGCCATGGACTACTGGTGTGCCCTCTGGTTTTGGCCCATCGATCAGGCCGGGCAACTGCCCAGCCGCGAACAGTGGCTGCAGGAGCTGGAAAACCTGCTGCTGGCGGATGTAGTGGATACCCGCCGCGTCAACGAACAGGTCACCCTGTTTGAGGCGGCGCCCGGCGACAACCCGGAGCAGGGCAGGCGCTTTACCAATAAGTACGGCGCCATCAACCTCAAGGCCCTGTTCAGCGCCTTCCCGCGCCTGCAGGCCGCCAATGCCATTGCCGAACAGCGCAAGTTCTTCCACTGGGAACTGACCTTCGCCGATATCTTCCAGCGCAACGGTGGCTTCGACCTGATTCTGGGGAACCCGCCCTGGCTCAAGGTGGAGTGGAGCAGCGGTGATGTGTTGGGTGATGCTGAGCCGCTGTTTGTCATTCGTAAAATGACCGCGCCGCAATTGGTCAAGTTGCGGGAGGAGACCTTTGAGCGGCTGCCGGGGCTCAAGCGGCAGTGGATCGGGGAGTACGAGGAGTCGGAAGGGGCGCAGAATTTTCTGAATGCGCAGGTGAACTATCCCTCGCTACGCGGTGTACAGACCAATCTCTATAAATGCTTCCTGCCCCGGGCCTGGGCCAATGGCAGCAACAGGGGTGTCAGCGGTTTTCTGCATCCGGAAGGGGTCTATGACGATCCCAAGGGCGGTGGATTCCGGCGTGCCCTGTATCCGCGCTTGCGGGCGCATTTTCAGTTTATCAATGAAACCAAGCTCTTTGCCGAGGTCCACAACCAAACACTGTTTAGCATTAATGTGCATGGCCCGAAAAATGAGGTTGGATTTTTTCACGTATCCAATCTGTTTATACCGCAAACGCTGGATGTCTCTTTCAATCACAACGGTGATGGTGAAGTTCCGGGCATTAAAGAAGAACTGGAACTTCCCGATGGCCGCATCAAGGTCAAATGGTGCTTCGAAGGGCACCAGGATCGTGTGCTGACGGTTTCGGAAACCGAACTAGGGCTCTTTGCGCGCTTGTACGATGAAGCGGGCACCGATGCACTGGAAGCCCGCCTGCCCGCCCTGCATGCCCGGCAGTTGATTGCGGTACTGGAAAAGTTCGCCGCCCAGCCGCGCCGGCTGGGGGACCTGAAGGGCGAATATCTGTCACTGGAAATGTGGCACGAAACCAATGCTCAGAACGATGGCACTATCAAACGGGAAACTCGCTTCCCGGAGAACCCGGAACAGTGGGTGCTGTCCGGCCCCCATTTCTTTGTCGGTAACCCCTTCTACAACACCCCGCGCGCCATCTGTAACAGCAACAAGGCCTACGATAGCCTCGACCTGACCACTCTACCGGACGACTACCTGCCGCGCACCAATTATGTGCCCGCCTGCGATGCCGATACCTACCGCGCCCGCACCCCCACCGTCCCCTGGACCGAAGCAGGCGAAAGCGGGCCCAAACGGGTGACGGAGTATTATCGGTTTATTAGTCGCGAAATGCTTAGTCAATCAGGAGAGCGGACGCTAGCCGGAACACTGATTCCAAAAGGCCCTGGGAATATTCATACATGTATCCAGCAGGTTTTCGCTCGGAACGAAGATCTGATTGAATTTTTCATTACAGCCATCTCGCTGCCAGTTGACTTCCAAGTTAAAAGCACAGGGGCAGGTCACGCTAATAAAAGCGTTATTGCAAAATTTCCGATTATCGAGTTTGCTGATGAAATTAAGGTTAGAGCTGTAGTCCGTGCTCTCTCTTTAGTATCTGTAATAAACCACTACGCCGACCTCTGGCAATCCAACTACCAACCCAAATTCCGCCAACAACGCTGGTCCATCCCCACCGACAGCGACCACCCCGGCGCCCAAGCCTTGCCACAACGCTTCTTCAGCGAACTCACCCAAGACTGGCAGCGCGACTGCGCCCTGCGCTCCGACTACGCCCGCCGCCAGGCCCTGCTGGAAATCGACGTGCTGGTGGCCCAGGCCCTGGATCTGACCCTGGATGAGCTGCTTACCATCTACCGGGTACAGTTCCCGGTAATGCGCCAGTACGAAGCCGACACCTGGTACGACCAGAATGGCCGCATCGTCTTTACCCCCAGCAAGGGCCTGGTGGGCGTCGGCCTGCCGCGCAAGGCCAGAAAATCCGACCTGAGAGACGGCATCCACTACGCCATCCACGCCGGCGGCCGTAGCGAACAGGGCATCGCCCTGGGCTGGGAGGAGATCAAAGACCTGCCATCCGGCACCGTCAGCAAAACCTTTATGGACGACACCCTGCCCGGTGGCCCCACCGAGCGCACCATCGTCTTTGAGGCGCCGTTCTTCAAACCGGACAGAGACCAGGACTATCGCCTCGCCTGGATATTTTTTGAGGAACAGGAAGGGCGCGCGGGCAGCGTCGAGGCCCGCCTGGCAGAGGCACTGGGTACCGAATAAGAACGAATATTGGGGGATATTGTGACCGAAATTAACTTTTTTGAGTTGTTAATACCGGATTTTTTCGCCGCACTCACTTTGAACAGTGCCGGCATTGCGGCCTGGTTCTGTATGGCTATAGTGCTGGTGCTGGTGATATCCGTACTGGCGGTAATCAGGCATTTTTGGCGCTACCGGCGCCGCATGCGCACGCTGCACCGGCTCCTGGATGGGCAAAGCAGGGAGCAGTTGGCCTTCAAGCGCCGCGAAACCCGAGAGAGTGCAAAGGAGTGGGACCCGAAAGAGGTCGGCCCCTTATGGCAGGAATTTGATGAAACCCTGGTTTTGTCCCCTGACAGTGAACAGCTGTTCAATACTTACGACGCCAGCCACTTTTTCAATAACCAGACACTGGCCTCCGGTTTAACGGGAAGTCGCCTTCTGGCCGCCGCCCCCAGCTTTCTGGTGGCCATTGGCGTACTGGGGACTTTCGTTGGTCTGACGGTGGGGCTTAACAGCCTTAATCTCGATAGCCGCTCCGACATCGACACCTTGCGTAATGGTATCGATGGCCTGATTGCCGGGGCTGCGATGGCCTTTATGACGTCGGTGTGGGGTGTTGCCGCCAGCTTGATACTGAACCTCTTTGAGAAGTTCACCGAGCGCCAAGCGATCAAGGGCATCGTCGCAATCCAGCATAGGGTGGATTTTCTCTACCCCCGTATTCCTGCAGAACAATCCCTGGTAGCGATTGCCGAGCACAGCCAGCACAGCCGTGAAGCCCTGCAGGAATTGCATGAACGCATCGGTGACCGCCTGCAGGAGGCCGTTCAGGGCATGAGCGATTCCATGCAGGAGGCGCTGACCAATACCTTGAACAGCATCATGGGGCCAGCCATAGATTCCCTGGTTAACCATAGCCAGGATCAGTCCACAACGGCACTGGAGTCACTGGTAACCCGCTTTATGAAAGGTATGGGCGAAGCGGGTCGCAGCCAGAGCGCGATGATGGACCAGGCCGCTGCGCGCATGGAGCAATCCGTGGGAGAGATGAGCGGCAAACTGGCGAACCTCACCGAGCACCTGGAGGAACAGCAACAGCGGCAGCGTGAAGCCACCGACGAACAGCTGCAAGTACTCGACCAGCAGGTTCAGCGTATGGCAATGGTCAGCAATGAGAATCAGCAAGCCATGGTGGAACAGTTCCAGGGCATGCTTGCAAAGCTCACTGAGGAAAGCGGTGCCATCCAGCGCTTGGCCCAGGAAAGAGAGAATGCGCGTAACGAGCAGCTCAGCGGCCACGTACAGGCAATCTCGGAATCACAGTCGGCGTTACTGGAGGGGTTGAGCCGTTCGGTGACGGAAACCCAGCAGCAATCCAGCCAGATGGCGGAACAGCACGAGGTGCTCATGAGCAAGCTGGAAGTCATCAGTGCAGCTATGGACAGCAGCAGCCAGCATATGGACAGCACTGCCAACCAGCTCGGCCTGCTGGGCACCAAGGTGGAGTCCGCCAATCGCGTGCTGGGTGATCGAATTGATGGTCTCGCCCAGCGTCTGGCGGAAACTTCTGAGCATAACCAGCGGATCGCACAGCAGTTCCAGGAACAGTTGGGCGCACTGACGCAGCTTCAACAGCAGATGTCCGATGCGGTGGCGGCATATCGCGACGCCGCCCATATGACTACCCAAGGGTTCAGCGAGCTGGAGCGACATCAAAAAAGCTGGCTCGAATCGGTGCGCGACGAGTTCACCCGTCTAGGGCATGGGTTGGCGCAGCAGGTCACCGGCGTGGAGGAGCAGGCATCCAAGTGGCTGGATGCTTATGCCGCGCAGGTAAATCAGCAGGTTACAGAGCGCATGCAGGAATGGAACAACCAGTCTGTTAAATACGCCACGGAGATGAGCCGCCTCTGCGACTCGCTCTCCAGTGTGCTGGATGAGTTGGAGGCACGCGTCGCATGAGGCTGGGGCAGAAGTCACTCAAAGCGGCAGTGGATGAAGAGAATCCCTATTGGATGTCCTTTTCGGACATTATGTCGGGCTTGTTGGTGATCTTTATTCTGGCCTCAGTGATTTTGATTCTTCAGTTGATGCTAAAACAGCAGGAATTCGACGAGGAAGTCGAGCTGTTGAAGAGGGCTGAGAAAGTCCGGGAGACTATCCTTGTTCAGGCCGCCGATGAATTGCAACGCAGGGGGATCAGAGTCCAACTGAATGAAAACAAAACCCTGCTGCGCATTCCAAACTACCTGCTGGGGTTTGATTCCGGGTCCGACGAGATCAAGCCGGAGTACCGGGATACTGCCTACCAGATTGGCGATGTGCTGCAATCGCTGATTGCCGTCGACGATCGCGCCGATTACCTGGATACCGTGTTTGTGGAAGGCCATACAGACTCACGGCCCTTCCAGCGTCGCTCATGCGGGGAAAAGGGCAACTGGTGCCTGTCGTCCTTTCGGGCAATCTCGCTATGGCTGTTCTGGGATTCCGCACTGCCTGAGGGGCAGCGCCTGAGCGATATGTCCAATAAAACTGGCGACCCGCTCTTCTCGGTGAGTGGCTACGCTGCTTCGCGGCCGGTAGTGGAAGACGAGGTTAGCGAAGAGGATCTCAGTCGCAATCGACGCATCGATATCCGCTTTACTATTCGTAGGCCCGGCAGCGAGGAGTACGAAGCGGTGCGTGACAGTGTGAGGGAGGTGCGCTGATGCGTCTTCCGGCCACACCACCACTGGATTTCAGTTGGCCCGCCGAGTTCGGCAGCCGATGGCAGCGCCTGGCTTCCCAAGCGGCGGAAAAGGCCGGTAGTGCCGGAGAGGGTGATTTTTTTCAAAGGGTTAAGCAAGAGTTACTGCAGAAGTTGGCGCAACGGGATTTCCAGGGCCTTGCGGAGACCCTGAATTCGCGCTCCGGCGCGCGTGCCTGCACGCGCCTGTGGCTGGAGAATGAATCTTTTCGAAAGGCGCTGTGCAGGCCGAAAGCGCTGGAACTTCTGGCCAAGGCACACCAGCCTCGACTGTCCCGGCTCACCTTGTCCAATTTGTGCGAGCTTTATCTGGTTGAGTATGATCACCTGCCCGGGGATGTTCGTGACGTGTTGTCTCAGATCATTACCCGGCAGTGTGAACTTATCCCTGCACGAGAGGATCAGGACTCCGGCAATATCTGGCAGGTGGCTAGGCGCTATCCATGGCTTTTCAGTGATAGCGGACCCCGCAAGCTCGTAGAATCCGTTATCGACACAGGTAGGGAGTTGGAGGAGACGCTCAGGCGCTTGGGGTTGGCTGCCTATGTCGGCGGTCGCTATGGCGAAGTGTGTCGCGCACTGTATTACCTCAATGTACTCCGAGAGCTGCCCTATGGGGCAACTGATCCGGTTATGGATGAGCTGCTCAAGGCTTCAGTGCACGATGCCCCTTATCAGGGGGATGAGCTCATCGGCCACGCGGTCCTGCAGATCATTATCGATCGTGTCGACAGCGAGGTGCCCGAGCCTTGGCGGAACTTTGTCCTGAATATCGCCGGTGATCCCAGGGTTGCCAGTGCCTCTGCAAGCTACCGCAAGTGGTGGCAAGCCCTGGGGGCTACGCGCACCGAGAAAGTGCGCGGGTGGTTGTCCAAGCTCGATCTGCGGCTGTTTCTACAGGCGGTGGAGCAGTTTGGTATCCAAATGGGCAAAGACGACCTGCAACGCATGTACCCCGCCCGCAAACGGTTTCTGGAAGGCCTGCTGAATGAGAAGTTGATCCGCAACACCCGTCTGATGCTTGGCTGGCAGGCGGAGCGAGTCATCAAGAGCATTCTGGGCGAGGACAGTGGCGTCAGCTATGCGCTTCTAGAAGGCGGCGGCCTCAATGATAAGGCAATTATTTATATCGACTGCGGTCACTTTTTCCTGCTGGAAGGCTCGCATAACTTCAAGTTGTGGATTTATCTAGCAAAGCCAGACGAGCTGCTGACAAATTACAACAAGACAAGTTTTAACCATTCGGATCTGACGCGTGTTGTTCCTGGAAAATACCAACGGGAATACCCCGGATTGCCGCATGTCGGTATTCAGCACAGTGGAACTTGGCAGCGCCGGGTGTTTGAGTTTCTGGGTGACAATGGTATTGGCCTGGATATCGAGAAATTCATGTTGCCAGGCGAGTACAGTGATTATATTCAGAGTTACGGAATCCCCTTCGTTGATTCCGGTGGTGGTAGAAACAGGAGGCGCTCTTGAGTTTACGTAGCTTGTTGGAAAGTATTCTCGGTAGAGCCTCCCGCCCTGAAGACCAAAGGGCTGCCTTCTCCTCCTATGCCGACCAGAGCGGGCTCTATTTTAGGCTCGACCCTGCTCTGGGTAGTGCTCTGGCGACGGGTGATGGGCCCGCTCTGGCCAGAATCCAATACATCACGCTGATGATGTTGCAGGAGCAGGGTATTGCGGAGAAACTTCCCGACACCTTTTTTCTCCTGTCAGAGGCAGTAGCCGGCCTCGACGACGATGCGGCGGAGATACTGCAACTTCCTCCGCTGTTCAATGGACGCTTTAACGCCGATATCAGTGGGCGTACCGGCCACAGCAGTTTTCGTGTGCGGCTTGCCGCCCAACTCGATAATACTTCCGTTCCCTACTGTATCCGCGGGCCATTCATTGAGTTGAGCGATAGCGAATCGTATCGCCTTACACCGGCGATGCTCTATGCGTTCAAGGCGCACCAGGCCCATGAAGCCTTACAGCCTGAAGAACGCAGCGAGGAAGAAAACCTGAAGCTGGCCGCAGCCTTGCAGACTGCTCAACGCAGTGGCATGCCGGTAGGTCTGGCCCACTTTGATAAGCTCGAAGTCCACAACACGGAATCAGTCAGTGTGACCGCACGGCAGAACCCGGACGGCAGTTTGACACTTTTCCCCAGCTTTGGTGATGGCTCTACCCAGAAAGAGCTGGAAAGTCGCTGGAACCAGCTTGACCTCACTGAAGACAAAACCGGCGTGATGCGGATAGGCAACCGCATAGTGGTACTGGAACCAGAGCGTATCCAGGCGGTGCGGGAAGTGCTGCACAATCGCAGCATTCCCCGTGATCAGGTGCAGGAGTTTGTCCGCTCACCCTCCGCCTTCCTTGATGCAGCGCTGGTTGATCTGGATCTCGGCTTTTCTGTTCGCGTAGAAGGGGTGGGCCGGTTTGTTCACATGGAATTTGAAAGCGGTGGCGACTACAGGGCCGACTGGTTCCAGTGGGATGCCGTCGAGCAAATCGTCGAAGTAGTCAGCGATCTCGTGCAGTCACAGGAAGACGGGGAGGAACTCAAGCGAAGAGTGGAAGAGGCCCACGGGCAGGGGGCTGACAGTGTTCATTTCCGTGGCGTAACTATCGACGTGACTGACCGTGACGCGGTCATCCATGCTATAGATAATCATCTGAAATCTCTTGCCAACCCTGAAGATGCCGCTTCAGCAGAAACCATTGAAACCCCACGGGATGGGGAGGAGCCCAGCCGGGAGCGCCTGGTGGTGCTGCTCAAGGAAGCTGATGAAATCAACGCTCGCTTGCTCGCCCAGGCTGAGCAGGCCTGTAACGCGCAGGCCCACGATTGCGAGTGGAAGGCCCTGCACCGCGAGCCCTACCCCCACCAGCGGGAGGGCACCGCATGGATAACCGCCCTGCTGAAAGAGGCGCTCGGCGGCCAAGCGGATGACCTGTATCGCTTGCAAGGTGCCCTGCTGGCGGATGACATGGGGCTGGGCAAGACTTTTATGACGCTTGTTGCCTCGAACGAATATTACCGGATGCAGCGTGAGCGCAAGGGCAAGGAGCGGCCAACACTGGTGGTCGCGCCCTTGTCGTTGCTGGAAAATTGGCGCGACGAAGTGGAGCTCACCTTCAAGCAATCGCCCTTCAAGGACGTTGTGATACTGCAGTCCGGCGCCGACCTGAACAAGTTCCGTATCAAGGGGGTTGCACGGGAATCACAAGAGGTAGCGGAAGATGGAATGGAAGCCGGCCAGGTCGACCCAAGTGCCATACGTTACGCGCTGCATATTGGGCCGGAGGCCGGAGCCAAACGCCTGGACCAGGAGCGCCGCCTGATTCTCACCACCTACCAGGTGTTGCGGGACTATCAGTTCTCACTGTGTAGTATCGAGTGGGGAATGGTGGTATTCGATGAAGCACAGAACATCAAGAATCCCAATACCCTGCAGACCCGTTCCGCTAAGGGGCTGCGAGCGGATTTCAAGCTTCTGGCAACCGGAACCCCCGTGGAAAATTCCCTTGGCGACTTCTGGTGCCTGATGGACACCGCTCAGCCAGGGTTGCTCGGTAACTGGCCTTATTTTCGGGAACGCTGGGTTAAGCCGATCCAGCAGGCTTCTCCGGAGGAGCGTACCCAGGCTCGTATAGAGTATGGGCGCTCGTTGCGCGACGCAGTGGGGCCTTTCATGCTGCGGCGCGTCAAGGAAGACCAACTCCGGGGGCTGCCTGACAAGACGATTCTTTCAGGTGTGTCAGGCAGTGAACCCGATTCTCTACGTTTCGATCCGTCACTAGCCGCCGAGATGCGTGGCCGGCAACTTCAGGCCTATAACGCTGCAATTGATAAGCATCGAAAAGAGATGCTTGAGGGCGACGGCAGAGCGATCGCCCTCGCTACGCTGGCCACCATGCGTAGAGTTTCACAACATCCGCGTCTTCACAATGAATCTGCGCTGTACGCTGAGGATCTGGCAGCAGTAAGAGGCGTAATGGGAGAAAGTGGAAAGCTCGAAACTTTGCTACGCACCCTGGACGCAATCCAGGCCAGGGGCGAGAAGGTGATCCTGTTCATGATCACCAAAAAATTACAGTGCCTGCTTAAATACTGGCTGGATACGCTCTACGGCCTGGATATTTCCATTATCAATGGCGATACTGCTGCGGTTCCCAAAAAATCCGATGTATTGTCGCGTAAACAGCTGATTTCCCGTTTCGAGGAACAGCCAGGTTTCAATATACTTATCATGTCTCCTGTCGCCGCCGGAGTCGGCCTCACAGTGGTGGGTGCCAATCACGTTGTTCACCTGGAGCGACATTGGAACCCCGCCAAAGAAGCGCAGGCCAGCGATCGTGTATACCGAATCGGTCAGGAACGCGATGTATTTGTGTACCTGCCCGCGCTCCTGCATCCGAAATTTGACTCCTTTGATGTGCACCTCGATCGATTATTGCGAGGCAAAATTGATCTCAAGGATGCGGTGGTTACCACGGATGTGGTCAGTGAGCAGCAGATGGCCAGTTCCCTCGGGTTGGTGGATTAACGTGAAATGCATGATTGAGAAGGGGAAGTAAACCATGCTGCCAAGTCTTGTCAGTGCAGAACTACAGGACGAGATTCACCGCTTTCTGCACAGCGCTTTGCCCGTCGCCACTCCCTGGTTTCTGCGAACCGCCAGCGGTGAGGATCCCCCAAGGAAAAGGGGACCAAGGAAAAGCGCAAGGAAAAGGGGACGGATCTATTTATGATACGAAGTTCGTCCTTTGAGGGCGCCGCCATGGGTTCTCTCTCGGTAGCGAAAGTTGAACACAGAAGCGAAGAAAGTATTTGGCTTTTGGTGTGAATATTGTTGTTGGCCCTTGCCATAGGTAAGATCCAGATCACTCAAAAAAACAACCCCTACAAAGGAGAAGTCGCAGCCATGCACGAGCAGTCACCGACACCGGGCACCCCTTTGCTAAAAAGCGCGGAGAAAATGGCAGAAGAAGCCATTGACGATGTCTTGAGGTCTACAGCACCGGTACGGATCGTCGAAGATCCCTATTCGGAGACTGATATGGGTTACCTTGTCGTTACTCTCAACCCATGCAGGCCTCTTATCCGCGAGGTCCCGAAAGGCAGCCAGGTTCCCACAAAACTTTGGTCGATGCCAAAGAGGCGGCCAGGCAGGCCGTTCAGGGCGCAATCGCGGAAGCGAATACTTCCTTGCAAGAAATCCGTCAACTTGGAATAGATGATATAGGTTTTATTTCCCTATGAAAGAGCAAATCGAAAACCTTGAGAAGTCATACGAGCCTGTAGGCCAAGTTTGATTTCGGCAGTTATCCTGGGGCAGGTAGCTCTTGCCCCAGGAAAACTGCTGTAATGCATCGACTAGAATTCCAGCCTTGCAATATGCATGTTTGTTTTTATCCGTGCGCTTTTATTCCCGAGGTTGTTTCCGGATTTAAACGTAAAGCCCCTCGGGTCCGTCTGAACTGATGTGGCTCCGCCAGATTTCAGTGCTTCGTGGAGGTCTTTCTGGGGGATTTTGTGATTGATGTTGGCGCTGTAAACGTGAATATTTATGTCGTGATTGATGCCAAAGTGCCGACATGCCTCTCTGATTGCCTCTGTTGTAGATCTGTATAAGTCTTTATTTAAGCGGACTATAAAGTCAAAGTCGTCATATTTTGGCTCGTCTTCTGTATTCAGGTTTTTAATATAGATGTTGCTTAGAATTTCCCGAGCCGTCACTTGATAGAATGTAGTCGCGATGTTTACGGCTTCAATGATGTGTTGAGGGTTTGTTCCATCTACGCCAAATACCCAAATATCACTGTCAATCAGGGCGGCTTCTTTGATGGTCGTTTTTAGGCGGGGGTAAAATGGCGATATGCCAACGGCATATTTGGCCTTCCATACCGATAGGGAGTCGAAGGCGGTTCTTAAAGTATACTGGCGTTCTTCTGTGCCGTTTAAAATCAGGGTTGCATCTGTTTTGTATTTCTCAGCCTGGCTTCCTTCGGCTAATGTCATTGCTCCCTTTGACACGGTTAGTCCTCCAGTGAAAGTTCAGATATAAAGCAGCCCAGCTCAATGTTTCCAGTTAACTTCGATTTTTCTAGAGATTCATTGGTTTCGAAGTCCTCATCTTCTTCGCTGTCCCAGATTTTACTTTCGTGGTCGACAGCGCTGGTTACTTCCACTACGGTCATGAAGTCTTCTTCAAGTGCGGCAGTTAGTTTGGCGATCGCCTCTTCTTTGGAATCTTCGGGAACTACGGAGCGCCCAAAGTAATAATTGCTTCCATCCTGTGGTAGGGAGCTTTTGGGCAGTACTTGAACTTTGGTATCAATTATCCAGAAAGTCGGCATTTGGATATCCTCTGATCGCTTTTGACGCGATCTTAGCAGGAAGGGACAGATCGCTACAATTGTTAAAAATCGGGTCGGAGTGGATTGAAGAGTGCAGCTGTAAGTCGAAATTTCTAGATTATCTGGCGAGGCTTAGCATCATTGGTCAGGTTATTTTATATTCGCTTTACTTCCCAAGCTTTGGGGCTGGGGGTGGGCGCTTTTTTCGAGAGAGCCAGACGGGGTCACGCAACTAGACGGGGTCAAATCTAGCAACCAGACGGGGTCAACCAGACGGGGTCAAATCTCACAGACGGGGTCACACAGACGGGGTCAAATCTTGACATTTACACTTTGCGGGGTTGAGCAGCGAACCTATCGGGCTGGAGTCGATTGATTACAGAGGCATTTTAAGCAAATGAGATCCAGTTGTTACAACCCGCCGCTCACCCTCACCCCGGCCATCGTCACCCGGCTGGCGGAAATTGCCGAGGCCGTGGGTCGCGTGGCGGCGCGGCTGGAGTAGGCCGGTAGCTTGCGGTTGCGGCGAGTCAATCGCATTCGCACCATTCACGGTTCCTTGGTGATCGAGGGCGACCCTCAGCGAGGAGCAGATCACCGCCATTCTGGATGGCAGGCGGGTGCTGGCGCCACTGCGGGAGGTGCAGGAAGTACGCAATGCGCTGGCCGCTTATGATCAACTGCCCGGCTGGCAGCTGGTCGTAAGTAATGGTCTGCTGGCGGCGAACCGCCCCGCTGCTTCACCGGGAGGGGGCGGTTGCCTCGGCAGGGGAAAGCGATCTTGTTTTAAGTTAAGGCCCAATGTTAAAATAACGAGCTTGGCAATTTTAACTTCAGCACGGTATGGATCGGGATCTTCAGGGCAGGTATGTGACCATTTCGACGGTCGGGGAAAAGGCGCAGGCCTTTGTTCCCGCCCCTTTGCCACCGGCGCCGCCCATTGAGTGGAGCCCCGAACTGCGCGGCAAATTCGACCAGGCGCTTTTGGCGCTTGGGCGCCTGGACAGCATTTCGAGCCTGCTGCCGGACACATCACTTTTCCTGTATATGTACGTGCGCAAGGAGGCGGTTCTTTCTTCCATGATCGAGGGCACCCAGTCCTCGCTATCGGACCTTCTTCTCTTTGAGTTGAACGAGGAGCCCGGCGTCCCCCTGAACGATGTGCGGGAAGTCAGTCACTATGTGGCGGCACTGCATCACGGCCTGGCACTGCTGGAGGCGGGTCTCCCTATTTCGCTGAGGCTATTCCGGGAAGTGCATGGGGTACTGCTGAAGCAGGGCCGGGGAAGCCACCAAACCCCGGGAGAGTTCCGCCGAACGCAAAACTGGATTGGCGGTACCCGCCCCGGCAACGCCGCCTTCGTGCCGCCGCCACCCGGGGAGCTGCTGGATTGTATGAGCCAGTTGGAGGCTTTCCTTCACGACCAGCCCGTAGCCACGCCGGTGCTTTTGAAGGCCGCGTTGGCCCATGTGCAGTTCGAGACAATTCACCCGTTTCTCGATGGTAATGGCCGCCTGGGGCGTCTCCTGATAACCCTGCTGCTCTATGAGCAAAAAGTGATGCGAGAGCCGATGCTCTATCTGAGCCTCTATTTCAAAACGCATCGCCAGCAATACTATCACCTGCTCAACCAGGTCAGGTTGAGCGGAGATTGGGAAGCCTGGCTCGACTTTTTCGCGGAGGCTGTGACTGTCACGGCCAATCAGGCAGTAGATACGGCACGGCAGCTTATGGACCTGTCGCATCGGGATCGGGCGAGGATCGAAGGTCTGGGGCGCGCCGCTCCGGCTGCATCCAGGGTCCACAGGGCCCTTATGGAGCATCCGCTGGCTACTTCGGGGCGGCTTGTTGAGCAGACCGGTATGGTTCCGGCAACCGTCAACAAGGCGCTGGAACGCCTGCAGCACCTCGGAATCGTTGAGGAACTGACGGCGAAGAAGCGCAACCGGCTTTTCAGCTATGCCGCGTACATTGAGATCATGAGCCGGGGCACGGAACTGCCTGTGCGGTAGATAAGCACCGCCGGTGCGCGGAAACCCAGAAACAATAAGTCGGGGTAACTACTCTCCCCTCTCCCGCTTGCGGGGGAGGGGCCGGGGGAGGGGGCGCTAACCGGTTCCCCCTCTCCCTAACCCTCTCCCCCAAAGGGGGAGAGGGGACTATTGGGGCGAGTAGTTAACCGCGAACAGGACTATCACCGCGCCGGAGCGTTTCCCGAGGGCCGTGATGTGTAGTTCTGGCAACCCGTTGTTTGTAGTTATGGCTCAAGGTAGAATGTAGATATTGTTCTCTATCAGTTTAAAATAATTCCATATATATCAATAGGTTGATGGATATGTTTGTAGATATGGTGGTGAGGTTGTGGGATTTGATCTGAGGCTAGTCAGCCCTGATTTTGATTCTCCGCTGACCGATACGCTGATCGAGCTGAATCATCTGCGGCGGTTGCGCCTGGACGGCACCACGGCCCCCTGGATTTTTTTTCAGCTCAAGAACATCTTCCATATCCTGGAAAGCGTGGGCTCGGCCAGGATCGAGGGCAACCGCACGACGATTTCCGAATACATCGAGAAGAAGATAGAGAACAAGGAGCGTTCCAGTGAGCGCTTCTCGGAGATTTCCAATGTCGAAGCCGCCATGGACTTTATTGAGCAGAACATCCATGAAGGGGCGGATATTACCCATCATTTTGTCCGTGAGTTGCATCAACTGGTGGTCGATGACCTGGAGCGCGAGGGCGACAGAACGCCGGGCGCCTACCGGACCTGGAACGTGGAAATCAGCCAGGCCAAGCACGTTCCACCGGACCATCTTGCCGTGCAGCCTTTTATGGATGAACTGCTGGCGTTCATCAACACCAGGGGCGCCGATAAATACGATCTGCTGAAAACCGCTGTCGCCCATCACCGTTTTGCCTGGATTCACCCCTTCGGCAATGGCAATGGGCGGGTGGTGCGCCTGCTGACCTATGCCTTGCTGATCAAGTACGGCTTCAACGTCACGGAGGGCAAGATACTGAACCCGACGGCGGTGTTCTGTAATGACCGGGATATTTATTACCAACGGCTGGCCGAGGCGGATACCGGCACCGATGAAGCGATTCTCAACTGGTGCGACTATGTGCTCGGCGGCATCCTTGAAGAAGTGACCAAGGTCAACAAACTGCTGGATTTTGACTTTCTCTACAAAAAGATTCTGGTGCCCACCCTGAAGCTGGCCATCGAGCGGGGGTATATCAACAACGAGGAAGCCAGGGTGCTGAGTGTTGGTATCAAAAAGCAGCACTTCAAGGCGGGGGAGCTGGATGACGCGCTGAAAGGGCAGACACCCCGGCAGCGCACCCACCTGATCGTAAAAATGAAGGATGCCGGTTTTATCCGCCCGTTCAAGGAACATGGCCGGATTTATTGTGTGAGCTTTATGAATAACTTCCTGATGAGAAGCCTGATTCAGGTTCTGGAGAAAGAAGAGTTTATTCCGGCGATTAACCAATAACGTAACTACTCATCTCAACAGTCCCCTCTCCCCCATTGGGGGAGAGGGTTAGGGAGAGGGGGAAGATTGATATGCTGCCAAGCCTTGTCAGCGCAGAACTACAGGACGAGATTCACCGCTTTCTGCACAGCGCTTTCCCCGTCGCCACCCCCTGGTTCCAACGGGCCCGGGACGGGGGCAGCTCGCCCCATGCGGTGATCGACAGCCTGGTTGCCGAGCCGGGGGCCCTGTTCAAGGGGCCGTGGCTGGATATCCGCTTGCCTTTCCGCCTGGCGGAAGCCGGCAGTATTCCCCTGCGTCATGTACAGATTCCCTATACCCCCTACCAGCACCAGTTGAAGGCGTTTGAGCGCCTGTGCGGCGACGCGCCGCAGTCCACCCTGGTGGCCACCGGCACCGGCTCCGGCAAGACCGAGTGTTTCATGCTGCCGCTGCTGGATGATGCCCTGCACCGCCGCGAGCAGGGTATCAAGGCCATTGTCATTTACCCGATGAATGCTCTTGCCACGGACCAGGCGCGGCGTTTTGCCGGGGAGGTGGCCAAACTGGATACCAGGATCACCGTTGGCCTGTTCGTTGGCAGTGAGAGCGAGTCCCAGACAACCATGGGGCCGGAGAATGTGATTACTTGCCGCAGGACACTGCACCAGAATCCCCCGGATATCCTGCTCACCAACTTCAAGATGCTGGATTTCCTGCTGATCCGGCCCAAGGACCGGGCGCTGTGGCGCTTTAACTCGCCGGGGATGCTGCGCTATCTGGTAGTGGATGAACTGCATACCTTTGACGGTGCCCAGGGCACGGACCTGGCCTGCCTGGTGCGCCGTCTCAGGGATCGCCTGGAGGTGGGGCCGGAGCTGGTGTGTGTCGGCACTTCCGCCACCATCGGCGCCGGAGCCTCGGATGCACTGCTGGATTATGCCCGTACCGTCTTTGCTACTGAATTGGGCAGGGACGGCATCATTCTGGAAGACCGCTTGTCGCCGGAGGAATACCTATCCCGCGGCGGCGAGGGTGAGGTGAAAATATTTCACTGGCCGGACGCCTCGGATCCGCGCCTGGATGCCGCCGGCTATGAGCGGGCGGAGGATTACCTGTTCGAACAGGTCCGTCTCTGGTTCCCGGACGAGCCGTTGCACCAGATCAGTCAATTGCAGTCCGGCAGTGAGCGAAGCCGGGCGGAGATCTCGGTCCGGCTGGGCGAGTGGCTACACCAGCATGAGGCATTCCACTCACTGATTCGTGCCTGTCATACCCTGTCCAATATGGATGAGATGGCCCAGCAGTGGGCCGAGCGCTATGGACTGGGTAGCCGGGAGCAGGTGAAGCGGCTGCTGGCCAGCCTGGTTTCCCTGGTGGCGGCGGCGCGCTTGTGGCGCCAGCCGGACCATGAAGAGCCGGCCAAATGGACACAGCCATTCCTCTACGTGCGCCAGCAGCTGTGGTTGCGGGAGTTGCGGCGTCTGGTGTGCTCTGTACCGAAGGGGGACGACCCCGCCAGGCTGGTATTTGCCGATGATCTGCAAAATACCGAGAAGCCGCTGCACCTTCCCCTGTTGCACTGCAGGGAATGTAACCTGGCGGCTTGGGGCGCGGTAAAGCGCAAGTCCGACAGCCATATCAATGCGGATTTGCAGGGCTTCTATCAGGCCTGGTTTGACGCGTCACCCAGTGCCATGCTGATGATCCCCCTGACGGGGGAACAGCAGGTGGAAGGGGCGGTGATGATGCTGTGCCCCTCCTGTCTGCGACTGCAATCGGAGTCACCCTCCGGTGAGTGTTGCGAGTGCCAGCACCAGGGATTGCGCAGGGTCGGGGTGCCGAATATCACCCGGTCAGCGCAGCGCGGCGGTGAAAATTGCGTTGTCAGCCACCACGACTGCCCGGAATGTGGTGCCAGGGATTCCCTGGCGATTATGGGTTATCGGGCGGCGACCCTCGCCAGTGTGATGACCGGCAGGCTTTTCCATACCCCGTTCAATGATGACCACAAGCTGATCGCTTTCTCGGATTCGGTGCAGGATGCGGCCCACCGGGCTGGCTATATCGAATCCAATACCTGGAGGGAAGTGATGCGCCGGGCCATGGCCTGGTGGTTGAAGGACAAGCGGGTGGATTTGCCGCTCAAGGAAATGGCCGCGCAGTTCCCGGCCTATTGGCGGGGCATCAGTGGTTCAGACAAGAAATTCTGCGGTCTTTTCCTGCCCCCGAATCTGGCCTGGCATCAGGATTACCGCGAGTTGACCAAGACAGGGCTCCTGCCCGACAAGAGCGAACTGCCCAGCTATATCGAGCGGCGTTTGCACTGGGAAGTGATTGCGGAATTCGGGCGCCGCAGCCGCATCGGACGTTCGCTGGAGCGCACTGGTGTGGCTGCGGTGGCTTGGAATCCGTTTGCCCTCAATAAAACCATTGATGGTATTTCCGCGGTCCTCAGAGAAGAGATTGCACCCTTGCGGGATCAGGACGACGCTGTGTTCCGGCACTTTGTGCTGGGCCTGATGCAACACCTGCGCAGTGTCGGTGCCATTTATGATTCCGTTCTGGATGGCTATCTCGAAGGCAAGGGCAATGAGTTCATCATCAATAAATTCCTGAAATGGATGCCGGGCTTCGGCAGATCCCAGCGCCCGCCGGCCGCCGCTACCTTGACCCAGGTGGCCAGGAACCTGGAAGCCCTGACACATAAGTCCAGGGATACCTGGGCCATGTCCTGGTTGAAGAAGGTGCTGGGTGAAGATCACGTTTTTATTGCCGCAGAGGCGAGGGAGTTTTTCAGCCGTTTGATGGATGGCCTGAGCCGCGCCGGCTGGCTTACAGAGAAGAATGCGGGAGAGGAAACCCTGTGGCTGCTGGACCCGGCCAAGCTCAGGATTACCACCCGCACCAGCACCGTGGAGTGCGGCAGTTGTCGCCATCGCCTGTCCGTGGCGGCCGACGAAGTAGCAGCTTATGAGGGTATGTATTGCATGCGCTCAGCTTGTCACGGGCGTTATGCGCTGGCTCCGGAGCTGTCTGCGCCCCCCTATCAGCGTCAATCGGAACCTCGCCGGCTGGTGGCCGCCGAGCATACCGGCCTGCTGGAGCGCGAGCAGAGAGAAGCCACGGAGCGCTCCTTTATGCGGGGGCGGGAACCCTGGGATGCCAATGTATTGTCGGCGACGCCCACATTGGAAATGGGGATCGATATCGGGGAGCTGTCCTCCGTGCTGCTGTGTTCCGTGCCCCCGGCCCAAGCCAATTACCTGCAGCGTATCGGGCGGGCGGGGCGCCGCGACGGCAATGCGCTGGCGATTACCATCGCCAATGGCCAGAACCACGACCTGTATTTCTATGAAGACCCCATGGAGATGATGGCCGGAGATGTGGCTACGCCCGGGGTCTTCCTCAAGGCAACGGCGGTGCTGGAGCGGCAGCTGCTGGCTTACTGTTTCGATACCTGGAATGCCTCGGGGGTCGACGAATCGGCCATTCCGGACAAGCTCGGCAAGATGTTGGATGCGGTGCAGGAGAGCTATCTGGACCAGTTCCCGTATAGCTTGCTCGACTATATCAAGGGTAATAAATCCCTGTTGCTGGACGGTTTCTTTGCGTTGTTCCCGGATCTGGATCTGGAGGCGCGGGAATATCTGGAACGTTTCCTGGTGCAATCCGGCGATAAGTGTCTGGAGGGCCGCCTGGTTAACCGCCTGCAGGATCTGGTCAAGGAGCGCCAGTCGCTGACCAAGCGGGTGGATCAGCTCAAGCGGGAACTGGAGCAGCTTAAGAAACAGCCTGCGGATGAGCTGATCGAGGAGCAGATAGGCCAGGTTACCCGCGAGCGCAACGCGCTGCTGTCGATACTGGCCCATATCCGGGGGCAGCGTGTGTTGAATTTCTTCACCGACGAGGGGCTGCTGCCCAACTATGCGTTTCCTGAAGAGGGCGTGTCTCTGCGCTCCGTGGTGTTGCGGCGCAGATCCGCACAGGAACGGCAAGAGGGGGAGGGGCTGGCCAAGGATGCCTATGTGTTCCAGCGCCCGGCACAGGCGGCGCTCAGTGAGCTGGCCCCGGAGAACAAGTTCTACGCCATCAGCCATAAGATGGAAATCGAGCAGGTGGATCTGCAGCTGTCTCAGGTGGAAGAGTGGCGTTTTTGCGACCGCTGCTCCCACAGTGAAAATGTGGATACCGGGGACAGGCACAGCGCCTGCCCCAAGTGCGGCAGTGCCCAGTGGGCCGACGCCGGCCAGAAACACACGGTACTGAAACTTCGCCAGGTATACGCCACCGTGGACGACCGCCGCGACCGGATTGGCGATGATTCCGAACAGCGTGAACCTGTGTTTTATAACCGGGAAATGCTGGTTGAGATCCCGGATGAAGGGCACGAGAAGGCCTACAAAATCGACAGCCCGGATTTGCCCTTTGGTTTTGAGTACCTGCAAAAAGCCGACTTTCGCGAGATCAACTTCGGGCCCAAGGGAGGCGAAAGTCACAACTTCTCGGTGGCTGGCCGCGAGATGCCGCGCCAGGGTTTCAAACTCTGCCGGGAGTGCGGCAAGGTCCAGAAGGCCAGATACCGCAAGCATGAACGCCCCCATGCCTGGACCTGCCGCTTCAATAAAGACGAGACCCAGGCCACCGAGGCGGATTTCCTCGACAGCCTGTATCTGTACCGGGAGCTGACATCCGAGGCGGTTCGTATCCTGCTGCCCCTGAGTGAGGTGGCTTACTCCGACCAGAAACTCCACTCCTTTATCGCGGCCCTGAATCTGGGTCTGAGAGCCTATTTTCGGGGGGACGTCCACCACCTGGAAGTCACCGATATGCGCACGCCGGGCACCATGGAAAGTGGCGAGCGGGTGTATCTGGTGATCTATGACCGTATTCCCGGCGGCACCGGCTACCTGAAAGAGCTGATGAGTGATCCGGACAAACTCCGGCAAGTTCTGGTCGCGGCGAAATCCGCGCTGGATGGCTGCGGTTGCGTGGACCATGAAGACAAGGACGGCTGTTACCGCTGTATCTATGCCTATCGGCACAGCCGCAATATGACCACGATTTCCCGCAGCGTGGCCTCTGAACTGCTCGGTTCCATTCTGAACCAGTGGGACAAGCTGAAGGAAGTGGAGAGTATCGCCGACATCAGTACCAATGTGCTGATCGAAAGCAAGCTGGAGCAGCGTTTCGTTGATGCCTTGGGTGCTCTCCCGGGGGGGCGCATGGCCCCGACTCTCGTAAATGGGAAGACCGGGAGCCTATTGACGATTACCGGTGCAGACGGGCAGGTATCCAGCTGGTCCCTGGAGCACCAGGTGAAGGTGGGCCCCCAGGACGGGGCGCCGGTGATGACCGAAATCGATGTGCTGCTGCGCCCGGCGCGGGAAGAGGATGCCCGCAAGTATCGACCCATCGCGGTGTACCTGGATGGGCTGCAGTACCACCACGATATTGTTGGCGATGATGTGCGCAAGCGCTCGGGGCTGTTGCTGTCTGAGCGGTTCTGGGTATTTTCGCTCAACTGGGATGATTTGCCGGAGCCCGGAAAGCCGGAGAAACCCTTGGATATTGATATTCTGCGCGCCGATGGTGTTGAGCCCGGCATGACGGCAGTCTGGGACAAGCTGGCCGCCTCGCTGGGTTGGGCGGGGGCGGCAAAGCAGAAGGCGAATGCCAGCCTGGGCAGTTTCCGGAGGCTGGAGCGCATTCTGCGCGACCCTCAACGGGTGTTGGCGGAAGATCCGCAATGGTCACTCTTCCGCGGGGTAACCCTGCTGCACCCCAGGTCTGTTACCGACACCGCCTTGCGCCACAAGGTGGATTATGAATTGCAGGAGAATGCTCCCCAGTGGGTGAGGGAGCGCCTTGCAGTGTCTGAGCAGGGCAGAGTGCTGGGTGGCATGATGGACGCCTTCGGCAATTCTCCGGGCGGCATGGAGGTTACTGCCACCTTGCCGGGCGCGGCCATGAAGACGGTTGGCGAAGAAACCCTGCTGTCGGGCATGATGCTCCACCTGTGTTTCGATGACCGCAACACGCAGCTGACGGATGATTTTAAGAGCAACTGGCGGGCCTTCTGGCATGCGGCCAACCAATTGCAGTTCCTACGGGGCTTTTCCATGTCCACCCGGAGCACAGTTGCCGATGGCAGTCTGGATAGTGTCTGGCGCAGTTGGGAGGCGCTGCGCCAAACTGGCGGTGAGCGGGATCAGGTGGTGGGCCAGTGGAGCGATGTCTTCGAGCTGAGCCTGATTCCCGAAGATCAGTTGCATGCCCTGATTGCCCTGGGACTGCCCGAGCCGCAAGTGGGGCTGGACTTGACCGCGGATAACGGTGAGGTGCTTGTGAGTGGAGAGGTTGTAGAACTGTGTTGGGTCGATCAGAAAGTTGTGATCGTTGAAGAATTGATCTCAGTGCCCGCGGGCTGGATCGCTGTCGAGGCCGGGGGGGATTTGATATCCCGGATAGAACAACTGAAACAGGATGGAGTCTGGTAATGCCAGCCATACAAGTCGCCATTTCCCAGGACTTTTTCCAGGCTTTTGCGCGAGTGCCGAGGGCGCAGCAGAAGAAGGTGAATGAGTTTGTCAGCAAGTTTCGCAATAACCCCGAAGCTTCCGGCATCAACTACGAGAAGATCAACGATGCGGCCAGCCCCGGATACCGCTCGGTGCGCATTGACCAGGATTACCGGGGGATCGTTTACAAGCCGAAGGTGGGCAATGTCTACCTGATGATGTGGGTGGACAAGCACGACGCCGCCTACGACTGGGCACGGCGGCACAAGTGTGAGGTGCACCCTGAGACGGGTTCGCTGCAAATCTACGAGACGGTTCACAGTGAGCTTGCCGTTGCGGTGGTTGCGCAAGCAGTGCCGGCCGCTGAGCCTCTATTCAGTTTGCGGGATCGTGAGCTCTTGAGGCTGGGTATTCCGCAAGAGCGGCTGGAGGGTGTAAAGGCGTTGGTCAGTCAGGACCAGCTGGATGCCATGCAAAACACGCTTCCGGTGGAGGCCTTCGAGGCGCTGTGTTTCCTGGCAGAGGGGCTGCCGCTCGAGGAGGTGATGGAGGAGTATGCCGCTGCGGACGGTCCGTCGAAGATCGATATCGAGGACTACGAGCGGGCCCTGCTGACATCCCAGAGCCAGCGCCGTTTCCATGTGGTGGAAGATGAGATGGAGCTCAAGCAGATGCTTGAGGCCCCTCTGGAGCAGTGGCGGGTGTTCCTGCACCCGACCCAGCGTGAACTCGTCGACCGTACCTGGAACGGCCCTGTACGGGTGCTTGGCGGGGCTGGTACCGGCAAGACGGTGGTGGCCATGCACCGCGCCCGCTGGCTGGTCAAGAATGTGCTCGAGCCCGATGAGAGGCTGCTGTTCACCACCTTTACCCGCAACCTGGCCATGGATATCGAGGCCAATTTGCGCAAGATCTGCACGCCCGAGCAGATGAAGCAAATCGAGGTGATGAATATTGATCGCTGGGTGCATCGTTTTCTCAAGCGCGAGAAAGAGTCGCTCAAGATCGTGTATCCGGGTAACGAGTCCTATGACAAGTGTTGGGAAAGGGCCGTGCAAATGGCTCCCAGCGAAATTGATTTACCAGACTCCTTTTATGAGGAAGAGTGGGAGCGGGTCATTCTTCCACAGCGGGTGCTGAGTCAGAAGGAGTATTTCAAGGCCAGCCGTATTGGTCGCGGGGTGGCGCTGAACAGAAAACAACGGATGCAGATCTGGCCGGTATTCGAAGAGATGCGCCTGCAGCTTCATCAACATGGCCTGGTAACGATGGAGGACGGTGTCTTTATTGCCATCGACAAGATCAGGGAGGGGGCGGTGGTGCGGCCCTACCGTGCGGTTGTGGTCGATGAGGGCCAGGATCTCGGCGCTGAGGCATTCAAGTTGCTGGGTGAGCTGGTGCCCATTGACAACCGGGATTGCATGATGATTGTTGGTGACGCTCACCAGCGCATCTACAAGAAAAGGGCTTCTTTATCCTCCTGCGGTATCAATATTCGGGGCAGGGGGCGCAAACTTCGTATCAACTACCGTACCAGTGAGCAGATCCGCCGTTATGCCACCGCGGTGCTGGAGGGCGTGGAGGTCGATGACCTGGACGGCGGGACAGACAGGCCAAATGGCTATCGGTCACTTTTTGATGGCCAGCCGCCGTCTGTGCATGGATTCGAAAATGCGCAGGATGAAGCGGAATTTATTGTTCAGAAGATCCGGCGTTTGCAGGAAGAGGCGGTTCCGCTGAGTGATATCTGCCTTGTAGGGCGAACGGAAATTCCTTTGAAAATGGTCACCGGGAAACTGCGGGAAGCCGGGATAGAAGTGTACAAAGTCAGCCGGGATACTACCGATAATACCGCGGTGCTAGGGGTCCGTTATGCCAACATGCATCGGATCAAAGGCCTGGAATTCAAGGACGTGTTTCTGGTCGGCATCTCAGAGGGCGTGGTGCCCATGCCGCCGAGAGGAAATAGTACGGAGGATATCACCGAAATACGGGCTCGGGAGCTGAATGAACGGGCCCTGCTGCATGTGGCGGCTACGCGTGCGGTTCGCTCATTGTTTGTGACTTGGTGTGGTAGCCCTAGCAGGTTTATTGCAAATGAGTGATTGAGAGGGGCTTGCGGATGACCGGAAAAATAGAGATTTTGGAATTGGCGCAGACCCTCGGCGAGGAACTGCACAAGCACGGCTGGCGCGCCACGGCGGCGGAGTCCTGCACGGGCGGCGGCATCGCCGCGGCCATCACCTCGGTGCCCGGGGCCTCCAACTGGTTCGAGGGCTCGGTGGTGAGCTACGCCAACCGGATCAAGCGCGATTGGCTGGACGTGGCGGAGGAGGATCTGGAAAGTTTCGGCGCGGTGAGCGAGCAGGTGGCGCGGCAGATGGCCAGCGGTGCGCTGGCGGCCATGGATGCCAATATCGCCGTGGCGGTGAGCGGCATTGCCGGCCCGGACGGTGGCACCGAGGAGAAGCCGGTGGGCACGGTGTGGATCGCCTGGGCCATATCCGCCGGGCAGGAGCCGGTAACCATCCGGGCGCAGTGTTTCCATTTCGAGGGAGACCGCGCGGCGGTTCAGGCGCAGACGGTGGCCGAGGCGCTGCGGGGGATGCTGGTGCTGGTGCGGGAACATCCGGAGTAGCGGCGGGTGGCGATTCTGCTCCAGTTTTGAGCCGGTGACGGTCCTGCGGACCGCGAGCGGAGCTGGAGCTCCGCGCTCCCGGGATTACTGGTTGCTTATACAGTAATCCTTCGCTAAGCTTGCCCCCAACAAACAACGCTCAAACACACGGGAAGGGTCATGGATTCCAACAAAGACAAGGCACTGCAGGCGGCGCTGTCTCAGATCGAGCGCCAGTTCGGCAAGGGTACGGTGATGCGCATGGGGGACAAGGAGCGCGTCCAGATTCCGGCAATATCCACCGGCTCCCTGGGCCTGGATGTGGCCCTGGGCATCGGCGGTCTGCCCCGCGGCCGAATCGTGGAGATCTACGGCCCGGAATCCTCCGGTAAAACCACCCTGACCCTGCAGGTCATTGCCGAAGCCCAGCGCAAGGGCGGCACCTGTGCCTTCGTCGATGCCGAGCACGCGCTGGACCCCATCTATGCGGAAAAGCTCGGCGTGAATGTGGACGAGTTGATCGTGTCCCAGCCGGATACCGGCGAACAGGCGCTGGAAGTTGCCGATATGCTGGTGCGCTCCGGCGCGGTGGATGTACTGGTGGTGGACTCGGTGGCGGCGCTGACCCCGCGTGCGGAAATCGAGGGCGAGATGGGCGATTCCCACGTGGGCCTGCAGGCGCGACTGATGTCCCAGGCGCTGCGCAAGCTCACCGGCAATATCAAGAACACCAATACCCTGTGCGTTTTCATCAACCAGATCCGCATGAAGATCGGCGTGATGTTCGGCTCGCCGGAGACCACCACCGGCGGCAACGCGCTCAAGTTCTACTCCTCCGTGCGCCTGGATATCCGCCGCATCGGCTCGGTGAAAGAGGGCGACGAAGTGGTGGGCAACGAGACCCGGGTGAAGGTGGTCAAGAACAAGGTGGCGCCGCCGTTCAAGCAGACCGAGTTCCAGATCATGTACGGTCAGGGCATCAACCTGCTGGGCGAGATCATCGACTACGGTGTCAAGCTGGGCCTGATCGACAAGGCCGGCGCCTGGTACAGCTATAAGGGCGACAAGATCGGCCAGGGCAAGGCCAACGCGGTCAAGTTTCTGAAGGAGAACCAGGAAATCCGCGATGAGATCGAAGGCCAGCTGCGCGCGCAGTTGCTGGGTGCTCCGGTGCCGGCGAAGCCGGAGGAAACCGCAGCGGAAATCACGGAAGACTAGTGTTTCCCTCCGAGGACAAGACTCAAGCGCTCTACGGTGCGGCGCTTGAGTTGCTCTCCCGACGCGAGCACTCCCGCCTCGAATTGCGGGAGAAGCTCGCAGATAAATTCCCCTGCGCCGATTTCGATGCGCTGTTCCAGCGCCTGCAGGATCTCAACTACCAGTCCGATCACCGCTTCGCCGAGGTCTTTGCCCGCTCCCGCGTACAGCGTGGCCAGGGACCGCTGCGCATCCGCCGCGAATTGCACCAGCGCGGTATCGAAGGCGACCTGATCAACAGTGCGCTGGAGCAGTTGGAAGCGGACTGGTTTGCGCTCGCCGCGGAGCAGCTGCAGCGCAAATTCCGCAGTCCGGTCAGCTCCGCCCTGCCGCGTGACCAGCAGCTCAAGGAACGAGCGCGGCGCCAACGCTATCTCGCCTACCGCGGATTTCCCGCCGACGCCATCAACTGGGCGCTGGACGCGGAGGAATCCGACTTATACTCTGCTCATTAGAGTTTACTGACCCCTGTAGGAGCGGCTCCCTGGGAACGCCGAGCTCCAGCTCGGCACGCGGGCCGCGGGCCCGCTATCGCGGCCAACGGCCGCTCCTACAGATTGTCAGGGAAACAACAATAAGCGCGAGAATTCCCCATGATCCTGTCCATCGACCAGGGCACCACCGGAACCACCGCCTTCGTCTTCGACACCAGCGGCACCCTGCTGGGCCGCAGCTATTCCGAACTCCCCAATTACTATCCCCACCCCGGCTGGGTGGAACAGAAAGCCGAGGAGATCTGGCAGGTCACCCTGCGGGTCTGCGCCGCGGCGTTGGAGCGGGCGGGGATTGCCGCCGCCGATCTCACCGCCCTGGGGATCACCAACCAGCGGGAAACCACCATCCTGTGGGACCGGAAAACCGGCGAGCCGGTATGTCCGGCAATCGTCTGGCAGTGCCGCCGCTCCGCGGAACTGTGCGCCGAGCTGGAGCGCGCGGGTAAAGCCGAGTGGTTGCTCGAGAAGACCGGCCTGGTACTGGACGCTTACTTTTCCGCCAGCAAACTGCAGTGGCTATTCCGGCAGCAGCCGGAACTGCTGGCCCGCGCTCGCGCCGGCGAACTCTGCTTCGGCACCGTGGACAGCTGGCTGATCTGGAAGATGAGCGGCGGCCGTGCCCATCTCACCGACCACACCAACGCCAGCCGCACTCTGCTGTACAACCTGGAAGAGAGAAACTGGGACGGCGAGCTGTTGGAGTTGTTCGAGTGCCCCCAGTCGCTGCTGCCGAAGATACTGCCCTCAGCCGGACATTTCGCCACCACAGACCCTCAGGTGTTTCTCGGCGCTGAAGTACCCATCTGCGGGGTGGCGGGTGACCAGCAGGCATCCCTGTTCGGCCAGGGCTGCACCGAGCCCGGCAGCATCAAGAATACCTACGGCACCGGCTGCTTTATGCTCGCATACGCAGGCGCCGAGCGGCCGCAGGTGCCCCGGGGCCTGCTCACAACTATTGCCTGCGATCCCGCGGGAGCGCCGGTCTATGCCCTGGAAGGCGCGGTATTCAATGCCGGCTCCGCGGTGCAGTGGCTGCGGGACCAACTGGGCCTGATCCAGCATGCTGCGGAGACAGAAACCATCGCCAACCGGGTCCCGGATACCCGCGGCGTCTATCTGGTGCCGGCGTTCAGCGGACTGGGTGCGCCCCATTGGGATTCCGCCGCCCGCGGAACCATCTGCGGCCTCACCCGCGGCGCCGGCAAGGCGGAGCTGGTTCGCGCCACCCTGGAATCCATCGCCTACCAGAGCGACGAACTGGCGCAGCTGATGGCGGAGGGGCTCGGGATGGAAATCAGCCATATCCGTGCCGACGGCGGTGCCAGTGCGAACAATTTCCTGATGCAATTCCAGTCCGATATCTCCCGGGTGCGCGTGGAGCGGCCGCGGCAGATAGAGTCCACCGCCGTGGGTGCGGCGCTGCTGGCAGGGATCGGCGCCGGTATCTGGCCCGCCGGGGATATGCCCCGGAGTCTGCTGGAGATCGAGCGGGACTTCGTGCCGCAAATGGAACCGGCGCGTCGCGATGAACTGGTCGGTGGTTGGTGCAAAGCGGTGACGGCCTGCCGGACGTTCAGATGACAGAGGTTGAGATGACAGAGGGCAGAGGTCCTATTCTGAAACGAGGCTGAAACCAGGAGGGGAACAGTTATGTCTGTCAATGAAGAAATGCAAAGCACCATCGACGATATGGTGGACGGTCGTCGCGGCATTCTCGCCGCCGACGAGAGCAACGGTACCATCGCCAAACGGTTCGACTCCGTGGGGGTCGAATCCACCGAAGAGCACCGTCGCTTTTACCGCTCGCTACTGCTGTCCACCGAGGGGCTGGGTGAATACATTAGTGGGGTGATCCTGTTCGAGGAGACCCTGAGGCAGGCGGACGACAGCGGCACGTCGCTGCCACAGCTGGCGGCGAAGCAAGGGATCGTTCCCGGTATCAAGGTGGACAAGGGCAAGGGCCCGCTGCCCGGTGCGCCGGGGGATATGATTACCTACGGTCTGGACGGCCTGGCCGAGCGGCTGGACGGCTACAAGGAGCAGGGGGCGCGCTTCGCCAAGTGGCGCGAGGTCTACCCGATCACCCCGGAAAACCCCACCCGGTTGGGATTGACCGCGAACGCGGAAATGCTCGCCCGCTACGCGGCGGCGTGCCAGTCCAGGGGAGTGGTGCCGATTGTGGAGCCGGAAGTGCTGATCGATGGCAATCACAGCATTCAGCGCAGCGCCGAAGTGAACGAGCAGGTGTGGCACGCGGTGTTTCACGCCCTGCACCAGCACGGCGTGGTGCTGGAGCTGATGATCCTGAAGCCCAGCATGGTCACCCCGGGCAAGGAGTGCGCCAAGGCACCCGCCGAACAGGTTGCGGAGTACACCATGCGCAGTCTGCGCCGCGCCGTACCCGTCGCGGTGCCCAGTATCAATTTCCTATCCGGCGGCCAGGGGCCCGAAGAGGCCACGATCAACCTCAATGCGCTCAACCAGTTGTGGCATGCTCCCTGGCAGCTCAGTTTTTCCTACGGCCGGGCGTTACAGGAGCCGGCGCTCAAAGCCTGGCAGGGCGTTGCCGAAAACGGCCCGGCGGCGCAACAGGCCCTTCTGAAGCGCGCGGAGCTCAACCACCTGGCGATGTTGGGGGAGTACCAGGAGGGATTGGAGCGCGAATAGGCCGGCGGGCGGAAAATAACAATAAATAGATGATGAGGAGAGAAAAAATGGAGTTCGTTTCCCGAGGCAATCGCCTCCACTATCGGCGCTGGTGGGTCGAAGGGGCGCTGGGCGCCGTCGTGATCGCTCACGGGTTGGGCGAGCACAGCGGACGCTATCGGCAACTGGCGCGGCAGCTCAACTGCTCCGGCTTCAGCGTCTACGCACTGGATCACTACGGCCACGGCCTGTCCGAGGGGCCGCGCGGCCATATCGACGACTTCGCCCACTACAGCGAGGACCTGCACCACTTTATCCGCCTGGTTAAACGGGACAACGCCGGCTGCGGCCTGCACCTGCTGGGTCACAGCATGGGGGGCGTTATCGCCTGTGGCTGCGCGGTGCGTTACGGGGGCATCGACAGCCTGATTCTCTCCGCGCCGGGATTTCGCGGCTGCCGGGAGCCGGGCTCCCTGGAGCGTTGGCTGGCACAGCGGCTGGCGGTGCTGGCGCCGCGCCTGACCCTGCCCAATCGCATTGACCCGCGCTGGCTCAGCCGCGACAGCGCCGTGGTCGAGGACTACCGGGCGGACGATCTGGTGCATGGGCGTGTATCGCTGCAGTGGTTTGTGTCCTTCCTGCGCGAGCGCGACTATCTCTATCCCCGCCTCCCGCAGATCACCGAGCCGTGCCTGCTGTTGCTGCCGGAAGCGGACAAGGTGGTGGATGCCGCCACCAGCCGCGCCTGGTTCGAGCGCCTGGGCAGCGGGAACAAACAGCTGCATGTTTTTCCCGATGCCTATCACGAGGTATTCAACGAGGCGGAGGAAGGGCCGCGAGCGCGGGAGCTGCTGCTGCAACATCTCGAATTGCTGCTGCCCATGCCGGCAGCCGCGGTTTCCCGCTGATCCCAAGCGTTGTACTATACGCGGTCATTTTTGGGCCCGGACGGGGCCCGGTGAGTGGGAATAGGGACAGGGGTATGGATAAGAAGCTGCTGAGTCTGTTGGTGTGTCCGGTGAGCAAGGCGCCGCTCGAATATCACGAGGACCGCCAGGAACTGTGGTGCAAGGCCAGCGGCCTGGCCTATCCGGTGCGCGACGGCATACCGGTGATGCTGGAGTCCGAGGCGCGCCAGCTGACTGCCGATGAAAAGCTGGACAAGAACAACTGACGCCCATGGCCGAACCCAGTGTATTCAGCCGGATCATCTCCGGCGAAATCCCCGCCGAACGCGTCTACGAGGATGATCAGTGCATCGTCATCAAGGACCACGCTCCGCAGGCGCCCACCCACCTGCTGATTATCCCGCGCAAGCCGCTGGTGAATCTGTCCGTGGCGGAGCCCGGTGACAAGCCGCTGCTCGGCCACCTGCTGTGGGTGGCCGGGGAACTGGGCCGCAAGCTGGGACTCGAGGGGTTCCGCCTGGTGGTGAACAACGGCCGCAGCGCGGGGCAGACGGTTTTCCATCTGCATATCCATCTGCTGGCTCAGAGCAAGATGCGCGAGCGGGATCTGGGCGCACTGAAATAAGGTTTTGGCGGCCCTGCTGCCGGTGGCTGTTTGCGGGGCGAGGCCGCGCGCATAGCGAGCACTGCTCGCTGCGTGGCATCGCGCCCGGCCAAGGAAGGCCGGGCCGGGAGATATTCCAGGGACGGCTGCTTGCGATATGCCCTTCCGTGCGCGAGAAACACCGGCATCATGGCCTTCGCATCGCGTTAATTGCTTCGTTAGAAGCTGGGCCGCCCAAATTGATTTTTGACTAACGATGTGGAATTACGCTGGATGAAAAGCGCACAGATACGCGAAGCCTTCCTGAATTACTTCGCCGAGCAGGGCCACACCATTGTGCCCTCAAGCTCCCTGGTACCGGGCAACGATCCCACGCTGCTGTTTACCAACGCCGGCATGGTGCAGTTCAAGGACACTTTCCTCGGCCTGGAGACCCGCCCCTACAATCGCGCGGTCAGCTCCCAGCGCTGCGTGCGCGCCGGCGGCAAGCACAACGACCTGGAAAACGTCGGTTACACCGCCCGCCACCACACTTTTTTCGAAATGCTGGGCAATTTCAGCTTCGGCGACTACTTCAAGCGCGAGGCAATCCACTTTGCCTGGGAGTTTCTCACTCAGGTGCTGAAACTGCCGGAGGATCGCCTCTGGGTCACCGTGCATATCAGCGACGACGAGGCCGCGGATATCTGGCAGAAGGAGGTGGGTGTAAGCCCGGATCGTTTCTCGCGCCTGGATGAGGACAACTTCTGGCAGATGGGCGACACCGGCCCCTGCGGTCCCAGTTCCGAGATCTTCTACGACCACGGCGCGGATGTGCCCGGCGGACCGCCCGGTTCCGACAACGACGACCTGGACCGCTATATCGAGATCTGGAACCTGGTATTCATGCAGTTCGAGCGCTCCGCCGACGGCGAACTCCATCCGCTGCCCAAGCCCTCGGTGGACACTGGCATGGGCCTGGAGCGCATCGCCGCGGTTCTGCAGGGGGTGCACTCCAACTATGAGATCGACCTGTTCCAGGCGCTGCTCAAGGCCGCCGGGAAAATCGTCGGCTGTGACGACCTGGAAGAAAAATCCCTGCGTGTGATCGCCGATCATATCCGCTCCTGCTCCTTCCTGATCGCCGACGGCGTCATGCCCTCCAACGAGGGCCGCGGCTTTGTGCTGCGGCGTATCATCCGCCGCGCCGTGCGCCACGGCCACAAGCTGGGGCACAAGCAAATCTTCTTCTACCAACTGGTGGAGGCCCTGGCCGAGCAGATGGGCGACGCCTATCCGGAGCTGCGCGAGAAGCAACAGATTATCGAAAACGCCCTGCGCAAAGAGGAAGAGCAGTTCGCCAAAACCCTGGACAAGGGCATGGCGCTGTTGGACGACGCCCTGTCGACCCTCGAGGGCGATGAGATCCCCGGTGAGCTGGTCTTCACTCTGCACGACACCTACGGATTCCCCACCGACCTCACCCAGGACATCGCCCGCGAGCGCGGCCTGACCCTGGATATGCCCGGCTACGAGGAGGCTATGGAGGCCCAGCGCCAGCGCGCCCGCGCCGCCGGCAAGTTCAAACAGGAGTACGCCGGGGCCCTGGACCTGGAGGGGGCCACCGAATTTCTCGGTTATGAAACCACCGGAGCTGAAGGCACGGTGCTCGCCATCATCAAGGACGGCGAGCAGGTACAGCGCCTGGAAGAGGGGGAAAAGGGCGCCGTAGTGCTGGACCGCACCCCCTTCTACGCCGAGTCCGGCGGCCAGGTTGGGGACAGCGGCTATCTGGAAAATGCGGATGACCGCTTCGAGGTGCGCGACTGTACCAAACAGGGGGCGCACCACCTGCACAGCGGCAAAGTGCTGAGCGGCGGGATTGCCGTGGGCGACAAACTGCACGCGCGGGTATCCGCGGACGTGCGCCAGTCCACTGCGCTGAATCACTCCGCCACCCACCTGCTGCACGCGGCCTTGCGCAAGGTGCTCGGCGAGCATGTGACCCAGAAAGGTTCGTTGGTGGACTCGGAGCGGCTGCGTTTCGATTTCTCTCATCCGGAGGCGGTTACCGCCAAGCAGCTGCACGCTATCGAATCCTTGGTGAACGCGCAGATCCGCGCCAACACTCCGGTGGAAACCGAAGAGACGGATATCGAAACTGCCAAGCAGAAGGGGGCCATGGCCCTGTTCGGCGAGAAGTACGGCGACCATGTGCGCGTGCTGTCCATGGGTGAGATCGATAACGGGAGTCCCTTCTCCGTGGAATTGTGTGGCGGCACCCACGTACAGCGTACCGGTGATATCGGCCTGCTGCGGATAGTGACCGAGAGTGGTATCGCCTCCGGCCAGCGGCGTATTGAAGCGGTGACCGGTGCCCATGCCCTGGCCCTGTTCGACAGCGCCCAGCAGCGGCTGGAGCACGCCGCCGCCCTGCTCAAAGCGCGCCCGGATACCCTGGCGGAGAAGGTCGAGCAGTTGCTGGCCAACAACCGCAAGCTGGAGAAAGAGCTGGCCCAACTGAAAACCAAACTGGCCAGTGGCAGTGGCGGTGATCTCGCCAGCCAGGCGGTGGAACTAAATGGCTTCAAACTGCTGGCGGCGTCTGTCGATGGCGCCGACGCCAAATCCCTGCGCGACCTGGCGGACCAGATGAAGAACAAGCTGGGCAGCGGCGTGGTGTTACTGGCCGCCCCCGGGGAAGACAAAGTCGCTCTGGTGGCCGCGGTCACCAAGGACCTGACCGGCCGTATCGCCGCCGGTGAATTGATGCGCTTTGCCGCCGGTAAACTGGGTGGTAAGGGTGGCGGTCGCCCGGATATGGCCCAGGGTGGCGGCGCTGATGTGGCCGCGTTGCCGGCCATGCTGGCAGAGGTGCCGGCCTGGGTCGAAGGGCATCTGGGTGGTTAGTGATCAATGGGCGTGACCAACAGCGGTACTCAAGTACCGATCCCTGACTACCAAGTACTCACCACTGGTCTTTTTAGGCCAAGTTAACAGTTGTTAACGGCTGATCTGTTGATTTCAGCGGAGTTTGGTGATTAAGTGCGCGGCTTGCGCGAATAGCTGCCGCGAGCGCATTAACCTTGTAGCAGTAAGGAAACACTTAACCCCATGAGTTTGTTCGTGCAGAAATACGGCGGTACCTCGGTTGGCTCTATCGAGCGCATCGAGGCGGTGGCCGATAAAGTGGCGGCGTTTCGTGCGCAGGGCCATGAGATGGTAGTTGTGCTCTCCGCCATGAGCGGTGAGACCAACCGCCTGATCGATCTGGCGTATCAGGTCCAGGAGAAGCCCGACCCCCGCGAGTTGGACGTCCTGGTATCCACCGGAGAGCAGGTCACCATTGCCCTGCTCACCATGGCATTGAAAAAGCGTGGCTATGACGCCTGTTCCTATACCGGGGGCCAGGTAAAGATCCTCACCGACAATGCGCATACCAAGGCGCGCATCCAGCGTATCGATGTGGAGCGGATGCGCCGGGACCTGGATGCGGGCAAGGTCATCGTAGTGGCCGGCTTCCAGGGGGTCGATGAGGAAGGCAATATCACCACCCTCGGCCGCGGCGGTTCCGACACCACCGGCGTGGCCCTGGCTGCGGCACTGAATGCCACCGAGTGTCAGATTTACACCGATGTGGACGGCGTTTACACCACCGATCCCCGTGTGGTGGACAGCGCCCGCCGGCTGGACAGGATCACCTTCGAGGAGATGCTGGAAATGGCCAGCCTCGGGTCCAAGGTGCTGCAGATTCGCGCGGTGGAATTTGCCGGCAAGTACAAGGTGCCATTGCGCGTACTCTCCACCTTTGAAGAGGGTGGCGGTACTCTGATCAGTCTGGATGAGGAATACAACGAGATGGAACAGCCAGTCGTTTCCGGCATAGCCTTTAACCGCGACGAGGCCAAATTGACCATTCGCGGTGTGCCGGATAACCCCGGGGTGGCTTGCCGTATCCTGGCGCCGGTTGGCGCTGAGAACATCGAAGTGGACGTGATCGTACAGAACATCAGTTCTGTCGATGGCACTACCGACTTCACCTTCACCGTGCACCGCAATGACCTGGTCAAGGCCCGGGAGGTGCTGGAGCGGGTGGCGGAGGAGCTGGGCGCCAGGGAAGTGGTAGCCGACGACAAGATCGCCAAGGTCTCGATAGTCGGTGTGGGCATGCGCTCCCACGCGAATGTGGCGAGCAGGATGTTCGAGGCTCTGGGGGAAGACAACATCAATATTCAGATGATCACCACCTCAGAGATTAAGATCTCGGTGATCATCGACGAACGCTACCTGGAACTGGCGGTGCGCGCACTGCACAGTGCGTTCGAGCTGTCGGAACCCAGGAGTGAGTAACTATAACCAGAATGAAGGCGGCGACGCGCTTTCCATAGCGATTTAGTCATTTGGCGTAGAGTCCGACCTGTTGAGATTTTGATCGGCTGGTCAATACTGAATACAGAGATGGACAATATTCGACTTCTAGCGCCGCCATCCGGTTATGATGACCATAAGCACATTGTGAGGGGAACTCCGGTTGTGCTTTATCACAGGATGATCAAGGAGAAGTAGGTAATGCTGATTTTAACCCGCCGGATTGGCGAAACGCTGATGGTTGGCGACAATGTGACCGTGACTGTGCTGGGCGTGAAAGGCAACCAGGTTCGAATCGGCGTCAATGCGCCGAAAGAGGTGGCTGTGCATCGCGAAGAGATTTACCAACGCATTCAGCGCGAAAAGCAATCCTCAGAGGAGGAGGGCACCGGCGAATAGCAGTTCCGGTGTCCGTCACAAGAAAGGCCGGGTTTTCCGGCCTTTTTTAATGGAGTGCGCAACCGCATTTCACTCTTTCCGGTGGCTGTACAATAAGTGCCCCGCTCGGTGGCGATCGACAAAAAGTTATTGATTCCCCATTGATTTTTGTCTGGCCGTTGGTATGATGCCGTCCACTTTCAGCGGTCCACGGGTATTGACTGCTGCATCGCTGGAAGAGGAGTTTTTACGGTGAGATGGCCGAGTGGCTGAAGGCGCGCCCCTGCTAAGGGCGTATGGGTTAACGCCCATCGAGGGTTCGAA